>NZ_JACBZA010000001.1:1870523-2182277 GCF_013408535.1 Actinopolymorpha cephalotaxi
CGGCGCCCACGAGCAGGCGGTACAGCAACCGGAAGAACCCCCGCTGCGCGTGCTTCACCTCCGCCGTGGCCGGGTCGTCCAGAGTGAGGCCGGCCCGCAGCTTCGGCACGCCGTACACCAGGCGGGTCAGCCCGGTCAGCGTCCAGTCCTCGGTCAGCCGGGACGTCAGCTCCCGCAGTGACGCCGCGTCCTCGGCGGTGAGCGAGGCCAGCAGGTCCTTGTCGGGTTCGGTGCGTACGTGGGTGCGTTCCTCGGCGGGCACCTGCTCGGCCAGCCAGGTCCGGGCCAGGGTCAGCCGCGGCTCGACGTCGTCGACGGTGACGCCCTGTGCGCTGTCGTTCTGTCCACCGTCGTTGTGGGCGGCGTCGTTCTGTGCGCCGTCGTCGAAACCGGCGAGGATCCGGCCCACCTGGGCGGTGTCGCCCGCGGTGACGTCGAGGAGGGACGCCAGGACGCGGAACGACACCCGGCGGCGCGGCCCCGCGACCGGTCCGCGGCTGGTCGTGGTCGACCGGTCGGCGACGTCGCGCTCCCACGGCTGCGCCTGGCCGGCCTCGATACGTGTCGCCAGCCGGTCCCACTCGTCGTACAGCCGGCCCACCTCGGCGCCGAAGTCGATGGTGAACGCCTGGCCCGGCAGCCGCCGGGTGTACAGCCAGCGCAGCACCGCCGGCTCCAGGATTCGCAGGCCGTCCGCAGGGGTCGGCACGCCGCCGGCCGAGCTCGACATCTTCGCCATGCCGCGGATGCCGACGAAGGAGTACGGCAGCGGAACCGGCGGCTCACCACCGAACACCTCGCGGACCACCTGCGCACCGACCGTGAACGAGGACCCGGGGGCGGAGTGGTCGGCGCCGAAGGGTTCGAACGTGACCCGCTCGTGTGCCCAGCGCATCGGCCAGTCGACCTTCCACACCAGCTTGCCGCTGTTGTCCTCGCGCAGGTGCACGCGGTCGCGGTGACCGCAGGCGGCGCAGGCGTAGTCGACCCACGCGCCGGCTGCATCGTAGGACGTCACCTGGGTGGTGTCGCGGCCGCAGCGATGGCAGTACGGCCGGTAGGGGTAGTAGAGGCCTGCCGCCGCGTCGGTGTCGCCGGGGTCGCCGGTGTTGCCGGTCTGTTCCACGTCCCCGGCGTCCCCGGTGTCCCTGGAGTCCCCGGCGTCCCCGGCTCCTGGCCGGGTGCGGTAGCGGCCCAGGATCGCGTCGATGCGGGCGCGTTCGTCGAGGGCGCGCAGGATCGCGTCGGCGTACGTCCCCGAGGCGTACATCGCGGTCTGGCTGATCTCGCGTACCTCGATGCCGAGCGCGTCCATGGCCGCCCGCACGGGGGCCTTGAAGCGTTCGGCCCAGCTGTCGTAGGCGCCGTCGGGGTCGGGTACCGCGGTCAGCGGGCGGCCGACGTGTTCGGTGAACGACGGCGGCAGCCCGGCCGGAACCCTGCGCAGCCGGTCGTAGTCGTCCCAGGACAGCAGGTGGACGCAGTCCCGGCCGCGGCGGCGGATCTCGTCGGCGACCAGGTGGGGGACCATCAGCTCGCGGAGGTTGCCCAGGTGGATCGGACCGGACGGGCTGAGCCCGGAGGCGCACACGACCGGTGCGCCGGGTGCGCGGCGGTCGGCCTCGGCGATCACCTCGTCGGCGGTACGGCTCACCCAGTCACTGCCCTCGATCTCGCTCACCGGGCTCCTCCCGTCGGTTCGGCTGCGGGGCGGGCCGGTGTGCCCAGCACCTCGCGTACCCACTCGGCGACCCCGGCAGCCACCGTGGCCGGATCGGATCGGTGCGTGTCGAACCGCCGGCCGACCTGGGAACGATGCCAGCCGGCGAAACCGAGCTGGCGGGCGACGAACTCGTCGTCGGAACCGCGCCACGCCGGCCGGTCCCGAAGGCGCCGCACCAGTACGTCGTCCGGACAGTCCAGGGCCGCGTGATGGACCGGCCCCACCAGCATCCGGGCAGGTAGCTCGGCCAGCTGCTCGGGAACGATCGTCCCGCACAGCAACGTGGCCAGGCCGTTGCCGGCGAGGCCGTGAGCCAGCTGCAACCAGGTGTTGCGCCAGACGTCCCAGCCGAGTGCGGCGACGTGCAGCGTGAGGTCGACGTCGAACACCGCGCAGCCGGGCAGTCCACCCCCGTCGGCCAGCCTGGTGAGCGCGTCGGTGACGGTGGTCTTCCCGGTGCCGCTCGGGCCGGTCAGGAGGAATACCGGCCGCCTGGTGAAGGGACGCTCCCACCCGCACCGGGGGCACCGGGCCACATCCCGGGTGGCACCAGTGTCGCCCGGGCGCAGGGCGGTCTCCGGGCCGCACTCCATGCAGAACTCCGCCCCAGGCGGTGACGGTGTGGACAGCGTGGGGTCGCCGGCCGATGTGGGGGAGTTCATGGACCGGAACGTTATCGGCGTCCCCGTCGGGGAGTCATCACCTTTTCGGCCTGCCCGGCACAGCGTCCCCGGGAGGCCCGGCCGCAGCCTCCGCCTTCGGTCTACGCGATGCCCGGGCGGGAACGGCGGGAGCGTTCCGACCATTTCCGAGCGGTGTCCAGTAGCTGTGTCAACGGCAGGTTGGCAAGAGAGCCGACCCGAACGTCGGCCGCCGCAAGGTCGAGTTGACGGGTCAGGGCGTTCGGCACCACGACGCAGAACATGCCGGCCCGCTTGGCGGCGGCCACGCCGTTGGGGGAGTCCTCCAGCGCGACCGCACGTGCCGGCTCGACGCCGAGGTCGGCCGTCGCCAGCCGATACAACGCCGGATCCGGCTTGGTGTGCTCCACCTCGTCGCCGGTACGGATGGTGTCGAAGTGGTGCAGCAGACCGCGTTCGGCCAGGTGCCCGTGCACCCAGGCACGGGACGAACTCGACGCCAGGCCGACCCGGAGTCCGTGGTCGCGAGCCTGCCGGAGGTAGTCCTCGACGCCGGGCAGGACGGGCTGGTCGCTGACGAGTTCGCGGATCCGGGCCCGCCGCGCGGTGCGGAGGGCGTCCCGGTCGACGGGGCGGCCGGATGCGCGGTCGAGCGCGGCGTACGGGTCGAAGTGGTGGTCGGCCGTACCGATTCCGCCTGCCCACGTCGCCAGCTCCAGCACGGTGCCGTGGTCGGCGAAGATCTCCTGCCAGGCCTGGAACTCCGGCGTCTCGGTGTCGACCACCAGACCGTCGAAGTCGAACACCAGCGCGCGGATCTCGCTGTGCTGATTCGGCTCGCCGGGCACGCTGTCAGCTGCGAGGGACATGCCGCCCAACCTACCGGTGCCGATCAGCGACGAAGTCGGTGCCGATCAGCCGCGGACGAGCTCCTTGAACCTGCGTCCGCGTTCGGTGAAGTTGCGGAACCAGCCGTAGCTCGCACAGGCCGGCGACAACAGCACCGTGTCGCCGGGCCGGGCCAGCGCACGGGCCGAAGCGACCGCGTCCTCGAACGACGTCGCCCGATGCACGTCCACCGGGCCAGCGTTCTCGTCGGGATGGCTGCCTCCGCCGATCGCGGCGGTCAGTGCGCCGGCGGTCTGCCCGAACACCACCGCGGCCCGGCAGCGTTCCGCGACCCGGGCGCCGAGCGCGTCGAACGGCAGGCCCTTGTCGTAGCCGCCGAGCAGGATCACCAGCGGGCCGGGCAGGGTGTCCAGGGCGGCCAGGGTGCGCTCGGGTGTGGTGGCGATCGAGTCGTCGTAGTAGGCGACGCCGTCGATCTCGGCGACGAACTCCAGCCGGTGCTCCACTCCGGGGAAGCTCACCATGACCTCGGTGGCCGCCTGTGCCCAACCGGGGAAGGCATCCGCGGTGGCGGCGGTGGCCGCGGCGAGGTTGTGCAGCTGGAACCTCCCGGGCAGGCGCCGGCCGCGGACGTCGAGCCGGTGCCCGGCATGCTCGATCACCTCGTCGCCGATCCGGGTGCCGTCGGTCGCGTCGGCCGGGGCGTTCACCCCGAACCACCGTATGGACGGCGCACCGCCGGCAGGGTCGACGCCGAGGTGTCCGGCATGATCTCCGGCGAAATCCCGGGCGAACTCCGCGGCGAACGGGTCGTCGGCGTTCAGCACCCGTACGTCGCCTTCGCGTTGGTGGCTCACGACGGTCTGCTTGGCCTCGACGTAACGCGCCATCGTGCCGTGCCGGTCGAGGTGGTTGGGCGTGATGTTGGTGACGACCGACACCTGTGGGCTCCACCGCAGGGGAGCCAGCCGCTGCAGTTGGAAGCTGGAGAGTTCGAGGACGACGATGTCGTCGGGACCGATCTCGTCGAGGTGGTCCAGCAGGGACACGCCGAGGTTGCCGCCGACCCAGACCCGGCGCGGTCCGCGGGCGAGGATCTCGCCGATCAGCGTGGTCGTGGTGGACTTGCCGTTGGAGCCGGTGATCCCGTAGACCGTGCGCGCCGGGCACAGCTTGACGAAGAGGTTCAGCTCCGTCTCCAGCGCGTGGGGGAGGGCCGGCCAGGGCGACTCGTCGGGTACGCCCGGGCTCACGACCACCAGGTCGGCGCCGGTGAAGTCCTCCTCCCGGTGCCCGCCCAGGTGGAGGTCGACCGGCCAGCCGTCGAGTGCCGCCACCGACTCCCTGAGTTGGTGCGCGTCGGCGAGGTCGGTGACCGTGACCCGTGCACCCGATCGGCAGAGGAACTTCGTCACACCCACGCCCGCGCCGAACAGGCCGAGGCCCATCACGGTGACCCGCGCGCCGGACAGCTTCGGAACGTCGACCAGCATCGGGCCATTGTGCCCGACGCCTACCGTTGCCGCTCCGGGATGGACGTCCGCCGCCACCGTCAAGGCGCCATCGTCAAGGCCCCCCTGACATGGCGTCCCTGACATGGCCTCTCTCACATGGCCTCTCTGACATGGCGTCATTGTCAAGTTGGCCTTGACGGTGGCGGCGGACGTCGGTGAGCGGTCAGTGGACCGGCTGCGCGGCCTCTGCCCGGGTACCGATCTCGTCCCGGATGACGGTCCAGCACGTCTGCAGGTGGGCGAGCCTGCGTTCGACCCGCCGGCCGTGTTCCTCGAGGAGGGTGAGCCGCTCGGCGAGCCTGTCGGGACCGGCGCGGTGGAGATCGGCGTACCTCCGCATCTGTGCCAGCGGCATCTCGGTGTCGCGCATGCACCGCAGCAGTGTCAGCCAGTTGACGTCATCGTCGGAGAACCGGCGTTGCCCGGACTCGGTGCGGTGGATCCCCGTCAGCAGTCCGATTCGTAATAGCGAAGGGTGTCGATGCTGAAGCCTGATCTGTCCGCGGCCTGGCCGGAGGAGTAGGAGGTCACGCAGGAAGGATCGCATCAGTACAGCGGTCAAGGTCAAGACCTTTCGCCCGGAAATGTCTGATTTGTGCTGCACCCGCCGGCCGTGTTGCGCCCTGCGCGTCCGGGCCTGACCGGAGCGTGGAGTTCTGCCCGGCGCCGAGGTGGGAGTTTGACCTTCGGAAACGTGCTCCGGAGGCGGTTCGTACGGCTCAGCAGCCACAGGCGGGGCTTGCCAGTGGGGCGGTGAGCGGGTCCGCCGGCCGCAGGTACCGGCCCTGTGCCGTCTCGACCGCCAGGCCCTCCCGCGCCCAGTACTCGAAGCCGCCGAGCATCTCCTTCACCCGGCGGTTGAGGCGGGCGAACTCCAGGGCGCCCCTGGTCGCGCCGTTGCAGCCGGGTCCCCAGCAGTACGTCACGACGAGGGCTTCGGCCGGGACCAGCCGGGGGCCGTCTGTGGCGATCCGGTCGACGGGCAGGTGGATCGCGCCGGGCAGGTGTCCCTGCGCCCACGCCTCGTCCGACCGCACGTCGACCACGACGAGGCCGGCCACGCCGGCTTCCAGGTCGGCGTGCACGTCGCTCACATCGGTCTCGAAACCCAACCGGGCGGTGAAGTGGGCGACGGCAACGGTGGGCGAGGCGGCCGGCGTGGCGGCGACGGCGGACGAACGAGTGTCCGCGGCGGTGATCACTGGATTGCTCATACCGCTGATCCTGCGGTGCCGTCCGGCCGGGCGACAGTGGCCCGAATGCCGTAGTCCACTAATATCGCGCCATGCATTCAGCGGACCTGAGCGGCCCGGCAGCGGTCACGATCCGGCGCCGTGGACGGGTCGCGGCCGAGGGGCGACGGGTCGTGGTGGTCGCCTACGACGGGATGTCGGTCTTCGAGACCGGCATCGTGACCGAGGTGTTCGGGCTGGAGCGGCCCGAGTTCGATCTCCGGTGGTACGACCTGCGGATCTGTGCCGAGAGGAACCCGGTCCGGCTGGTCGGCGGGGCTGAGCTTTCCGCCGCGCACGGCCTCGCGGAGATCGCGCACGCTCACACGGTGATCGTTCCCGGTGTTCCCGACGTCCACGGCGACCCCTCGCCCGAACTCGTGGCCGCGCTGCGGACCGCGTACCAGCGTGGCGCGCGGATCGTCTCGATCTGCTCCGGCGCGTTCGCGCTCGCCGCGGCCGGCCTGCTCGACAACCGGCCGGCGACGACGCACTGGCAGTACGCCCCGCTGCTGCGGCAGCGGTTTCCCCTGGTGCGGGTGGACGCCGACGTGTTGTACGTCGACGACGGGAACGTTCTCACCAGCGCCGGCAGTGCGGCCGGTGTGGACCTGTGCCTGCATCTGGTACGGCAGGACTTCGGCCCGTCGGTCGCGAACGCGGTTGCCCGGCGGATGGTCGTACCGCCGCACCGTGACGGTGGTCAGGCGCAGTACGTCGAGAGCCCGGTGCCGGACGAACTCGACGACGACCGGATCGCGGCCAGCATGGCGTGGGCGCTGGCGCACCTCGAGGAGGACCTCACGGTGTCGGCGCTGGCCGCCCAGGCGCACATGTCGCGGCGAAGCTACCTGCGGCACTTCCAGCGCTGCACCGGAACCAGCCCCATCCGGTGGCTGATAGTCCAACGTGTACAGGCGAGTCTGCCTCTGTTGGAGCGTGGCGACGCCCCGGTCGAGCAGGTCGCCGCCACGGTCGGCTTCGCCACGGCGGTCACCTTTCGGCACCATTTCGCGAAGACGATGCGGACCTCGCCGTCGGCGTACCGTCGAGCGTTCCGTACCGCCGCGAGGGCTGACGGGTGAGCGTTCGTCGGCCAGATGCGGCAGGGATTCATGGAAGGTTTGGTTTTTACGGTCGTTGAACCTTCTGGTGGACGTCCACCCACTCGGGTGGGATGTACTCCGGGTGGCCGTGGCTGCCCATCCGTACCTGCCAGCCTTTGTGGTGGACGAAGGTGTGGTGTGTCTTGCACAAGAGGACTCCGTTGTCGAGGTCGGTCGGCCCGAAGTCGTCCCAGGCCGTCATGTGGTGGGCGACACAACGCCGCTCGGGCACTTGGCATTCGGGGAAGTGACAGTGGGAACCGTCACGAACCGCGAGTGCCCTGCGTTGCGCTTCGGTGAAGAACCGGTCGGCCATCCCCACGTCGAGGACCTCGCCGTTGCCGCCGAGTACGACGGGGATGATGTTCGCGTCGCACGCCATCCGCCGGACCGTGGCGACCGAGAGCGGCTCCCCGCGCAGGCCGCTGATGCGAGCCGATCCACCACCGCCGCACTTCTGACACCCATCGTGGGGGTCGACGGCAGCCTCCGGCCCCGCCGCACCCTCGTCAGGTTCGGCGTCGTCTTCCGCTCCGAGGTCGCAGTCCTCGGGTCCGGTATGTGGTTCCGGATCCCCGTTGTGTGGTTCGGGTTCCGGATCCCATCGGGGTCCCGGTTCAGCTGGTTGACTTTCCGAGGTAGCTGCCGTGGTCTGCGCGGTAGCGGGAGCCGCCTGCGGACCAACGGTGGCGGTTGGCCTCACACCCGCACCCTTCCCGAGGTCACTCGTCGCGTCCGGGTCACCGGCGCCGGTCGGGTCGCCGGGCTGGATGGGGTCGCTCGTCGCGCCCGGGTCGGTGACTGCTTGGCCCGGCTTGGCGTCGGGCCCGGGGTCGTCGGCGTCCTCGGACGTGGCCGCCTCGGCGTCGTCAGGAGTCTTACCCGGCTTGGTGTTCTCGGCCTGGTCGGGCTTGGCGCTCTCGCTATCGCCGGCACTCTGGCCGGGTTCGGCGGGTGTCGTGCCGCTGCGACTCGCGCCCCGCCCGGACTCCCCGGACTCGCCGGACTCGCCGGACTCGCCGGACTCAGAAGTCTCGCTGCGCTTGGCGTTCTTGCGGGCCTTGCGCTTGGCGTTCTGGCGCTGCGCCTGGCGTTTGGCGTCGGGGGTTTGGCAGCCGCACGGCATGGGGCGGACGGGGTTGAGGTCGTCGATGCTGCCGAACCCGACACCTGCCATCAGCTGCTGCAGGTGGATCAGCACGGTGACACAGTCGCGTCCCCGGCCGCGGTTCGGTGATGCCTCCCACTCGGCCATCGCGGCGATAAGGTCGGCGAACGCGTCGCCTCGGCGTTGGTCCAGGGGGCGGTCGTCGGGTTCGGCGCGTTTGTCGGAGGCGACGAGTGCTTCGATGATCTTGCGGAGTTGTTCCATCTCCAGCACCGGCAGCCTGATCACCACGGTTTCGGAGCCCGGAACACCGTTGGGCCGGTAGAACAGGGACCGGCTGCGTTCGGCGGCGCGTTCGGCGGCGTCGAGTTCCTTGCCCAGCCGCTCCTCCCACTCCTGCGGCGCGATGACCTGGAGGAGGTGGCGGCCGAGGATCCGTACGTCGTCGGGGTTACGCCGCCGCGATTCGTCGATCAGGTAGTCCTCGGCCTTCGCGCGTTGTTCGAGGCTGACCCACTTGGGCAGGTCCTTGATGGCCGCGGCGATGACCTGCGCATGCCGGAACGAGAGTTCGCCACGTGCCAGTGCCCGGGCGGTGAGGGTGATGGTGCGGTCCAGGTCACGGGCCAGCGCGACGGTGGCGTAGGAGTCGTTCTTGCCCATCCGCTGACTGATGCGCAGCCAGGTGGCGGTGGTCGCCGCACCCGTGGTTTTGCCGATGTCGCAGGCGTCGGCCTGGCGGACCAGTTGCAGCTTCAGCGCGGACATCATCGCCTCGTCGGCGCTGTGCAGGTCGAACAACCGGCCCATCCGCTCGGCCCGCAACGACAACTTCGGCGCGGCCAGCGCGTCACCGAGAACGGCGTGGACCTCGAGCAGCGCAGCCTCCAGCCGCTGTTCGGCGTCGATGCCGCCGTCCCAGCCCGGAGGATTCTGCACTGTCGAACTCATGCCCCTCTCCTCGGCTTGGTGTGGGTTCGTAACCAGGGCCGGGAGGGGGGTTGGTGTGGCTGGGTTGGGGTGTGTGGGGCGGGGCGGGGCATGAGAAGACGCGCACGTGGTTGCCCTTAGGTTCTGGGTGTCGAATCCTTAACCGTCTGGAGCAACGCACGTGCGCGTCACCACGGTATTCAACCGCATTCTGGGTTTGTCCGGGGCATCGGTGTGCTCGGTGGACTTCACCACCGACGGCCTCGTTCTTGGCCTTCGCCGCCGGCGTGGCCGCCGCTACCGGTGTGAGTGCGGGTTCTCCACCCGGGCCCGCTATGACATATCCCGCCGCCGCTGGCGCCACCTGGACTTCGGGGCCACCAAGGTGTGGCTGGCCGCCGACATCGCCCGGATCGCCTGCCCGGCGTGTGGAATCCGCACCGAGACCGTGCCCTGGGCGCGGCGCAACGCCCGGCACACCCGCGACTTCCAGGACGTGATCGGCTGGCTGGCCCAGCGCATGGACAAGACGAGCGTGGCCCGGCTGCTGCGGTGCTCGTGGGAGGCGGTGGACCGGGCGGTGAGAATGCTGGTGGCCGACCATCTGCCCACCGACCGGCTGGACGGGCTGTATCGGATCGGGGTGGACGAGATCTCCTACAAACGCGGCCACCACTACCTGACCATCGTCTGCGACCACGACACCGGCCGGGTGGTCTGGGTGACCAAGGACCGCACCCGCAAGGCGTTCGAGGGCTTCTTCACCGCCCTGGGCCCTGACCGCAGCAAACAGCTGACCGCGATCACCATGGACGGCTCCCCGATCTACATGCCCGTCGCCGCACAGAAGGCGCCACAGGCCGCGGTGTGCCTGGACCCCTTCCACGTCATCAAGTGGGCCAACGAAGCCCTCGACAGAGCCCGCCAGGCCAACCCCGCCGTCCCACCACTGCCGGCCGCCCCGGCCAGCCCGGCCAAGCAGCACACCGTCGCTCAGGTCAACGCCCCGGCCAGGGCGTGGCGACGGCTGAAGACAGCGCTGCGCTCAGGCGCTGAAAACCTCACCGACGACCGCCGCGCCCTCATCAACGCCCTGCGCCGCCACAACTACCAGCTCTTCCGCGCCTGGACCCTCAAAGAACAACTACGAGACCTCTACCGCATCCCACCCGAACAGGCCCGCCGCTACCTCCGAAGGTGGATCACCCGCGCGTTCCGATCCACCATCCCCGCGATGCGCCAACTGGCCACCCGCCTGAAGAAGTACTTCCAACAAACCATCGCAGCCGTCGAACTCGGCCTGTCCAACTCACGAGCAGAAGGCATCAACAGCAAAATCCGCGTCATCCAACGCCGCGGCTACGGACACCCAGGACCAGACTCCCTCACCGCCATGATCTACCTCTGCCTCGGCGGAATCACCCTCAACCTCCCCACACAAACCTGAGGAGAGGGACTCATGCACGAATGCTATCGACCACCAGCGACAGGAATCCGTTGTCCACAAAGAGACCCCGAAACAGCGCCGAACCGCTACCTGTGGACAGAAAGCTGGCATCGCTCTGGCATCGCTTACCCGCCGGAGCGTGCTGGAGTGCGCCCGGATCATCGCTGCCCGGATCGCAGGGAGCGCCGAGAGAGCCGAGGGCGACGAGCCTCAGGGCCGCCGAAACACCAGGCAGTAGTCGTTGGTGTACCAGTCCTCGGGGTCGGCCCAGTCGAGAATGACCTCCTGGTCGAACGCGAGTACGCGCGACAGGGCGGCACCCACGTCCCACGCCAGCGGCGAGACACCTGTATCGGTGCGCAGGTTCGACACGTTGACCACCGCGCGCGACTCGGGTCCGCGCAGGAGACCGCCGATCGCCGCGTACACCGCGGTGAGCTCGTCGAGGTAGCGGCCGTAGTCGCCGTCGTCGGTGCGGTAGCCGTTGAGCGGGTTCTCCGGATGGTCCGCCCTCGTCATGTACGGCGGGGAGGTCATCGTGAAGTCGACCGGCGGCAGGTCGAGCTTCGCCAGCCCGCGGGCATCCGCCTCGATGATCGCCGACGGGTCCCGCAGGCGTTCTCGTACGTAGGAGACCCTCCCCGGCAGGATCTCCAGCCCGATCGGCCGCCGGCCCAGCCTCTCCGCGACCACCAGGGTGGTCCCGAACCCGGCGAACGGGTCGAGAACGACGTCGCCGGGGGAGGTGTACGCGGTGAGGAACGCCTCGACCAGTTCCTCGGAGAAGCGGTCGTCGTCGTCCTCGTCGGAGGCGCTGTCGGTCCGGCGAACCCGGGCGGACAGCGGCAGGACGGGCTGCATGCGCTCAGATTCTCATAGCGCCGGTCGTACCCGCACCCGGCCGTGCACCCGGTGGTAACCCCGCCCGGGTCCCGCCCGCGCGGCCTGCGGCAGACTGAGGCCGTGTCGGCGATCGTACGGCTGGAGTCGGCCGAAGACCCTCGGCTGGGCGACTACGCCAACCTCAAGGACGTCACCCTACGGCGGAGTCTGGAGGCCGAGCACGGCCTGTTCCTCGCCGAGGGAGCCAAGGTGATCCGCCGGGCGGTCGCGGCCGGCTACCCCGTCCGGTCGTTCCTGCTGAGTGAACGCTGGCTGGACGGCCTGGCCGACGTCGTGGCGGCCGGCGATGCTCCCTGCTACGTCCTGCCGCCCGACCTCCTGGAGGAGGTCACCGGCTTCGCCGTGCACCGCGGAGCGATCGCGTCCATGGAGCGCCGGCCGCTGCAGTCAGTGGCCGACGTGACCGCGCACGCACGTCGGATCCTGGTGCTCGAGGATGTCGTGGACCACACCAACGTGGGTGCGATCTTCCGTGGCGCGGCCGCGTTCGGGGTGGACGCGATCGTGCTCGCGCCGCGGTGCGCGGACCCGCTGTACCGCCGGTCGGTGAAGGTGTCGATGGGCACCGTGTTCACCTGCCCGTACGCCCGGATGGACAACTGGTACGACGGGCTGGAGGAGTTGCGCGCCGCCGGGTTCAGGCTGGTGGCGCTCACCCCGGCCGACGACGCGGTCGACCTCGACACCCTCGCCGGCGGCGCCGAGCGCGTGGCTTTACTGCTCGGCACCGAGGGCGACGGGCTGTCGGCGCGCTGGCAAGGTCTCGCCGACGTACGCGCCCGGATCCCGATCAGCGCCGAGGTCGACTCGCTCAACGTCGCCGCCGCCGCGGCAGTCGCCTGTTACGTGCTCACCAGGGACGTACCGCCGCGGCCCGCGTGACGCCTGCTCAGGTGTCGGAGTCGAAGTCGCCGCTGACCCAGCCGATGTAGCGGTCGGCGGACCGGCGTACGGCACCCTTCGCGTCCTCCTCCACGACGGCGCCGAAGTTGCCATGCAACCGCTCGAAGTCGTACGGCTCCACCCGGTCCACGATCCGGCGCACGGCAGCGGCGGACAGCGGAATGGAGTTGGGGAAGCTGCGCATGAAGGTCACCCACCGGCGATCTGCCACCGGAAAGATCGTGTCACCGCTGAGCAGAACGCCCCGCCCGCCCGCGCCGGCTGCCCAGTGTGCGACCGAACTGCCCCGGAAGTGGCCGCCTGCCTGGATCAAGGTGATGCCGGGCAGTGGTTCGTGGGTGCCCGACCACAGGCGTACCACCTCGTCGTTACGCCCGAGCCAGCGCCGGTCGGCCTCGTTGACGTACACGGGTACGCCGCTGAACGCGTGGCTCCACTCCACCTGTACCCCGAACATGTGCGGGTGGCTGGACGCGATCGCCGCCAGGCCGCCGAGCGCGGTGATGGCGTCCACCGCGTCCTGGTCCACGAACCCCGCCGGGTCCCACATCAGGTTGCCGGCCTCGGTCTGGACCAGCAGGGTGATCTGGCCGATGCCCACCTTCGGCTCGACGCTCACCCGGTGCAGTCCTGGTTCGTGCGGCCCGACCGGCTCGATGCGAGTGCGGTGGCCGGCCGCGGCCCGGTCCTTCGTGGTGGTCCACGCCTGCCCGGTCGGTGGGACGTACTGCCGCTCGTCGGTGCAGATCGGGCAGGACGAGGGGGGCTCGGGGGTGTCGGCGTACTCCACCGAACAGGTGCCACAGATCCAGTGCGTCATGGCCACCACCCTAGGGAGCGAACGGGTCGCACGACATCCTTCGGCAGACCGTCCGGCGCTGCGTCGTCGGTCCTAGGACTTCCGGCCGGTGCGCAACGACGCGCCGACGCGGTGCAGGTGCCGCAGCGCCTGTGCGTAGGACGAGACCAGGCCGGACTGGTGGTACGGAATTCCGAGTTCGGCGCAGTAGGCACGCACGATCGGCTGCGCCCGGCGCAGATGCGGTGACGGCATGCTCGGGAAGAGATGATGCTCGATCTGGTAGTTGAGCCCGCCGAGCGCGACGTCGACCAGCCGGCCGCCGCTGACGTTGCGGGAGGTGACCACCTGACGGCGCAGGAAGTCCGCCTTCTGCTCCGGGGTCGGCGCCGGCATCCCCTTGTGGTTCGGGGCGAACGTCGAACCGAGGTAGAGCCCGAACACCGCCTGGTGCACCAGGCAGAACGCGATCGCGAGGCCGGGGGAGAGGATGAGGAACAACGCCGCGACGTACGCCACGGTGTGCACCGTGAGCAGGATCGCCTCCCACCGGCGGGTCCGCAGGCCCGGGCGCAGGACGGCACGAACCGCGGACACGTGCAGGTTGAAGCCTTCCAGGGTGAGCAACGGGAAGAACAGGAACGCCTGCCGGCGGCCGATCGCCCGGGTCACGCCACGGCTGTGCCGCGCCTGTTCCTCCGACCACACCAGGATGCCCGGCGCCACGTCCGGGTCGAGGTCCTCGTGGTTGGGGTTGGCGTGGTGGCGGGTGTGCTTGTCCATCCACCACCCGTAGCTCATTCCGATGCCCAGGTTGCCCGCGATCAGCCCGGCGATTTCGCTGGGGCGGCGGGTGCGGAAGATCTGCCGGTGCGCCAGGTCGTGCGCGACCAGGGCCACCTGGGCGAACACCACGCCGAGGAACGCCGCAACCAGCAGTTGCGCCCAGGTGTCGCCGAGGAACCCGAAAGCGGCCCAGGCACCGGCGTAACAGGCGGTCACCACAGCGATCCGGACCGCGTAGTAGCCCGGCCGTCTGGCGAGGAGTCCGGCCTCGCTCACCCGGCGGCGGAGTTCGGCGAACTCGCTACCGGACTTGGGTTTTCCGTCGGTACGGGTGGTGGTGGCGGCGTCGTCTCGTTCGAAGGCGATGTCTGTGCTCACGCCGCAGAGTCTGTACGGCGCCGCTGTCGAGGGGCAGCCCGGGTGCCCCCCGGTCGAGGGTGGGGCCAGCCCTACCCCGGCCGCGGAGTGGGGCGGATCCCCGGGACGGAGTCAGGGACGGCGGGTGAGCGCGCAGTCGCCGCACAGCCCGCCGCCGGGAACGCGGTAGTAGAGGCAGCAACTCCTGCGTACGAACGCCGGTGGCCCTGTGTCGCCGGGCGAAAGCTGGGTGGAGTCGAGGGTTCCGGCGTCCGCAAGCGGTGGTTGACGCAGCGCCGTCGCGGTGAGAACGGACACCTCGTGGGCGAGGCCGGGTCTGGAACGGGCGAGGACGCCGAGCGTGCCCACGAGTGCGGAGGCCGCGTTTCCCCACAGCAGCGCGCCCGGAATCGGGAGCTCGGCCCGCACGGCGTCGGTCAACGGTGTCAGGTGCGTCTTGACGACGGTACGAACCACCAACCGGGCAAGGCGATCCACGTCGTTGTCCGGGCGCTCCGACGGGTGCTCTGCCTGGTGCTCGTCGGGGTCCTCGCCCGGGTTGTCGGCCGGGTCGAGCAGGGTGACCCGTTCCGGGTCGGTACGCCACGACGCGGGCGAGGCGCCGAGGTCCGGCCAGGTCGATTCGGGGGCGAGCACAGGCACCCGTCGATGCAGCAGCGCCACCGCCACCACCGGTGACCACAGACGCGCGGCCATTCCCTGGAACAGGATCGAGGCGCCGACCCGGACCTCGGTGGTGCCGAGCCGTTCCGTCATGTGGGTGATCGCCCGGCCCAGCGTGGCGTGCCCGGCGTACAGCTGTGCCAGCGACACCAGGCCGAGGTCGCGGGGAGGGGCCCCGGGAATCTCGGGGGAGACGGTGAAGTGGGAGACGGGGAAAGGGGAGACGGTGAAGTACGCGCCGATCGTGCCGGCGTCCGCCAGCAGGTCTCGCACGCTCCGGCCGCCGCTCACCGCGCGCCTCCCGTCGTACGCCTCACCGCGTTCACCACTGCACGATTCCATCAGGTCGGCGGTGGGATCCCGGCCGCCGGGGGAGAATCGGCCCATGACCGAGCCGAGTTCCCCGGCCGCGCCCGGCGGCCTGCCCGCGACCATGCGGGCGTGGGTGGTCGACGAGCCGGGCCGGCTGGAAGCGGTCGAGCTGCCGGTTCCCGAGCCCGCTCCGGAGGAGTTGCTGGTCCGCGTGCGCGCCTGCGGGGTGTGCCGGACCGACCTGCACGTGCGCGACGGCGACCTGCCGCCGCACCGCTCGCCGGTGGTGCCCGGCCACGAGATCGTCGGAGAGGTGGTGGCGACCGGCGCCGAGGTGGCCGCGGTGGGCGCGGGCGGAGGGAGCCTGGTTCCCCGGATCGCCGAGGTCGCCCGGATCGGGGGCCGGGTCGGCATTCCCTGGCTGCGGCACACGTGCGGGAAGTGCAGGTACTGCCTGCGCGGCCAGGAGAACCTCTGCTCGAACTCCCGTTACACCGGCTGGGACGCCGACGGCGGGTACGCGGAGTACGCCACCGTCCCGGCCGCCTACGCCTACCCGCTGCCGGGCGACAGGTTCGCCGCGTACGCCGAGCAGGAGCTCGCACCGCTGCTGTGCGCGGGGATCATCGGCTACCGCGCACTGCGCCGCGCAGACCTGCCCGCCGGTGGCCGGCTGGGCGTCTACGGCTTCGGCGGCTCGGCCCATCTCACCGCCCAGGTGGCGGCGGCCGAGGGCGCCACGGTGCACGTGCTCACCCGATCTGCGGCCGCCCGCGCCCTGGCCCTCGACCTGGGTGCCGCCTCCGCACGGGAGGCGTACGACGCACCGCCGGAGCCGCTCGACGCGGCGATCCTGTTCGCGCCGGTGGGCGACCTCGTCCCCGCGGCGCTGAGCGCCCTCGACCGCGGCGGCACCCTGAGCATCGCCGGGATTTACCTGACCGCCGTACCCTCCCTGGACTACGAGCGGCATCTGTTCCAGGAACGCACGGTCCGCAGCGTCACCGCCAACACCCGCGAGGACGGCCACGCCTTCCTCGCGGCCGCGGCCGCGCACCGGCTGCGGATCGCCACCACGACCTACCCGCTGGATCGGGCCGACGAGGCGCTGGACGACCTGGCCGCGGACCGGGTGAACGGCGTCGCCGTTCTGGTCCCCTGACCAGTGCGCCGGTGCACGCGGTCCACGCGGTGCACCGGCGCACACCGGCGCACCGGCTTCAGGCCGCCGGGTCGTCCGCGCGGACGAGCAGTGCCACCGGCCGCTGGGCCAGCAGCCGGTCCAGCCGGACCTTCCCGCCGTCGACCCGCTGCCCGGTGAACTCGTCGGTCCAGCTGCCCGCGGGCAGGTCCACGGTGGCCGAACCCCAGCCGCCGGCGGCGGCCAGCCCGGCCGACAGCCGGGTGACCACGGTGGCGACCGCGCCGCCGCGCAGGAAACCCAGCGCGTGCGGGCTGGTGGTCTCCAACGGCGTGTAGCCGGCGTCCGGTCCGACGAACCGGTCCGGGTGCGCCGCCCGGCACCGCAGCGTCGCCGCGGTGACCAGCAGCTTCTCCGCGTCCAGGGAGTCCCCCTCGGAGGCGTCCCCGTCGGAGGAGGCCCCACCTGAGGAGGCCCCGGAGTCGCCGGCGTCCAGCCGGTCCAGCAACCGGACCCGTTCGGTGAAGTCGACCGGGCGCCGGTTGTCCGGGTCGACCAGCGTCAGCGAGCGCAGCTCGGTGCCCTGGTAGACGTCGGGCACACCGGTGCAGGTGAGCTGGACGAGCTTCTGGCCGAGGACGTTGGCCCGGTCGTACGGCGCGATCGTGTCCACGAACGCGCGGACCAGGCGTACGACGTTCTCGTCGGCCACCACCGCGCGGGCGAACCCGGTGACCGCCTCGTCGTACGCCGCGTTGGGTTCGGTCCAGGTGGTGTGCCGCTTGGCCTCACGGGTGGCCTTGGTGACGAACTCCACCAGCCGGTCGGCCTCGATCGGCCAGGCGCCGACGAGGATCTGCCACAACAGGTACTCCGTCGCCGGGTCCAGCGGCTCGGGCCGGTAGGCCGCGGTCGCCTCGCGCAGCGCGGACACCGTGTGCTCCCAGACCGAGGGCAGCTCCGAGAGCACGCCCAGCCGGGCGCGTACGTCCTCGGTCCGCTTGGTGTCGTGGGTGGACAGGGTCGTCATCGCGGCCGGGTGCCGGGCGGTCGCCCGGGCCGCCCACTCGTGGAAGGTGTCCTCCGCGATCCCGAACCGGTCGGCCGGCGCGCCCACCTCGCACAGCGAGACGAGCGGGAACCAGCGGTAGAACGCCGTGTCCTCGATGCCCTTGGCCATCACCGGCCCAGTGGTCTGCTGGAACCGTACGCAGAACTCATCCTGCAGTGCCCGCGCGGCCGCGCTCCGGTGGCTGCCGAGCGCGACGCCGACGAGGAACTCGATCTCGTCGGCCAGGTCGGGCGCGGCGCCGGTGGCCCGGACCGCGGCGGCCCGCACGATCTCCTCCGCCTCCGGTGCGAGCGGCTCACCCGGGTGGACGTAGGCACGGTAGACGTCGAAGGCCACCAGGAGCTCGCCGAGCGCGCGGGTCAGCCGGCGCCGGGTGAAGTCGCGCAGGTTGATGTCGTGCTCGCCCATGGCCATCACGAGTTCGACCAGCCGGACCACCTCGGCGGCCAGCACCTGGTCGACGATGTAGCGCTTGGCCTCGTCCACGACGGGCTGGAGGGTCTCCGGTTCTCCGGTGAGGGAGGTCCACTGGCGCAGCAGCGGAGCGGCGCCGTCGGGGTCGACGAACAGCGACTGCACCCGCCACAGCGCGTCGTACCCGGTGGTGCCCGCGCACGGCCAGTCCTCCGGCAGCGGCTCGTCGGCCTCGAGGATCTTCTCCGCCGCCACCCAGGAGTCGCCGGTGGCCTCGGCCAGCCGGCGGAGGTAGCCGCGCGGGTCGGCCAGCCCGTCGGGGTGGTCGATGCGGTAGCCGTCGACCTTGCCTTCGCGGTGCAGCCGGACCAGCAGGTCGTGGCTGGCGGCGAACACCGTGGGGTCCTCCACCCGGATCGCCGCGAGGGTGTCGATGTCGAAGAACCGCCGGTAGTTGAGCTCCTCGTCGGCGATCCGCCAGAACGCCAGCCGGTAGAACTGCATGTCGAGGAGTTCGGCCAGCGGCAGGTGTTCGGTGCCGGGGCGGACCGGGAACACGTGGTCGAAGTAGCGGATGATCGGCGCGCCGTCGTGCTGGTCGAGCGTGATCTCCCCGCGCTCCACGCACTGGCCGATCCGGTCGCCGAGCACGGGCATCAGGATCGCGCCGTGACCGGTGCCCGCCTGCAGCGACCAGTCGACGTCGAACCATCGGGCGTACGGCGAGCTCGGCCCGTCCCGCAGCACCGCCCACAGCTTGGCGTTCAGGTGCAGGGGAGTCGGCACGGCCATGTGGTTGGGCACGACGTCGACGACGACGCCCAGCCCCGCCTCGTGGGCCGCCTCGACCAGCCGGTCGAACGCCGGCTGTCCGCCGAGGTCGGCCGACAGCCGGGTGTGGTCCACCACGTCGTAGCCGTGGGTGGAACCGGGCGTGGCCTGCAGGATCGGCGAGAGGTAGAGGTGGGTCACGCCGAGCCGGGCGAGGTACGGCACGACGGCCGCCGCGGCGTCGAAGTCGAACTCCGGCTGGAGTTGCAGGCGGTAGGTCGAGACGACGTTCGCGCGCGAGCGCTCGGCGGCGCTCAAGGCCGCAGCCCGACGATGGCGAAGGAGTGGCCGGGCAGCTGGATCTGGGTCACGTCGTCCTTGTCCGCTGAGTTCGAGTCCGGGTTGGAATCTGAGTGGGGACCCACGTTGGGTTCCGCGTGGTAGTCGGGTGTGGTGTGGGTGTCGTCGGGATGCCAGGCGAGTACGACCCCGTCCCGGCCGGTCGCCTCGTCCACCACCGCGCCGAGCGGAACCGTCGCGGGCGCGCCGGCGAGGTTGGCGACCACCCCGAAGTCACCCCGGCGGATCACCACCCAGCGCGCGTCCTCGTCGTAGGTCACCTCGACCTGGTTCAGGCGGGGGTCGGCGAGACCGGGCAGCTCGCGGCGCAGCCTGATCAGGGTGGTGTACCAGTCCAGCAGCCGGGCGCCCCACTCCTTCTCCGGCTCGGTCCAGTCCAGCCGGGAGGCGCGGAAGGTGCCCTCGTCCTGCGGGTCGGGCACGTCCTCGGGATTCCAGCCGTGGTCGGCGAACTCGTTGCGGCGGCCGTTGCGGACGGCCTCGGCGAGGTCGGGGTCGGCGAAGTCGGTGAAGTACTGCCACGGCGTGCGCGCGCCCCACTCCTCGCCCATGAACAGCATCGGGGTGTACGGCGAGGTGAGCAGCAGGCCGGCGGCCACGGCGAGCTGGTCGTCGGTCAGGGTGGCCGACAGCCGGTCGCCGGCGGCCCGGTTGCCGATCTGGTCGTGGTTTTGCAGCGCGGCGACGAACCGCCAGCCGGCGGTGTGCTCGACGTCGACCGGCCGGCCGTGCACGCGGCCGCGGAACGACGACCAGGTGCCGTCGTGGAAGAACGCCCGGGTCATCGTCTTGGCCAGGCACGGCAGGCTGCCGAAGTCGCCGTAGTAGCCGTCGCGCTCGCCGGTCAGCAGCGCGTGCAGGGCGTGGTGGACGTCGTCGTCCCACTGCGCGTGGATGCCGAGCCCGCCGGTCTCGCGGGGGGTCACCGTACGCGCGTCGTTGCGGTCGCTCTCGGCGATCAGCCACAGTGGCCGGCCGAGGTGCGCGGCGGTCGCGTCCACCTCGTACGACAGCTCCTCCAGGATGGGGACGGCGCGCTCGTCGTGCAGGGCGTGCACGGCGTCCAGGCGCAGCGCGTCCACGTGGAAGTCGCGGAGCCAGCCGAGGGCGTTGCCGACGATGAAGGCGCGCACCTCGTCCGAGCCCGGGTCGTCGAGGTTGACGGCCTGCCCCCACGGGGTGGCGTACTTTCCGGTGAAGTACGGCCCGAACTCGCTGAGGTAGTTGTGGGCCGGGCCGAGGTGGTTGTAGACGACGTCCAGGCAGACCCCGATGCCGCGGGCGTGGCAGGCGTCGACGAACGTCTTCAGCCCGTCGGGCCCGCCGTAGGCCTGGTGCACGGCGTACAACCCGACCCCGTCGTAGCCCCAGCCGTGGTGGCCGGGGAAGGCGGCCAGCGGCAGCAGTTCGACCAGCGTCACGCCGAGGTCCGCGAGGTGGTCCAGCCGGTCGACGGCCGCCTGGAGCGTTCCCTGCGGAGTGAACGTGCCGACGTGCAGCTCGTAGATCACTCCGCCGGGCAGCGGGCTTCCCCGCCAGCCCTGGTCGGTCCAGGCGAAGATGTCGTGGTCGTAGACCGCGCTCGGGCCGGGCACGCCGTCGGGCTGCCAGCGGGAGCGGGGGTCGGCCCGGGGCTCGCCGCCGTCGAGCCGGAAGGAGTACGCCGTGCCGTGCGTGGCCTGGTCGACCCGGGCCCGCCACCACCCGTCGCCGGACCTGGTCATCGGGACGGTCGACCCGTCGACCTCGACCTGGACCTGCTCGCGGGCCAGCGGGGCCCAGACTTCGAACGTCGTCGCCATGCCTCGCATTGTGCAGGGTGCGCCGGGTAGTCGCACACGCGCAGTGGTGCCGGTGGTCCGGCACCGGACCGCTATGGGTTTGGGCGATCGACCAATTCGGGTTTATCGTGGTTGCGGGCCCCGTCGACGACCCTGATCGAGTGAGGAGTGCGGTGAGATGCGCGGCGCGAGACGTGTGGTGATCTGCGGGGCCGGGATCGCGGGGCTGACCCTTGCCCACCGGCTGGCCGCCGCCAACCGGGACGTGGTGCTCGTCGAGCAGGCGCCCGGCCCGCGGGAGCAGGGCTACATGATCGACTTCTTCGGGCCGGGGTACGACGTGGCCGAGCGGATGGGCCTGCTTCCCCGGCTGCGCGAGCTCGGCTACGTCGTCGAGGAGGCCGCCTGGCTGGACGATGACGGCCGGGTGCGGGCCCGGCTGGAGTACGCCCGGGTGGAGCGGGCGAGCGGCGGGCGGGTGATGAGCCTGATGCGCCCCGACCTCGAGCGGGCGCTGCGCGAAAAGCTGCCGGCGACCGTCGACCTGCGGTACGCGACGAGTGTCCGCGCCGTCGACGACCGGTCCGAGTGCGTCCGGGTCGGCCTCACCGACGGCTCGCAGATCGATGCCGACCTGCTCGTCGGCGCGGACGGCATCCACTCCGTGGTCCGCCGGCTGGTCTTCGGAGCAGAGGAGCGGTTCGTCCGTTATCTCGGCTTTCACACCGCCGCATGGGTGTTCCACGACCCGGAGGTCCGGGCGAAGGTGGGCCCGAGGTTCTGCCTCACCGACAGCACCGGCCGCCAGCTCGGGCTGTACGCCCTGCGGGAGAGCAAGGTCGCGGTCTTCGCCGTGCACCGGGCCACGGACCCCGCCCTGCCGGCGGACCCGCGGGCCGCGCTCCGGGCGGAGTACGGCTCCCTGGGCTGGGTCGCGCCGCGGGTGGTGGACCTGGCACCCGAATCCGCGCGGATCTACTACGACCAGGTGGCCCAGGTGGAGCTTCCCCGATGGAGCCGCGGCCGCGTCGCGCTCGTCGGGGACGCCTGCGGTGCGGTCTCGCTGCTCGCCGGCCAGGGCGCGTCGTTGGGCATGGCCGGTGCGTACGTGCTCGCCGACCACGTCGCCGCCGCGCCGACTGTCGAGGCCGGGCTGTCGGCGTACGAGCAGGCGTGGAGACCGCTCACCGAGGACAAGCAGCGCTCGGCGCGCAGGCTCGCGCGGTGGTTCCTGCCGAGGACGCGGGCGGAGCTGGTGGTCCGCCGGGCCGCGTTGCGGCTGATGGCGCTTCCGGGCACCGACCGGCTGCTCACCGGCGCGCTCACCGGCAAGCCCGCGCCGGTCCCGACGGCCGCGGCGACCTACCCCCTCGGCACCGGCGAGGCGGCCGGTGCCCAGACCGGGTCGTAGCGAGGATGGGCGGCGTAGGCCGCCGCCCATCCTCACGTCAGTCCCAGGTCAGGGCACCTCCACTTTGGTACTCGATGACCCGGGTCTCGAAGAAGTTCTTCTCCTTCTTGAGGTCCATCATTTCCGACATCCAGGGGAAGGGGTTCTCGGTCTCGGGAAAGACCGGTGTCAACCCGATCTGGACACATCGGCGGTTGGTCACGAACCGCATGTACTTCTCGCTCAGGCCGGCGTTCAGCCCGAGCATGCCGTGCGGCAGGGTGTCGCGTCCGTAGGCGACCTCGAGCTCGCAGGCCTGCGCCAGCATCCCGCGGATCTCCTCCTGGAAGGCCGTGCTCCACAGGTGTGGGTTCTCGATCTTGATCTGGTTGATCGCGTCGATGCCGAAGTTCAGGTGAATCGACTCGTCCCGCAGGATGTACTGGTACTGCTCGGCAATGCCGACCATCTTGTTGCGCCGGCCGAGGGACAGGATCTGTGCGAAGCCGGTGTAGAACCACATCCCCTCGAAGACGACGTAGAACGCCACCAGGTCGCGAAGGAACGCCTGGTCGCGGTCCGGTGAGCCGGTCCGGAACGACGGGTCCTCCAGGTGCCGGGTGTACTCCAGCGCCCACGCCGCCTTGTCGGTGATCGAGGGTACCTCGCGGTACATGTTGAACAGCTCGCCCTCGTCCAGGCCGAGGCTCTCGCAGACGTACTCGAACGTGTGCGTGTGCACGGCCTCCTCGAACGCCTGGCGCAGGAGGTACTGCCGGCACTCGGGGTTGGTGAGGTGCCGGTAGACCGCGAGCACGATGTTGTTGGCGACCAGCGACTCCGACGTGGCGAAGAAGCCGAGGTTGCGTTTGATCATCAGGCGTTCGTCGGCGGTCAGCCCGTCCGGCGACTTCCACAGGGCGATGTCGGCCTGCATGGACACCTCGGTCGGCATCCAGTGGTTGTTGCAGCCGGCGAGGTACTTCTCCCACGCCCACTGGTACTTCAGGGGCAACAGCTGGTTGACATCCGCGCGCGCGTTGATCATCGCCTTGTCGTCCACGCTGACGCGGGCGGCGTGCCGGTCGATGTCTCCCAGGCCGGTCGGGTCACTGTCGTTCATGGTTCTCCACACCTCGGGGGACGCCTTACTGGCAGGCTTCGCAGTCGGGATCGCTGATCACACAGAACGCGGTGTCCGACGGTGGTGGCACCGTGATGCCGGCCGGGGTGAGGTCGGGCATCGGGGCGACGACCGGCACGACGGTCGTGGCCGCCACCCCCGGTCCGGCGGTCACTCCACCGCTCGCCCCGCCGGTCACCCCGGCACCAGCCGGCTGGCTCATCCCGGCCGGTGACACCGCGTTCAGCTTCCCGTCGGTGCCGCGCAGGGTGCTCTTCTCCACGTGCGTGGCGCTCTGGGACCGCAGGTAGTACGTCGTCTTCAGCCCTCGCCGCCAGGCGAGCCGGTACAACGCGTCCAGTTGCAGGCCGCTCGGTGAGGCGACGTAGAGGTTCAGCGACTGGGCCTGGTCGAGCCACTTCTGCCGCCGGGCCGCTGCCTCCACCAGCCAGGCGGGGTCGACCTCGAACGCCGTCGCGTACAGGGCCTTGAGGTCGGCCGGCACCCGGTCGATGGGGGTGACGCTTCCGTCGTAGTACTTCAGGTCGCTCACCATCACCTCGTCCCACAGCCCGCGGGCCTTGAGGTCGCGGACGAGGTGGGGGTTGATCGCGGTGAAGTCGCCGGACATGTTCGACTTGACGAACAGGTTGCGGTACAGCGGCTCGATCGACTGACCGACCCCGCAGATGTTGGAGATCGTCGCGGTCGGCGCGATCGCCATCACGTTGGAGTTGCGCATGCCGGTGGTGCGGACCTGGCGGCGCAGGCTGTCCCAGTCCAGCCGGCTGGAGCGGTCCAGGTCGAGCTTGCCGTCCCGGGCCTGGGCGAGCAGGGACAGGGAGTCGATCGGCAGAATTCCCTTGCTCCACAGGGATCCCGGGAACGACGCGTAGGCTCCGCGTTCGGCCGCCAGGTCGCTGGAGGCCGCGATGGCCTCGTAGCTGAAGATCTCCGTCGTGGTGTCGGCGAACTCCACCGCCGCGTCGGAGGCGATCGGTATCCGCAGCGTGAACAACGCGTCCTGCACGCCCATCAGGCCCAGGCCGATCGGGCGGTGCCGGCGGTTGGACTCACCGGCCTGCGGGATCGTGTAGAAGTTCACGTCGATCACGTTGTCCAGCATGCGCACGGCAGCGCGCACGGTCCGTGCCAGGTGCTCGTGGTCGACGCCGTTCCGGTCGACGTGGTTGGCCAGGTTGACCGAGCCGAGGTTGCACACGGCCACCTCGGCGGCCGAGGTGTTCAGCGTGATCTCGGTGCACAGGTTGGAGGAGTGCACCACGCCCGTGTGCTGCTGCGGGGACCGCAGGTTGCACGGGTCCTTGAACGTGATCCACGGGTGCCCGGTCTCGAACAACATGGTGAGCATCCGCCGCCACAGCTCGACCGCCCGCAGCCGGCGGAACACCCGGATCTCGCCACGATCGGCGCGGGCCTCGTACTCCGCGTAGCGCTCGGCGAACGCCCGCCCGTACAGCTCGTGCAGGTCGGGCGCCTCGTCGGGAGAGAACAACGTCCACTGGGCGTCGGCCTCGACCCGCTGGAGGAACAGGTCCGGTATCCAGTTCGCGGTGTTCATGTCGTGGGTGCGCCGGCGTTCGTCGCCGGTGTTCTTGCGCAGGTCGAGGAACTCCTCGACGTCGATGTGCCAGGTCTCGAGGTAGGCACAGGCGGCACCCTTGCGCTTGCCGCCCTGGTTGACCGCGACCGCGGTGTCGTTGGCGATCTTCAGGAACGGCACGACGCCCTGGGACTGGCCGTTGGTGCCCTTGATGTAGGCGCCCATGCCGCGCACCGGTGTCCAGTCGTTGCCCAGACCGCCGGCGTACTTCGACAGCATCGCATTGTTCCGGATGCCGGTGAAGATGCCGTCCAGGTCGTCGGACACCGTGGTGAGGAAGCACGACGACAGCTGGGCCCGGGTGGTTCCGGCGTTGAACAGTGTCGGCGTGGAACACATGAAGTCGAACGACGACAGCATCTCGTAGAACTCGATCGCCCGGCGTTCCCGGTCGTCCTCGCGCAGCGCGAGCCCCATCGCCACCCGCATGAAGAACGCCTGCGGCAGCTCGAACCGCGTACCGTCGCTGTGCAGGAAGTAGCGGTCGTAGAGCGTCTGCAGCCCGAGGAACTGGAACTCCGGGTCCCGGTCGGGCCGCAGTGCGGCGCCGAGCCGGTCCAGGTCGAAGCTCGCCAGCTCGGGGTCCAGGAGTTCCAGCCGCACCGCGCGTTCGACGTACTCACGGAAGTACGCCGGGTAGCGCGGGGCCATCTCCTGCTGGCTCGCCTCGTCGGGACCGCCGCGCAGGAACGAAAGTGCCTCCCGGCGCAGCTTGTCCAGCAGCAGCCGGCCGCTGACGAGGGAGTACTCCGGGTCGGTCTCCACGAAGGTGCGGGCGGCCATCACAAGCGCGAGCTCGAGTTCGTGCTGGGTCATCCCGTCGTAGAGGTTGCGGGACACCTCGGTGAGCACCGACTCGGCGGAGGTGGCCGGCAGCCCGCCGCAGGCCTCCTCGACGATCCGGGTGAGCCGGACGTCGTCGAGGGGATACAGCTCGCCGTCGGCGCCCTTGACGTGCATGGTGACCTCGGCGGGCTCCACCTCGACGACGGGTTCACGTTCCAGCCGGGCGCGGGTGTGCTCCTCGCGGTACAGCACGTACGCCCGGGCGACCCGGTGGTTGCCCGACCGCATCAGGGCGAGCTCCACCTGGTCCTGGATGTCCTCGATGTGGAAGATCCGGCCCAGGTCGGGGTGCCGGGTCAGCGAGGCGACGACCTGCCGGGTGAGCAGGTCGACGGTCTCGTGGACGCGGGACGACGCGCCGGCGTCGGGGCCCTCGACCGCGAGGAACGCCTTCGCCATGGCCACCGCGATCTTCGCCGGGTCGAACGGCGAGACGCTGCCGTCGCGGCGGACCACCTGGCGTTCGTCGGCGTCCGGGGCGGGTGGCGGTGGCGGGGTCTGCGCCGGGGAGCCGATCGGGGAATCCGTGACGGCCGCTGGTGTTTCGTGCGTGGTGTCGTACGTGGACACGGGCTCTCTCTCCTCGCGAGCGGAATGACGTCAGCCTCCGGCCGCGATAGGCGAGCGGGGTCCACCGGCGCCGGTGGTACGGCGTCGGGTCGACCCAGGCCTGTGCAGGTCACGCGGGGGGCGTCGGGCTCACTGCGCCCGTACCCGCACTGCATGACCATTTACCCTCGCGGCCGTCGGATCGGCGTACGCCCGGATGGGGGCGCGCGCCGACGGCAGGGCAGGAGCTTCGCCGGCAGCCGCAGGGGAGCGTCGCGCGTCACGTGCCCGCAGCGATCACCAGCACCGAGAGACTACATGTTGTGGTCTGCGATTCAGTACAACCCAACATCCGGTGTGTCGTGTCGCTCGGGGCGTGCTGGTTCCCGGCGTCCGACATGGGACGAACGCTGGTCGCCCCGCGAAGTTGATCATTACTGTGCGAGCACTCGACCTGAGGCGACGAAGGGAACCGCTCGCGATGACCGAGGAACGGTCCGGGATCTCCCGGCGGCAGGCGATGAGCCGGATGGCATGGGCAGGTGCCGGTGTCCTCGGCATGGGTGCAGTCGACCTGGGCCGGCCACGTGCCGCGCGGGCCGACGCGGGTCCGCGCAGCCTGTTCCCGAAGGGCGTACGGCCGACCCGGCTGCACGCCGTCGCCGAGGGCGCGCTGAGCCCGGCCGAACGCGTGCTCGTCGCCACGTTGCAGGGTCAGCTGGCCCGCCCTCGGCCGGATGCCGGCTCCGAGGGGATCTACGTCGACGTGCCCGGCGTCGGCTACCCGGTGTGGCTGGCCGATCTCGCCGACCGCTACGACGTGGACGTGGTCGAGGCGACCGGCGCCTGGGACCTGGTGGACCGCTTCGCCGGGACGGACGTGACCGACCGGCCGCTGAACCGCTACGTCCTCTACCGCGACGGCGACGGTTCGGTGAACGTCGCCACCAGCGTCGCCGGACTGGTCGGAGCCGTCGCGGTGGAGGAGAGCCTGGAGCCCGCGGCCCGTGCGCACCGGATGCGGCGGGTCCTCGACGTTCGCGGCCGGGACGACCGCTGGGTGAAGGAGACGTTCTGGAACCGGCTGCGGCACGACGTCGCGGTCGAGCAGAAGCCGGACTTCGCCAACCAGCTACGCGACTACGCCACCATGGCCGGCGCGTTCATGTTCTTCGACGGCAACTCCGGCTTCCGGGCCGAGGTCGTCGACGACCTGGACCCGGACGCGGCCGTGATCGGCTGGGGCGACGCGTCCGCGGGGGAGGACGCCTTCGTCTCGGTCTCCTCCCGTGCCGGCGTACGGACGATCGCCGCCGACCATGCTCGCAACCTCGCACCGCTGTCCGGCATCACCCTCGACACCGTGCGTCAACACCCGCTTGACGGCGTGCCGGTGCCGCCGCAGGGCACCCACCACGTGGCGTTCCTCGTCACCGACGGGGACAACGTGCAGTGGCTGCTCGGTGACTTCCAGAGTGACCGGAGGTGGTACGGCAGCCCGACGCGCGGAACCCTCGACCTGGGCTGGGCCGTCGCGCCCGCCCTGGTCGACCTGGCTCCGTCGGTGCTGCGGTGGTACTACGACCACGCTGCCGACGGGGCCCACCGCGACCGGTTCGTGGTCGGACCCTCCGGCGGCGGATATCTCTACCCCAGCAGGTATCCGAAGGCTGACCTCGACCTGCACACCGACCGGCTGGCGGGGCAGATGCGCCGGGCCGACCTCGGCGTCGTGCATATTCTCGACTTCGAGTCGATGGACGACACGTCGCTCTGGTCGAGTTACCTGCGGCACGACCAGATCGAGGGACTGGTGTACCTCGAGTACTCCCGTTACGACGCAGGCCGCGGCCGGGTGGTGTGGGTGAACGACAAGCCGGTGGTGGCTCCACGCGCCATGTTGTGGCAGGGGCTGTCCGGCGCCGACGAGGCCAGTGTGGCCGCGACGGTGAACGACGCCGGCCGCGATCCCGGCAGCGTCGACGCGTACTCGCTGGTGATCTGGCACGCGTGGAGCAAGAGTGTGGACGACGTGGCGTCGGTCGTCAACCAGTTGGCACCACATGTACGGGTGGTGACTCCGGACGTACTCGTACGGATGATGGCCGCGAACGTGCACCGCTGAGGCGTGGGAGTGACGTCCCGCGACGTGTCCGGACGCCGTCTGCTGAGCAGGCGGCGTCCGATAACGGAAGCGCGCGAGGCAATCGTTACGAGGGCATTGCGCGATCGTGTCGGCTATAGGATCGTGTATCCACGATCGAGGGTTCTCCTCGAACGCACATCGTCCTTCGGCACTTCCCGGCCCTCGCGGGCCGACCTGAAATCTCGTTGCTCCTTACCTGAAAAGAGCCGCGGCATGGGCGCACGTGCACGAGTGTCACTGGGTGGGCGAGGTGGAAACGTCGTGCTGCCCAGGCGGCAGAACCTCGCCGAGGGTGTCTACGAAGCGCTCAAGGAAATGATCATGGACGGCGTCTTCAGCCAGGGCGCCCGAATCAACATCGACGAGGCGGCACGAGCGCTGGAGGTCTCCCAGTCGCCGGTGCGAGAGGCACTGGTCCGGCTGGAGTCGGAGGGGCTGGTCATCAAGGAACCCTTCCGGGGTTACTCGACCGCACCCCTGCTCAGCAAGGCGGAGTTCGAGGACCTCTTCGAGTTCCGGTTCGTGGTGGAGCCGTGGGCGGCCGCCCGCGCCGCCGCCGCGATCGACGACGACAAGGCCGCGCTCCTCACCAAGGAGCTGGCCTCGATACCCAGTGCGCCGGAGGGAACGTCCTACCAGGACTACCAACGGATGGCGGCGCACGACCACCGGCTGCACGACCTGATCCAGCAGCTCGGGGGAAACGTCCGGATGCGGGCGGCGTTCACCAGGACGCACTGCCATCTGCACATCATCCGCCTCAACTACGGGGCGGGAATGGGCTCGGCCGCGCTGCGCGAGCACCGAGCCCTGGTCGACGCCATCGCCGGCGGTGACGCCGACGCCGCCGCAGCCGCGATGCGGTCTCACCTGGAGGCCTCCAGGTCCCGGCTCGCGCCGTTGTACGACGGGGGTTCGGTCGCCCCGACGCCGGGAGGGGGCTGACATGCGCCGGCTCCCCAGATCCTCGGTACGACGAAGACTCGGGCTCCACCAGCCGCGTCACAGCTGAATTCCGGCAATCGCTTTCCCGGATCCGCTCTTCGAAGTTCACGCTGTTTGTTGCCACGGGGTGTTCGACCCTTGCCGACCTCGTGACCGCCGTAACCCGCGGCGTTCACGTCTTCGGTGTCTGCGCCGGCCGACCGGACCGCTCCGGTCGCCGGATCCGCTCCAGCCGGCCCGCCCGCAGGGGAGGGCGGCAGTTCATCGTTCCTTGGTGCAGAGGAGTAAGTGCAATGGCGGCAGATGAAAAGGCCGAGGCGAGCCCGATGGTGGGACCGACGGTGGCGCCGGAACCCGGGCAGGGATCGTCCCGGCGGCAGTTCGTCACCCGGGCGGTCGGTGTGGGGCTGACGGCGACCGCGGCGGGCCCGATGCTCGCCGCGTGCAGCAGCGGTGGGGACGGCGGCTCCAAGGACGCTGCCGTCAAGGACCCCTTGGCGGCCAAGGGTGGACCGAAGACCACGCCGAACTCGGACGTCATCTATCCCGACGGCTACGTCGGACCGCGGGCGTCGAAGAAGGCGCTGCTGGTCAAGGAGAAGGTGACGCTGCGCGTCGTCGTGCCTCAGAACGTCTCCGTCGGGGACTGGGCCAAGAACGACTTCAGCAAGTGGTACGAGAAGAACACCAACGTCTCCATCAAGTGGCAGGTGGTGGCCGGCGGGGACGACGCGATGACCAAGGTCAACGCGATGATCGCCTCCGGCGACGTCCCCGACGTGTTCATGAACATCAACTTCACCAACGCCCAGCAGCTGCTGTACGGATCGCAGGGGCTGTTCGTCCCGCTGAACAAGCTGATCGACGAGTACACCGTCGAGACCAAGCGGATCTTCAAGGACTACCCGGACGCCAAGAACCTCCTCACCGCGACGGACGGCAACATCTACTCGATGCCGTACGTCAACGACTGCTTCCACTGCAACTGCGGCAACCAGCGGATGTGGATCTACAAGCCGTGGCTGGAAAAACTGGGCATGGAGATGCCCCAGTCGCTGGAGGAGTTCGAAGCGGTCCTGAAGGCGTTCAAGGACCGAGACCCCAACGGCAACGGCAAGCGCGACGAGGTGCCGTTGATGTCCAGCAAGGACGACGCGCTGGACACGTTCTTCATGAGCTCGTTCATGTACAACCCAGGTGAGCCGTGGCTGGTGCTGAACAACGGCAAGGTCGACGTGACCTTCAACAAGCCGGAGTGGCGCGAGGGCCTGCGCTACATGAACAAGCTGTACAAGCAGGGCCTGCTGGCCCGGCAGTCGTTCACCCAGGAAGGCGACCAGTTGCGCCGCGTCGGTGACCACAAGGGTGACCCGATCCTGGGTGCGACCAGAACGTGGTACTGGGGCAGCTTCGCCACCCTGAACGACGACGACCCCAAGGCCCGCTGGCGCGACTACGTGGCCGTTCCCACCCTGAAGGGGCCCGACGGCAAGCGCTTCGCGACCTGGAACTACTACGGCGCGGTGACCGGTGGCGCGTTCGTCGTGACCAAGGCGTGCAAGAACCCCGCCGTCGCGGTGCAGTGGGCAGACGGACAGTACGAGCTGGAGGCCATCATGCGGTCCTACAGCGGCGACCTCGACAAGGGCTGGCGCTGGGCGAAGAAGGGCGAGGTCGGCATCAACGGCAAGCAGGCCGTGTGGACCACTCTCGGCACCTGGCCGCCGCCGGACGGCCAGTGGTGGGGTCAGCTCGGCCTGGGCTACCGCTCCAACGACTACCGTCTCGGTGAGCTTGCCGACCCGAAGAACCCGACGTTCGAGAAGCCGCTGTACGAGGAGAGCAAGGAAGCCTACTACTCGTACAAGGTCGACAAGGAGACCCAGCTCCCGCCGCTGTACCTCGACGAGGAGCAGGCCGCGCAGACCGGCGAGCTCAGCCTCACTCTCGCCAACTACGTCAAGCAGTCCCTGTCGAAGTTCGTCCTCGGCCAGTGGGACGTCGACGACGACACCGCGTGGAAGAACTACCTCACGACAGTGGAGCGGATGGGGACTTCACAGTTCGTCGACATCAACCAGAAGGCGTACGAGGCGAAGTACAAGTAGGCCGCCCGGCCCGACCCCGAAGCTCGGCGCGGGCGGGTCGCCGGTGTGCCCCCGGCGGCCCGCCCGCTCCGGATCGGTCCACGAACGAGGAGGAGTGTGAGCATGGCGGTGACGGCAATGAAGGAGACCCGGTCCGACCGGATCTTCGACGTCTGCAACATCGCCGTCCTGGGGTTGTTCCTGCTGGCCGTGCTGTACCCGCTGGTCTACATCCTCAGCGCGTCGTTCAGCTCGGCCCAGGCGATCAGCTCCGGACAGGTGTGGTTGTGGCCGGTGGACTTCAACCTCGAGGGATACAAGGCGATCTTCGAGTACAAGTCGATCGTCGCCGGCTTCCTCAACTCGGTCTTCTACGCGGTGGTCGGCACGCTGATCAACGTGACCATGACGCTGCTGGCGGCCTACCCGCTGTCGCGGCGTGACCTGTACGGCCGCAACGGCTTCATGTTCTTGTTCGTGTTCACCATGCTGTTCAGCGGCGGCATGATCCCGACGTACCTCGTCGTGCACCAGCTGGGGCTGCTGAACACCCGCTGGGCGCTGATCCTGCCGACCGCGATGGCGGTGTGGAACATGATCATCACCAGGACCTACTACCAGGTGACGATCCCGCACGAGCTGCTGGAGGCGGCCCGGATCGACGGGTGCGACGACTTCAAGTTCTTCACCCGGATCGTGCTGCCGCTGTCCAAGCCGATCATCGCGGTCAACGCGCTGCTGTACGCGGTGGGGCACTGGAACCAGTTCTTCAACGCCCTCATCTACCTGACCGACGAGTCGTTGTTCCCACTGCAGCTGGTGTTGCGCGAGATTCTGGTGAAGAACTCCATCGACCCCTCCCAGATCCAGGACGCGGCCGAACTCATGCGGGTCCAGGAGCTGCGGGACCTGCTGAAGTACTCGTTGATCGTGATCGCCAGCGTCCCGCCGCTGCTGGCGTATCCGTTCGTGCAGCGGCACTTCGTCAAGGGCGTGATGATCGGCTCGCTCAAGGGCTGACCGGTCTCCAGGAAGGGACGGGAGTACGACGTGACAGACACACTTACCGACCGCCGGGAGATCGCCGAGTCCGGGCAGGACCGGCCGAGGCGGCTCGACCGAAGGACGCGCTGGGAGAGCACCGCCCGGCGGATCGGGCACGGCTGGCAGCTGTACCTCATGCTGTTGCTGCCGGTGGCGTACGTCATCATCTTCCAGTACTGGCCGATGTACGGCGTGCAGATCGCCTTCCGCAACTACAACGTCGTCCAGGGCATCACCGGAAGCCCCTGGGTCGGCTTCGACAACTTCACCCGGTTCATCGAGTCCTACCAGTTCTGGCCGGTGATCCGGAACACCATCGTCCTGCAGGCCTACGAGCTGGTGGCGACGTTCCCGTTGCCGATCGTCCTGGCGCTCGCCCTCAACTACGTGCGGGTCCGGTGGTTCCAGCGCACGGTGCAGATGGTGACGTACGCACCGCACTTCATCTCCACCGTGGTGATCGTCGGCATGTTGTTCGTGCTGCTGGACCCGCGGATCGGCATGGTCAACAACCTGCTCGGCCTGTTCGGGATCTCCTCGACCGACTTCATGGGCGACCCGGGCCTGTTCCGGCACATCTACGTGTGGTCGGGCGTGTGGCAGAGCCTCGGCTTCTCCGCGATCATCTACCTGGCCGCGCTGGCCGGCATCGACCCCGAGCTGCACGAGGCGGCGATCGTCGACGGTGCGACGAAACTCAAGCGCATCTGGCACATCGACCTGCCCGGTATCGCGCCGATCGCGGTGATCCTGCTGATTCTCAACATCGGCTCGATCCTGAGCATCGGTTTCGAGAAGGTGCTGCTGATGCAGAACAACCTCAACCTGTCCAGCTCGGAAGTGATCGACACCTACGTCTACAAGGTCGGCCTGGCCTCCGACGTGCCCCTCTTCTCCTACGCCGCGGCGATCGGGTTGTTCCGTTCGGTGGTCGGGCTGGTGCTGCTGATCGCGGCCAACCAGCTGGCCCGCAGGTTCGCGAAGTCCAGCCTGTGGTGAGCCGCGGCGCGTAAGCCCGCCGGGCGAGTCGGGCGTGGGGAAACGCCCGGCGGGGCAGGGGGATGCCATGCGCTATCGCCGCACCTCGCCCCGGCTGCCGGACGAGGTGGCTGTCAACCCGCTCTTTGCACGACAGGGCGAGCGGCGGGTGCCGCGCTACTCCCTCGGCACCGACGAGATGCTGCCGGAGACGGCGTACCAGGTGATCCACGACGAGATCCTGCTGGACGGTAACGCCCGGCAGAATCTCGCGACGTTCGTGACCACCTGGATGGAACGCGAGGCCGACCAGCTCTACGCCGAGGCGGCGGACAAGAACCTCGTCGACAAGGACGAGTACCCCCTCACCGCGGCGATCGAGAACCGCTGTGTCCACATCATCGCCAATCTCTGGCACGCGCCCGACAGCCACGCGGCCCTCGGCACGTCGACGGTCGGGTCGTCGGAGGCGTGCATGCTGAGCGGGCTGGCACTCAAGCGCCGCTGGCAGCACGCTCGTGCGGCCGAGGGCAAGCCGGCCGACCGGCCGAACATCGTGTTCAGCTCCGCGGTGCAGGTGGTCTGGGAGAAGTTCGCGAACTACTGGGAGGTGGAGCCGAGGTACGTCCCGGTCACCGCCGAACGGCCCAGCCTCACTCCCGACGGCGTCCTCGACGCGGTGGACGAGAACACCATCGGCGTGGTGGCCATCCTCGGGGTCACCTACACCGGGGCGTACGAGCCGGTGGCCGACATCGCGGCCGCACTCGACGACCTGCACGACCGCACCGGGCTGGACGTGCCGGTACACGTCGACGCCGCCTCCGGAGGCTTCGTCGCGCCGTTCCTTCATCCCACGCTGCGCTGGGACTTCCGGCTCAACCGGGTGCACTCCATCAACGCCTCCGGCCACAAGTACGGCCTGGTGTATCCGGGCGTCGGCTGGGCGGTGTGGCGTACGACGGAGTTCGTCCCTCAGGAGCTGGTGTTCAAGGTGGCCTACCTGGGCGGTGAGGAGAGCACCTTCAACCTGAACTTCTCCCGGCCCGGCGCACAGGTGCTGCTGCAGTACTACAACTTCCTGCGGCTGGGCCGGCGAGGCTTCACCAGGGTGCAGCAGGCGAGCCACGACGTCGCCGGGACCATCGCCCACGGGCTCGCCGCGATGAAGGCGTTCGAGGTGATGTGGCCGGGCGCCGACCTCCCGGTGGTGTGCTGGCGGCTGGCCGACGGCCACACCGGCAACTGGGACCTTTACGACCTGTCCAACCGGCTGCGCGGTCGCGGCTGGATGGTGCCGGCCTACCCGCTGCCGAAGAACCGCGAGGACGTGGTGGTGATGCGGATCGTGGTGCGCAACGGCCTGTCGGGCGACCTCGCCCAGCTGCTGCTGGACGACGTGGCCGACGCGGTGAAGTTCCTGGACCGGCTGCGCGAGTGGCTGCCGTCCGAGGGCCGTACGACGTCGTCCTTCCACCACTGAGCGCGGCAGATGTTCCTGCCCGTGGTCGGCCGGCTGGTGCCGGGAGCGCTCTCACCCGGGTCGTGGCCGCGCCGGGGCCGGACCACCCGCCGGTCGTGGGTGGGCAACGGCCGGGCGCATGTCGAGGTACGCGGAGTGGACCGGCCGGGCAGCGGGCACCTGGCGGAGGAGTTCGAGGACGCGGTGCTGGCCTTGCCCGGCGTACGACGTGCGTGGGTGAACGCGGTGCTGGGCCGGGTCGTGGTGGAGTACGACGGCGGTGCCGGCGAAGGCGCCGCGGACGTGCTCGGGGACGTTTCCGAGGTCCCGGAGGAGGAGGCGCCCGGGGTCCCGGTCGAGGTGCTGACCGCCGTCGCGGCCGTTGAGCGCCGGCATGGGCTGGCCGGCGAGCCCTTCCCCCCACGGCCGGACCATCCCGGTGACGTGGAGCCGCGCCAGTGGCAGCTGGTCGCGTTCGGCGCGGACGTCGCCGCGCTCGGCTTCAGTGTCGCCGGCCGGGCGTTGCGGATCGCCCGGCTGCCCGCGGAGGTGCCCACGCTGGTCGGCCTGATCGACTCCACGCCGCGACTGCGCCGGGAGTGGGAACGCCTGCTCGGCCGGTCCGCGGCCGACCTCACACTGGCGGCCGGCAACGCGCTCGCGCAGGGTCTCGCCCAGGGGCCGTTGGGGCTGCTCGTCGACGCCGCCCAGCGGCTGGCGCTGGCCGACGAGGCCGGGCGGCGCGGGCGGGTGTGGGCAGGACGGGAGGGGGAGCTGAGCGCGGCCGACGACGGGCAGCGGACGCCGGCGTTGTCGCTGCCGCCACGGCCGGCGCCGCTGCCGCCGGGTCCGGTCGAACGACTGGCCGACGTCGCCGGGCTGGCGTCGATGGTGGGTGCCGGTGCGACCATGCTGGCCACCCGTGACCCGCGGCGGACGATCGCCCTGGTCGGCGCCGGCATTCCCAAGGCGGGGCACGTGGCCCGGGAGGCGTTCGCGACCGGTGTCAACCGGGCGTTGGCAGCGCGGGGAACGCTGTGCCTGGACCCGGAGGCGCTGCGCCGGCTGGACCGGGTGGACACGGTGGTGCTGGACGCGGCGATCCTGCGTACCGACGGGTTCGTCCTCGGGCCGCTGACGGTGTGCACGCCGGAAGCCGCCGAGTTCGTACGCACGAACGGGCGCAAGGCCAACGCACGTAAAGCCAACGCACACGGGGGAAACGGGCACCATCCTGACGGCGCCGGCCCGGCGGTCGAGGCCCGGCTGCGGCTGCGCGCCGAAAGCCTCTTCGACCCCGCCCTCCCGAAAACCGTGCACCGGCAGGGCGGGTGGACGCTCGGCCCGCTGACGGAGCTGACCCACCGGCTGGGTTCGGTTCCGGCGGCGGTACGGGCGACGGCGCACCGGCTGGCCGGCCAGGGTGCGGTCGCGCTGGGGCTGGCGCGCGGGGGAGAGCTGGTCGCGGTGCTGGCGGCGGAGCCGGAGTTCGCGCCGCTGGCCGACGCGCTGGTGGCGGCCGCGGGCGGCGCGGGGGAGGTGATGGTCGCCGGGCGGGGGAGTGGGGTGGCCGGCCGGCTCGGCGTCGAACGCGACCTGCCGGCGGGGAACCGGCTGCCCGGCGCGATCCGCGCGCTGCAGGCCGAGGGCCGGGTGGTGGTGCTGGTCGGCGTAGGTCCGGGTGCCGCGCTGGCGACCGCCGACTGCGGCATCGGCGTACCCCAGCGCGGGCACCGGCCACCGTGGGGCGCCCACCTGCTGAGCGGACCGGGCCTGTCGGATGCCTGTCTGCTGCTCGACGCGGCGGCCGCGGCGAAGGCGGTGTCCCGGCGCGGTGCGGCGCTGGCCGGGTACGGCTCGGTCACCGGTGCCCTGCTGGCCGCGCTCGGCCCGGCCCGCGGTGCCACCGAACGCGCCCTGATCGGCGTCAACGTCGCCGCGGCGGCGGGCTTCGTCTCCGGCACCTGGTCGGCCGCCGCGCTGGCCCACCGGCCCGAGCCGGTACGCACCGACCGCAACCACTGGCACTCCCTGGACGCCTCGGCCGCACTGCGCCGCCTGCGCAGCACTCCTCGGGGGCTCACCGAGCACGAGGCGGCCGCCCGGCTGCCGGCCGTGTCACCGGACGGCGACGACCACCACGCGAACGTTCTCAGCGCCAGCCTGGAGGAGCTGGCCAACCCGCTCACCCCCACGCTCGCGGCCGGTGCCGGGGTCGCCGCGGCCAGTGGTTCGGTGTCCGACGCGGCGCTGATCGGCGCGGTGATGGGAGTGAACGCCGTCATCGGCGGCATGCAGCGGGTGGGCACCGACCGGGCGGTGCGCCGGTTGGCCGACACCAGCGCGGCCAGGGTCCGGGTCCGGCGTGATGGCCACGAGGTGGAGGTGCTCGCCGACCAGTTGGTGCCCGGCGACGTGGTGGTGCTGCGCGCCGGTGACGCCGTGCCCGCCGACGCCCGGATCCTCACCGAACGGGCGCTGGAGACCGACGAGTCCAGCCTCACCGGTGAGTCGCAGCTGGTCGCCAAGACGGCCGAGCCGTGCACCGCCGCGGACGTCGCCGATCGTTCCAGCATGGTGTACGACGGGACGGTGGTCGCGGCCGGTCGTACGTCCGCGCTGGTAGTCGCGACCGGCGCGGAGACCGAGGCCGGCCGGGGAACCCGCGCGATGGCGGCCCACCGACCGCCCGGTGGCGGCGTCCAGGAACGCCTGAACCGCCTTGTGCGGTTGACTGTTCCGGTGTCGCTGAGTAGCGGCGCGGCGCTCGTGGGCGTGGGCCTGCTGCGTGGGCGCAGACTTCGCGACACGCTCGGTACGGCGGTGAGCCTGGCCGTGGCGTCCGTACCGGAGGGGCTTCCGGTGGTGGCGACCGTGGCGCAGCTGGCGTCCGCGCGCCGGCTGTCCGCCCGCAACGCGCTGGTGCGCAACCCGCCGACGGTGGAGACGCTCGGACGGGTGACGACCCTGCTGCTCGACAAGACCGGAACGCTCACCGAGGGACGGATCCGGCTGCGACGGGTCTCCGACGGGATCGACGAGGAGTCCCTGGACCAGCTCGGCGAGCAGGGCGCGCTGGTACTCGCGGCCGGGTTGCGGGCCAGTCCCGAGCACGTCGCGGGCGAGGTGCCGGCGCACCCGACCGACCGGGCGGTGGTGGACGCGGCGCTGGAGGTGGGCGTTCGGGCGGACACCGGAGCGCCGGGCTGGACGCTGGTCGACGACGTGCCGTTCGAGTCCGGCCGCGGCTACCACGCGGCGCTCGGCGCGACCGACGACGGGCAGCGGCTGGTGGTGAAGGGCGCTCCGGAGATCGTGATGCCGAAGTGCCGGCGCTGGCGCCGGGGTGCCGGCGTACGCCCGCTGGACGACGCCGACCGGGAGAAGGTGGAGGCGGAGGTGCATCGCCTTGCCGGGCAGGGATTCCGGGTGCTCGCGGTCGCCGAGCGGGCCGCGTCCGGCCGCCGTGACCTCACCGAGGACCGGGTGGAACGACTGGAACTGCTGGGGTTCCTCGCCTTCGCCGACCAGGTGCGGCCCACCTCCGCGCAGGCGGTCGCGCTGCTGCGCCGGGCGGGGGTCGGTGTGGTGATGCTCACCGGCGACCACCCCACCACGGCCGCCTCGATCGCGGCCGAGCTCGGCATCCTCGACAGTGGGCGGGTCCTCACCGGCACCGACCTGGACGCTCACGACGACGCCTCGCTGGCGGCCGTACTGCCGGAGGTGTCGGTGGTCGCCCGGGTGACGCCCGCGCAGAAGGTGCGCGTGGTCCGCACGCTGCAGTCGATCGGGCGTACGGTCGCGATGGCCGGTGACGGCTCGAACGACGCACCGGCGATCCGGCTCGCCGACGTGGGCATCGCCCTCGGCCGGCACGGCACGACCGCCGCCCGGGAGGCCGCCGACCTGGTGGTCACCGACGACCGGCTGGAGACCATCACCGACGCGATCGTCGAGGGCCGGGCGATGTGGGCGTCGGTACGGGACGCGATCGCGGTCCTGGTTGGCGGCAACCTCGGGGAGACGGCGTTCACCCTCGGGGCCGGGCTGCTCTCACCGAGCGGGTCTCCGCTGAACGCCCGGCAACTGCTGCTGGTCAACCTGTTCACCGACGTACTGCCCGCGATGGCGCTGGCGATCCGGCCGCCTGCCCATCTCACCCCGGAGGCCTTGCTGCACGAGGGTCCCGACGCCTCGCTCGGGAGCCGGCTGGCCCGCGACGTCGCGATCCGGGCTGGCGCCACCGCGGCCGCGGCGTCGGCCGGGTGGGCAGTCGGCAGGGCGACGGGCACACCGGGCCGGGCCGGCACGATCGCGTTGGTGGCGATGGTCGGCGCCCAGCTCGGGCAGTCCGTGGTGACCGGGTGGCGCAGCCCGCTCGTCGTCGGCGCCGGTGCGGTGTCCTGGGCGGGCCTCGCCACCGTGGTGCAGGCGCCCGGACTCAGCCACTTCTTCGGCTGCCGGCCGCTCGGCCCGCTCGGCTGGGCCACCGCGCTCGGCGCCGCGGGCGCCGGAACGGCGCTGGGCAGCGGGCTGGAAGGGCTGACCGAACTGGCCGTTCGCCGGTTTTCGGATGGGTTCGCCGGTCCGCTCACCCAGCCTGGGTGAGGCTTCCGGGAGCCCGCGCTGCCTACGGTGTGCAGAACGCGTACGCGACGGGTGGGGGTGGGGACCGTGACCGCTGCGCCGACGACAGCCGGCACCGCGCCGAGCACCGGGACCACCCGGAAGACCACCGCGAAACGGACCACCGCGAAACGGACCGCCTCGAAGAAGGCCGCCACCACCCGGAAGACCGCGGCGAAGAAGACCACGCCCCGTAACCCTGCCGCCAAGAAGGCCGGCGCTGCGAAGGCGCTCACCCCTTCCCGTCGTACGCCCCGCTTCAATCGGGTGGGCGCGGCCGAGCACGCCATCGACAAGCACACGGTACGGATGACCTTGCCGGTGTTCGGCCCGGTCACGCTGCCCGCCACGGAGAAGCTCGCGTTCTATGCCGGCCTGGCCGCGGTCGCCGTGCTGGGGATCGTGGAGTGGCCGGTGGTGGTGGTGATCTCGGTGGGGCACCTGATGGCCGAGGACCAGCGCAACCGACTGGTACGCGACTTCGGCCTGGCGCTGGAGGAAGCGGTCTGAGCGCGTGGTTCCGGAGCGGCTGTCAATGCCGCCTGCCGTGGGCGGGTTGCCGGTGCGGTGTGTGCCGCTACCTGTCAACCCAGGCTTGTCAGCTGCGGAGAACGCCGTCAGGTTCGCACGCCGGACGGCGATGCTGAGCGGCCGAAGACCTCCGGACCGGCGAGCGAGGCGTTCCGTCCCAGGTCGTGCTCGAGTTCGAGCAGGCGATTCCACTTCGCGGTGCGTTCGGACCGCATCGTCGAACCCACCTTGATCTGACCCGCACGCCAGCCGACGGAGAGGTCGGCCAGCCAGGTGTCCTCGGTGTCACCGGAACGCGCGCTGACGACCGTTCCCAGACCGGCGCGCTGCGCCTCGCGTACGACGCGTTCGGCGCGGGTGAGCGTGCCGGCCTGGTTGGGCTTGACCAGTACGGCGTTCGCGGCCCGGCGCGAGATCCCTTCCTGGACACGTTCGACGTGCGTCGCGAACAGGTCGTCACCGAGAAGTTGACAGTGCTCGGGCAGGACGCTCGTCGCCTCGGTCCAGCCGGCCCAGTCGTCCTCGTGCAGGACGTCCTCCAGCGAGACGATCGGGTACCGCTCGCACCAGCCGGCCAGCCTTGCGAGCCAGTCGGCCCGGTCGAGTTCGCGGTTCTCGCAGCGCAGGTGGTAGCGCCCCTCCGCGGTCCCGAACTGGCTGGCGGCCAGGTCGACCGCGACCGCGACGTCGACTCCGGGCCGAAGGTCCGCGGCCTCGATGCCCTCGCAGACCACTCCGACGGCGGCCTCGTTGTCCGACATGGGCGCGGACAGCCCGCCCTCGTCGGCGACCAGAGCCGGTGACAGACCACGCCGTTGGAGAACGCCGGCGGTCGCGGCACGTACACGGGCCACGATCTCCAGGGCGTGCGCGAAGCTGTCCGCACCGACCGGGACGGCCAGCACGTCCTGGATGTCCACCGCCCCGGCCGCGTGCGCCCCACCGGAGAAGATGTTCACCATCGGCATCGGCAGCAGGGGGCGGCGGGACGGGGCGCCACCGGGTTCGCTCGCGGCGAGCACCTGCCACAACGGACGGCCCAGCGCCTGCGCCCCGGCCAGAGCCGAAGCAAGGGACACCGCCAGGACCGCGTTCGCGCCGGTGCGGGCGAGGTCGGGCGTACCGTCGACTTCCTCCAGGCGAGCGTCGACCAGTGCGCGGTCCGTCGCGTCGAGGCCCGCGACCGCGGGGCCGAGGTCGCCGGTGACCGCGGCGACCGCCTGGCGCACGCCCCAGCCGTCGTAGCGTTCGCCGCCGTCACGGCGTTCGACCGCCTCGTGCGCGCCGGTCGACGCACCGGAAGGCACGATCGCGCGGCCGACCGCACCACCGCCGAGCTGGACGCGACACGCGACGGTGGGCCGGCTCCTGGAGTCCAGGGCCTCCCACGCCACAACGCTGGCGATGGCCGAGGCTTGGCGTGCTTTCACGGGGGAGTCCTCTCGTGCGTCGACCTGACAGGTGACGACCCGAGGTCTGGGCTGCCGCGCTCCGCCACATCGAGGAGAGTACGTACCATAGCCACCTTCACCGAAGATCGCTGCGCAGCCCTGGCCGGGTCGGTCAGGTGTTCGCCTGGCAGGCGGCGTGAGCAAGGAGATCGGGCTTGTAACCACCTACGTTTGTCTTCAGCAGTTTCGGTTGCGGACCGCTCGCAATGTCGTATGTGGCGATCGCGGCCGTCTTGACATCTGCCTGCAGGTTGTCGGAGATGCAGGGAATCGCCATCACGACGACCCTGGCCGGCGCGTGTGGTCGTCGAGAGCGGAGATTCTTCAGCAGCGATTCGTGATAGGCCCAGTCGACGGTCTTCGCCCCGTCCGCCGACGTCGCGCCTGGGTTCTGGGTCGCCTTGAACTCGGCCTTGTAGATCTGGTGGTAGCTGTCCGCGTCAACGAAACCTTGGCCGGGTGGAACCCACACCGCAAAGCCCATGTTGACGGCGTGGTCGGCGCGAGCGGTGAAGGACTGGGCGTTCGGGTCGAAGGTTTGCAGTTTCGCCTTCCCGGGCAGCTTGTATGACTTCGAACAGGTCGACGATGGAGCCCTCCGCAAACTTTCGTACGGCGTGATCGGGGTGACGTAGGCGTCGGAGACGAACTGCGGCATCGACCGTTCACCGGACAGCCACCTGGCCAACGTGGACCGCCAGCCCGGTGGCTGTTTCGCCACAAGCAACCAGCGGTTTGTGACCCAACGTTGGTGAACCGTGGTACCCAAGCTGTCGCCGACCGGCTCGCCCAGGCAGTACGCGGAGAACCCCACTGTGCAGTCCCGAGCGAACCGGCCGTTCGCCGCGTAGAAAGTTGCCGGGCCCTGGCGGCTGTTGTTCCCTACGAGGCCCATCGTCAGCCCCACATAGGCTACGTGGTTCGTGCGCGCTCCCGCGCACGCCGGCCTGGTGATGCCTACCGGTTCGACTGGGGAGAAGAAGTTCATGATCGTGATCAGTGCTGTGGCGACGCCGATGACGACGGCTGCCACAGCGCTACCTGCCGTCGCGAGCGCACCGGCCAGCTCGACCGGCCCCGCATCGTCCGGTCGGTTGGTTTGCATGCCGGCGGGGGACGCCGCGCGGTGTAACCCTTTCCGCACATGGTCAAGTGCCCATGGCAAGGCGCTGAGCAGAGCGATTACGACGACGACCACGTCGACTCTTCTGACGGCCGCGGCACCATAGAGAATCCCTGTGTTCACGAGCAGGATCCGAGCCACCAGACATCCGAGGGCCAAGGCCAGCAAGCGCGTTCGTCTCCGCATGGGTGGTCTCCACGCGGCTGTTACCTTTTGCCGCATCCAGCGCAAGGGCCGCCGGAGCAACCAGCGCACGAAGCGTTGCGAGAGCGATCGCACGACAAGCCAAGCTTGCTTCAAGGGTCCACCTCCTCGTTCGGTGACCGCCGTGCCTCGTCGAGGGCATGGCGGCGAACCCGCGGAGCACTGGGTACAGCGCTCTGCGATGGGAGGGGTGAGAGACGGCCGGGGACAGGCCGTGACGTCTCCATGATCGACTGAGGTATTCGCGTACACAGGCGATTCGCCGAGGTCAGACCGCACGGGTCACATCCGGCCGTGCGATCGGAGCGACGCGAGTCAGGTATGCGGTTGCGCCGGTACGGTCGCCACGGTGAGTGCGGCAGCCGCGAGCCACACGCAGGCCGCGACCGGTCCGAGCACGTGCAGCCCGCCGAGAAACGCACGCACGTGCGCCGGGCTTCCCGCCACCGCGCCGAACACCGCGACCCCGAGGGCGCCGGCCGCCTGGCGCGCGGTGTTGTTGACGCCGCCGGCGAGACCCGCACGGTCCCGGGGTACGGCGTTCATGGCGGCGGTGACGACGGCCGCCGTGAGCAGGCCCATGCCCACGCCGAGTCCGAGCAACGCCGGCAGCAGAACGGCGTACGAACTGTGAGCGTCCGGCAACAGCAGCGCGACCAGACCCACCGCGCCGACACACAGGCCGGCGACCATCGGCGGGCGCGGCCCGTACCGCGCGGTGAGGCGGCCGGTCAGCGGTGACAGCGCCGCGAGTGGAACGAACAGCGGCAACAGTTCCAGGCCCGCACGCAGTGGGCTGTGCTGACGGATCCCCTGCAGATACAGCGTCGTTACGAAGATCGTGCCGATGCCGACGAAGTTCATCGCCGCCGCCACGACGTTCGCTCCGACGAAGGCGCGCGTGCGCAGCAAGGAGGGTGGAAGGAGCGGTCGCGCCGCCCGGCGTTCGGCGTACCCGAAGGCGACCAGCGCGCACGCGGCGATCCCGACCGCGCCACCGACCACCGGCGCTCCGGCGCCGCGTCCCCACTCGATCACCGCGAACACCACCGCCGCGAGGGCGACCGTCCAGGTGAGCGCGCCCGTACGGTCGATCCGGTGGTCGTCGGTCCCTCCGGACCGGTCGTGTCGTACGGGCGGGACCAGCCGCGCGCACGCCACCATGGCCGCGACCACGACCGGAACGTTGACCAGGAACACCGCCCGCCACCCGGCCGCGGTGACCAGCAGGCCGCCGAGCACCGGACCGGCCGGAAGTGCGAGGGACGAGACCCCGGCCCAGATGCCGAGCGCGCGGGCCCTCGCACGCTGGTCCGGGAAGGTGTCGCTGATGACGGCCATCGTGCAGGGCAGCAGAACGGCCGCGCCGACCCCCTGGACCGCTCGGGCACCGACCAGGAAACCGAGCGAGGGTGCCAGGCCGGCGGCCGCCGAAGCCGCACCGAACAACGCCAGGCCGACCAGCACCATCCTCGAATGACCGCGGAGGTCGCCCAGCGTGCCCGCGGTGAGAAGCAGCGCGGCCAGAGCGACCGCGTAACTGTCAACCACCCATTGCATCCCCGCCACATCGCTGTGCAGCTGGGCGCCGAGCGTGGGCAAGGCGACGTTGACAACGGTGACGTCGAGGAGCACCAGGAACATCCCGACGCACATGGTGGCGAGCACGAGCCCCGGCCGCGCGGACGAGGACCGGCGGGAGTCGACGCGGGTCGCCGTGGACCTGCCGGTCCCGGACGGACGGTCAGGCGTTCGGTCACGTGTGGACTTCGCCATCCGGACAGATTGCCACGGGAACGCTTCGGCGCCTGTCGAACCATGTCCGTCGAGGGCCGGACGTCCGGGGTGAACGGCGCCGGCACAAGAGGGGCGGGGCCCGAAGGGTTGGGGTGATCATCGTCCGGATCGCACGGGCAGGCCCGGACGGTCCGACCGGTGGCTTCTTCGACGCGAACGGCCCGCTGGGCCGGTAACCGAAAAAGGCCCTCCAAGGAGGGCCCAACCGGGGTGAACTCTGTGTGTCCGAGGGGGGACTCGAACCCCCAAGCCCTTGCGGGCACTAGCACCTCAAGCTAGCGCGTCTACCTATTCCGCCACCCGGACGCGACGCAGGTCGACCTCCCCTGCGCGCGGCGCTCACTGTAGCAAACCGCCCGGGTCGGTCGCGCCTCAGCACCCAGGCTGCAAAATCGGGCGAATACCGGCAGGATGAGGGAATGAGCGACGACGCCCAGCAGCCGACGTCCGCATCCGGTGCCGCCGAGCGCCGGTCCGCCCCCGACGCCGACGTCGTGGAGATCTGTCGTGACCTGATCAGGATCGACACGACCAACTTCGGCGAGGATCGCGAGGGGCCGGGGGAGCGGGACGCCGCGGAGTACGTCGCGGGTCTGCTGTCGGAGGCCGGCCTGGAGCCCCAGGTGTTCGAGGCCGAGCACCGCCGCACCTCCGTGGTGGCGCGCTGGGAGGGTAGCGACCCCGACGCCGACCCCCTGCTGGTGCACGGCCACCTCGACGTGGTGCCCGCGATGGCCGCCGACTGGAGCGTCGACCCGTTCGCCGGCGAGATCAAGGACGGCTGCCTGTGGGGTCGCGGCGCGGTCGACATGAAGGACTTCGACGCGATGGTGCTGTCGGTGCTGAGGGCCCGGGCACGCGACGGCCGCCCGCCCCGGCGCCCGGTCGTGCTGGCGTTCACCGCCGACGAGGAGGCCGGCAGCCGCAAGGGCGCCCACTGGCTGGTCGACAAGCATCCCGAGCTGCTGGCCGGGTGCACCGAGGCGGTCGGTGAGGTCGGCGGATTTTCCCTGACCGTGCGCGACGACCTGCGGCTCTACCCCGTGCAGACCGCCGAGAAGGGCATGGCCTGGATGCGGCTGCGGGCCAGGGGCACCGCCGGGCACGGGTCGATGCGCAACGACGACAACTCCGTGACCGAGCTCGCCGCCGCGGTCGCCCGGATCGGCGCGCACAAGTGGCCGACCCGGCTCACCCCGAGCGTCCGCGCCTTCCTGGCCGAGGCGTCCGAGGCGCTCGGCGTCGACCTGGACCCCGACTCCGGCGACGTCGAGTCGACGCTGACCCGCCTGGGCACGGTGTCCCGGATGATCGGCGCCACCCTGAGCAACACCGCCAACCCGACGATGCTGGACGCCGGATACAAGGCGAACGTCATCCCTGGCGAGGCCACCGCGACGATCGACGGGCGGTTCGTGCCGGGCGGAGACGAGGAGTTCCTGGCCACCATCGACGAGCTGATCGGCGACAAGGTGACCCGGGAGATGCTCAACTACGACGTCGCGCCGGAGACGGAGTTCGCCGGGCAGCTGGTCGAGGCGATGAAGTCGTCACTGGTGGCCGAGGACCCGCAGGGCCGCGCCGTTCCGTACCTCATGTCCGGCGGCACCGACGGCAAGGCCTGGAGCCGGCTGGGCATGCGGTGCTTCGGGTTCGCGCCGCTGAAGCTGCCGGCGGACCTGGACTTCGTGGGGATGTTCCACGGAATCGACGAACGCGTGCCGACCGACGCACTGGAGTTCGGCGCCCGGGTGCTGGACCGCTTCCTCGACCAGGCCTGACGGCGCGGGCCGGCCGGGTGGTCGGGCCGAGTCGGGCCCGAACCGGCCGCTCAGGCTCAGGCCGTGAGTGCGCCGGGCAGCGGCCCGGTCTTGGTGACCCGGATGATCTTGCGCCGGAGGGTGACGGTGCGCCGGCCGTCGGGGTAGACCCGGACCCGGGCGAGTTCCCAGCCGCCGTACTCGGCTCGCTCCACGAGAAACTGCCGCACAACTCTGCGGGACAGAGTGCGCGGCAGCGTCAGCTGATGCGTTTCGTACTCCGCCATCGGACCATCGTTGCACGCGGCCGCAGGGGTGTGGCACACGACGGGCCGAACATCCCGGTTTCGGCAGGTCGCCCGTCCTGCGTCCGGTTCCGGGCTCTGCCCTAGCGGCGTTCGGGATAGCCGAGCGGCGGGGCGGACACGTCGTCCAGAGCGGCACTGATCTCCGGCGGCAGCTCGATGTCGTCCACCGTCAGCGAGCCGCGCAGCTGTGCGGCCGTACGCGCCCCGACCACCGGCGCGGTGACGCCCGGCCGGTCGCGGACCCAGGCCAGAGCGACCTCCAGCGGCGACAGCCCGAGCCCCTCGGCCGCCCGGCAGACGGCGTCCACGATGCGGTAGCTGCGCTTGTCGAGGTAGACACCGACGAACCGCTCGAAGTGCGGTGACGCGGCCCGGGAGTCCGCGGGGGTGCCGGCGCGGTACTTGCCGGTGAGGACGCCGCGGCCGAGCGGGGACCAGGGGAGTACGCCGAGCCCGAGCGCGCCCGCGGCCGGGAGCACCTCGCGTTCGATCCCGCGCTGCAGCAGGGAGTACTCCACCTGGGTCGAGGCCAGGGTGGCCCGCCCGGGCCAGGCCTGCTGGAACGTCGCGGCGTGCGCGGTCTGCCAGCCGGTGTAGTTGGAGATGCCGACGTACCTGGCCCGGCCGCTGCTGACCGCGAAGTCCAGCGCGGAGAGGGTTTCCTCCAGGGGTACGGCCGGGCTCCAGGTGTGCAGCTGCCACAGGTCGACGGTGTCCACGCCGAGCCGCCGCAGCGATCCGTCGAGCTCGGCCAGCAGGGTCCGGCGGGAGACGTCGACCACCCGGTGGCCGCCGCGCCGGGAGACCCCGCCCTTGGTGGCCAGCACGAGGTTCTCGCGGGGGACGACCTCGCCGAGCAGCCGGCCGAGGACGCGTTCGCTGTCGCCGTCGGCGTACCCCGCGGCGGTGTCGACCAGGGTGCCGCCCGCGTCGACGAACGCGGTGAGCTGCTCGCGCGCCTCGTGCTCGTCGGTGTCGCGGCCCCACGTCATCGTCCCCAGCGCCAGCCGGGAGACCCGCAGGCCGGTCCGGCCGAGGTGGCGCTGCTGCATCGACGATCCCCCATCCTGTGCCGCCACGCCCGGGCGGCCGAACTGTCTCGGAGCCTAGGGCATGCCGGACCGACACGAACGTGCCTGCCGTCCCGTACCCCGGAATCGGCCAGTAAGCTCGCCGCGGCCGTCGGTCCGCGACGGCGGGACGGACCGCAGCGAACGTACGAAGGGTGACAGCGCGTGCGACTGGGACTCACCCTCAGCGCCTGGGACACCGGCGATCTCGCCGACACGGTCCGGCTGGCGGTCGAGGCGGATCGGCTCGGCTACTCCGTGTGCTGGGCGCCGGAGGCGTACGGCACGGACGCCGCCACCCTCCTCGCCACCGTGGCGGCCCGCACCGAGCGGATCGACATCGGCTCCGGGGTCTTCCAGATCCCGGCCCGGGCGCCGGCGATGACCGCGATGACCGCCGCCACCCTGGACGCGCTGTCCGGCGGGCGGTTCCGGCTCGGCCTCGGCGTGTCCGGTCCGCAGGTGTCGGAGGGGTGGTACGGCGTACGTTTCGACCACCCGCTGGCCCGCACCCGCGACTACGTTCAGGTGGTCCGGCAGGTGCTGCGCCGGGAGCGGCTGGAGTACGCCGGGAAGCACCTCACGCTCCCGCTGCCCGACGGTCCGGGCAAGCCGCTGCGGTTGTCCGTCCGACCGCTGCGCCCCGACCTTCCCGTCTACCTCGCCGCCGTCGGCCCGCGCAACCTCGAGCTCGCCGGTGAGATCGCCGACGGCTGGCTGGGCGTCTTCGTGGCGCCGGAGTTCGTGCCGGACTCCCTCGCCCACCTGCGCGCGGGCCGGGCCCGCGCCGACGGCCCAGACGGCGCCGACAGCTCAGAGAGCCTGGCCGGCTTCGACGTGGTGGCCTGCGCCCCGGTCGTGACCGGGGACGACGTAGAGGCGTGCGCGATGCCGGTCCGGGGATACGCCGCGCTGTACCTCGGCGGGATGGGCAGCCGTACGCAGAACTTCTACAACGCGCTGGCCGGCCGGATGGGGTACGCCGAACAGGCCGCGCGGGTCCAGGACCTGTACCTCGCCCGGCAGCACCGGGACGCCGCCGCGGCGGTGCCCTTCGAGTTCGTCGACAGCACCTCGCTGCTCGGCCCCGTCGACCGGATCGCCGGGCGGCTGCGTGCCTACGCCGACGCCGGCGTCACCACCGTGGCCGTCTCACCGTTCGGCGCCACCCACGAGGACCGGGTCGCGACACTGCACACGACGGCGGAGGCGTTCGCCGCCGCCGGGGTAGGGGAGTAGATAGGCGTGGAACACACAGTCGGCTGGTTCGGGGCCCTGGTCTTCGGAATCCTGCAGGGGCTCACCGAGTTCCTTCCCATCTCCTCCAGCGCCCACCTGCGGATCGCGGGCGGGCTCGTGCCCGGCTGGGGCGACCCCGGCGCGGCGTTCACCGCGGTCATCCAGCTCGGCACCGAGACCGCCGTGGTGGTCTACTTCCGCCGGGAGATCTGGGCGATCATCCGCACCTGGACGCGCTCACTGGTCCGGCCCGAGCTGAGGCGCGAACCCGACGCCCGGATGGGCTGGTACATCATCGTCGGCACGCTGCCGATCGCCGTCCTCGGCTTCCTCTTCCAGAAGACCATCGAGACCTCGCTGCGGTCGCTGGTGTTCGCGGGGGTGACGCTGATCGTCTTCGGCGTCATCCTCGGGCTCGCCGACGCCATCGCGGTCAACCGCAAGCCGCTGACCCGGCTGCGGATGCCGGAGGCGCTGGCGTTCGGGTTCGCCCAGGCGCTGGCGCTGATCCCCGGTGTGTCGCGTTCGGGCGGAACGATCACGGCCGGCCTGCTGATGGGCTACACCCGGGAGGCGGCCGCGAAGTACTCCTTCCTGCTGGCGATCCCGGCGGTCTTCGCCTCCGGCCTGCTGGAGATCCTCGACATCGGCGGCGACAAGGCACCCGCCTGGGGGCCGACGATCCTGGCCACGATCGTGAGCTTCGCGGTCGGCTACGTCGTGATCGTGTACTTCATGCGCTACATCTCCCAGCACAACTTCATGCCGTTCGTGATCTACCGCGCGGCGCTGGGTGCGCTGGTGCTGCTGTTGCTGGCGTTCGGGGTGCTGCAGCCGTACGTCTGAGCGGCGACCGCTAGAGCCAGCCGGCCCGCCGCAACCGGAGGTACAGCAGTACGCAGATCACGGCCATCAGGCCCAGGACGGCGTAGTAGCCCCACCACCAGCCGAGCTCGGGCATGTACCGGAAGTTCATGCCGTAGATGCCGGCCAGCAGCGTGGGTACGGCCGCGATGGCGACCCAGGCGGAGATCCGCCGCGCGTCGTCGTTCTGCTGGACGCCGACCCGCGCCAGATGGGCGCTCAGGACGGAGCTGAGCAGGTCGTCCAGCGACTCGACCTGGTCCGAGAGCCGCAGCACGTGGTCGGCGACGTCACGGAAGAACGCCGTCTCCTCCTCGCCGACACCTGCGACGTGGCCGCGGACCAGCGGGCCGAGCTCGGCGCCGAGCGGGCGGACCGCGCGGCGGAACCCGATCGCGTGCGCCTTCAGCCGGTAGACCGACTCCGCGGCCTCGCTGACCCGCTCGTTGGAGAACACCGACTGCTCCACGTCGTCCACCGCGTCCTCGAGCAGGTCGGCCACCTCGGCGTACCGGTCGACCACGTGGTCGCAGATCGCGTAGAGCACCGCGGCCGGGCCGTGGCCGAGCAGCCCGGCTCGCTCCTCCAGGTCGTGCCGGGCGTGCTGGAGGTCGATGTTCGGTCCGTGGCGTACGGTCACCACGAAGCGGGGGCCGACGAAGATGTTCACCTCGCCCACCCGCAGCGGCGCCCGCCGGTCGGGCCAGGTGAGCGTCTTGAGCACCACGAAGGTGACCTCGCGGTAGGCCTCCAGCTTCGGCCGCTGGTGTGCCTTGAACGCGTCCTCCACGGCCAGCGGGTGCAGGTCGAACGCCTTGGCCGCGGCGTTGAGCTCGTCCTCGTCGGGCTCGTGCAGTCCGAGCCAGCAGAAGGTGTCCTCGCGCGAGCGCAGGGCGGCGACGGCGCCGTCGATGTCGGATGGGCTGTCCACCCGATGGCCGTCGCGGTAGATACCGCAGTCCACGATCATCGCCGCCTATTGTGGCCCCTGCTTCTGCTAGCCGCCGACGCCTGCCAGTGGTGGCCGCCCGGCGCCACCGGGGTTGCCGGCGGCTCGTAGGCTCGACGCCATGGCGACCCTCTTCCTGGTCCGGCACGGACGCACCAAGGCCAACGCCGACGGCATCCTCGCGGGCTGGACCCCCGGACTCGGCCTGGACGAGGTGGGCAAGGGGCAGGCCGAGAAGCTCGGCGCCCGGATGGCCGGCATTCCCGTCACCGGCCTGGTCACCAGCCCGCTGGACCGCTGCCAGGAGACCGCGGGGGTCGTTGGCGCCGCCGACGGCCGGCCCACACCCGAGGTCGACGAACGGCTGGGCGAGGTGCGGTACGGCGACTGGGAGGGCCAGAAGCTCGCCAAGCTCGCCAAGGACCCGCTGTGGAAGGTCGTCCAGCAGCATCCCAGCGGGGTGCACTTCCCGGGTGAGGGCGCGGAGTCGCTGCGGGCGATGGCCGACCGGGCGGTGGGCGCGATCCGGGAGTGGGACGCCCGGATCGAGGCCGAGCACGGCCCGGACGCGATCTGGGTGGCGGTCAGCCATGGCGACGTCATCAAGGCGATCCTGGCCGACGCGCTGAGCCTGCACCTCGACCAGTTCCAGCGGATCGTGGTCGACCCGTGCTCGGTGTCGGTGATCCGCTACACCCCGCTGCGCTCGTTCGTGGTGCGTTCCAACGACTCCGGTGGCGACCTGGCCGCGTTGGTTCCGCCCGCCCGCAAGCGCCGGCGCACCCGGCGCGGCACCGCCGACAGCGACGCCGCGATCGGTGGTGGCGCGGGCTCCGCGTCACCTGCGGACGCGGGCGCCGGCACCTCCACCGACACGTCCGCCGGCACCTCTACCGGCCGGGGTCGTCGCGGGACGCCCCGGCCGTCCACCGCCTCGTCCACCTGACCGCGTAGGGTCTGAGGAATGGCTCGTGTCGTTCACCACCACGAAGCTCCGGAACGCTTCGTAGCTGGCACGGTCGGACAACCCGGCCAGCGCAGCTTCTTCCTTCAGGCCCGCTCGACGGACCTGCTCACCACCGTCTCGTTGGAGAAGGAACAGGTCTCCGTCCTCGCCGAGCGCGTCGACGCGATGCTGGACGAGGTGCTGCGCCTGTCCGGCGGAGACGCCGTCATCCCCGCCGTGGCGCCCACGGAGCTCTCCGACGACGAACCCCTCGACCAGCCCATCGTGGAGGAGTTCCGGGTCGGCACCCTGCGCCTCGCGTGGGACACCGAGCAGGAACGCGTGGTGATCGAGGCGTACGAGGTCACCGACGAGGAGGCCGACCCGCCGCCACCGGTGGATGAGGAACCCGACGCCGAAGGTCCGGAGACGCTGGTCGTGCGGATCACCGGCGCGCAGGCCCGGGCGTTCGTCGCGCGGGCGATGGCCGTGGTGTCCCAGGGCCGCCCGCCCTGCCCGTTCTGCGGCAACCCGCTCGACCCGGACGGGCACCTGTGCCCGCGGCTCAACGGCTACCGGCGTTCGGCCTGACCGGTGGAGCGGACACGGGGAACCGGCGACGTGAACACCCCGGGCGACGTGCCGCCGGACGACGTGGTTGACGGCGACGCCGCGCCGGATGGCGCCGCGCCGGGCGCCCCCGAGGACTCCGTCGACGTGCTCGAGTTGCTGCGCGAGGGGCGGCTGAACGTCGAGGGCCGCCTCGTCCAGGCGTCGAACGCGACGTTCTACTGCTCGATCGAACACGAGGGTGTCACCGCGGCCGGCGTCTACAAGCCGGTCCGCGGTGAACGCCCGCTGTGGGACTTCCCACACGGCAGCCTGGCCAGGCGCGAGGCGGCGACGTACCTGCTCTCGGTCGCGTCGGGCTGGGACCTCGTGCCGCCGACCATCCTGCGAGCCGGGCCGTTCGGCGAGGGCATGGTCCAGCTGTGGATCGACCATGACCCCGAGGATGGGCTGATCGACGTCGTACCCCGTACGCAGGTCCCGGCGGGATGGCTGACCGTGCTCGACGCCTACGACGGCGACGGTGACGAGGTCTGCCTGGTGCACGCCGACGACGAACGTCTGCGCCGGCTCGCCGTCTTCGACACGGTGGTCAACAACGCCGACCGCAAGGGCGGTCACATCCTCGTCGGGGAGGACGGCCGGTTGCGCGGCGTCGACCACGGACTGTGTTTCCACGAGGACGACAAGCTGCGCACCGTGCTGTGGGGCTGGGCCGGCCAGGTGCTTCCCGACGACTACGTCGAGGTGCTCGAACGCCTCGACAGCGACCTCGACTCCCGCGTCGGCGAGGCGCTGGCGATGCTGATCGAGCCGGCCGAGATCGTGGCGCTGCGACTGCGGCTGACCGGGCAGCTGGCCGCCCGGACGTTCCGCGAGCCCGGCGAGGGCTGGCCGTCGGTGCCCTGGCCGGTGTTCTGACGATGTTCGACCGCTAGGCTCGACCACCATGAAGGCTTGGTCGGCTCCCGAGGTTCCCCAGCTTCCCGGACCCGGGCAGGTGCCCATGGTCCACGACCAGGCCAGCGGCGGCCGCCGGCTGAGCGCGCGCGGACCGGACGCCCGCCTGTACGTCTGCGGCATCACGCCCTACGACTCCACCCACCTCGGCCACTCGGCCACCTACGTCGCGTTCGACCTGCTCGGCCGGGCCTGGCGCGACGCCGGGCTCGCGGTCCACTACGTCCAGAACGTCACCGATGTCGACGACCCCCTGCTGGAGCGTGCCGAGCAGACGGGGGAGCCGTGGCAGGCGCTGGCGCAGCGGCAGACGGACCTGTTCTGCGAGGACATGGCCGCCCTGCGGGTGATTCCGCCGCAGGAGTTCGTCGGTGCGGTGGAGGCCATCCCGTACATCGTCGACGCGATCGGGGCGCTGCGCGAGCGCGGCGGCGCGTACGACGTGGACGGCGACATCTACTTCCCGGTCGCGGCCGACCCGGCGTTCGGCCAGGTGTCCCGGCTGTCGGCCGCCGAGATGCGTGCGCTGTTCGCCGAGCGTGGTGGCGACCCCGACCGTCCCGGCAAGCGCGACCCACTGGACTCCCTGATGTGGCGGCACGAACGCCCGGGCGAGCCGGCCTGGGACACCGCCGTAGGCCGCGGCCGGCCGGGCTGGCACGTCGAGTGCGCCGCGATCGCGCTGAGGTACCTCGGCATGGGCTTCGACGTGCAGGGCGGCGGCTCGGACCTGATCTTCCCCCACCACGAGATGTGCGCCTCGGCCGCGCAGGTGCTCACCGGCGAGGCGCCGTTCGCGCACTCCTACGTCTACCAGGGGATGGTCGCCCTCGACGGCGAGAAGATGTCGAAGTCCAAGGGCAACCTCGTCTTCTCCTCCCGGCTGCGCGGCGAGGGAGTCGACCCCAACGCGATCCGGCTGGCCGTGCTCGCCCACCACTACCGCGACGACTGGGAGTGGACGCCGGCCGGCCTGGCCGCCGCGACCAACCGGCTGAACCGCTGGCGTACGGCCGCGCTCCGGCCGGGCGCCGCCGACGCCGGGAAGGTGCTGCAGGGCGTACGCGAGGCGCTCGCCGCCGACCTGGACGCCCCGGCCGCGCTGGCCGTGGTGGACGCCTGGGCCGACGAAACCCTGGCCGGCGGCGGCACCGACGAGGAGGCGCCGACGTTGGTTCGCGACGTCTGCGACGCCCTCCTCGGCGTGCTGCTCTGACCGATCATCTGACCGATCAGCGGGACAGGAAGCCGGTGAGTACGCCGGTGAGCCTGCCCGGCGCGTCCTCCTGCACCAGGTGACCGGCGCCCTCGAACAGCTCCGTGCGGGCACCGGGGATAGCCGCGGCGAGCCGGTGCGCGTGCTCGGCCGGCAGCCACCGGTCCTGCGTGCCCCACCCGACGAGCACCGGCAGGTCGAGGTCGGCGTACCGGTCCTCGATCTCCGCGGTGAACAGCTGGTCGCCCTGCGCGAGCTGACGGTAGAACGCCGCCTGGCCGGTTTCGCCGAGCCAGGGCTCCACCACCGCGTCCAGCACTTCCGGGGCGGGCGGTTGCGCGGTGCAGGTCGACAGGTAGGTGCGGACCAGTGCCTCGTGCTGAGCATCGGGCAACTGCCCGAACACCTCGGCGTTCGAGCCCAGCAGGCGGAAGGTCTCGCTGCCCCACGGGCGTAGCGCGACCGCGTCCAGCAGCACCAGCCGGTCGTACGCCACCCCGTCGATCAGCGTCGTGCGCAACGCGACCGCGCCGCCGAAGTCGTGCGCGACGACGGCCGGCCCGCGGTCGGCTGAGTCCAGTCCCGAGTCCAGTCCCGAGTCCAGTCCCCAGTGCCGGAGCAGGCTGGTGAACACCTCCTGCTGGGCGGCCAGGGACACGTCCTGTCCGGCACGCATCTCCGACTGCCCGTAACCGGGCATGTCCCACAGGTACACGGTGTGGCCGGTGGCGACGAGGCCCTCGGCGACGTCACGCCAGACGTAGGAGGAGAACGGCGTTCCGTGCAGCAGGACGACCGGCGGGCCGGCGCCGAGGCGGGTCCAGCGCACGACGCCGTGCGGGCTGCGGTACTCCTCGGTGAGCTTCGGCGCGGTGGTCATCTTCTGCTCCTTCGCGTTACCTGTTGAAGGCCTGTGACGGTAACAGTCGGACGTTACCGGTGCAAACCCTCAGGGGGTAACGTGGGCGCCATGCCGTACGACCGACCAGCAGCACCGGAGCCACTCGCCCGGGTCGAGGAGTTCTGCAACTCGGCGAGGTTCCTGCACGGGGAGGACGCCTGGTCCGACCTGCCGGGCGCGCGGGAGTGGCTGCGCGGCCACGCCGGACCGGCCGCCGCGGAGGAACTCGACCACACCCGCCTGACCGACCTCGTCCGCCTGCGGGAAGCGATCCGGGACCACCTCGACGGCTCGACCGCCGCCCTGGTGCACGACACCCTGAACGCCCACGCGGAGAAGTCGCTGCGACCGCCGGCGTGGAGCCCGGACGGAACGCCGCGGATACCTGCCGCCGGCGGGTCCGCGCTCGGCGACCTCACCGGCGCCGTGCTCGGCGCCCTCGCGGTCGAGGAACTGGCCGGCCGGCGCGAGCGGCTCAAGGTCTGCGCCGCACCGGACTGCAGATGGGTCTTCTACGACCGGTCACCGGGGAGCAAGGGCGTGTGGTGCAGCATGCGCACCTGCGGTGCCCGGCACAAGATGCGGGCCATGCGCGAACGGCGGAACGGAGAGGGCGCGGGAGCCTGACCGGGCCGGGCAGCGGAGACCGGTCCCTTGGCCGGGTGCTACACCGGGCCCTGTTCGCCGCCCCGGTCCGGGCGCCGGCGGAGGTACCGCTCGAACTCCTTGGCGATCGCCTCGCCGGTGGCCTCCGGCAGGTCGGCCGCGTCGCGGGCCTGCTCCAGCGACTGGACGTACTCCGACACCTCGGTGTCGTCGCGGGCCAGGTCGTCCACGCCGCGCTCCCAGGCACGCGCGTCCTCGGGCAGGTCGCCGAGCGGCACCGTGAGGTCCAGCAGGTCCTCCACCTTGCGGAGCAGGGCGAGGGTGGCCTTCGGGCACGGGCTGGACGCGACGTAGTGCGGAACGGCCGCCCAGAACGACACCGCCGGGAGGCTCTCGCTGTGGCACGCCTCCTGCAGGACGCCGAGCACGCCGGTCGGGCCTTCGTACGTCGGCGCCTCCAGGCCCAGTGCCGAGGCGAGCTCGGGATCGGTGGCGCTCGCGGTCACCGGGATCGGGCGGGTGTGTGGGCTGTCGGCCAGAAGGGCGCCGAGCAGGACCGCCATCTCCGCGCCGAGGCTGTCGGCGACGTCCAGGATCTCCGCGCAGAACTGCCGCCACCGCATGTTGGGCTCGATGCCGCGGACCAGGATCACGTCGCGGGGCGCGTCCGGCGGCCGGGCGACCATGACCCGGGTGGCGGGCCAGGTGATCCGGCGTACGCCCTGCGCGTCGGCGCCGACCGAGGGCCGGTTGACCTGGTAGTCGTAGTAGTCGTCGGACCCGAGCTCGCCCAGGGGCTGGGCCTTCCACACCTTCACCAGGTGGTCCAGTGCGGAACTCGCCGCGTCCGCGGCGTCGTTCCATCCCTCGAAGGCCGCGAGGAGGACCGGGTCTTCCAGTTCCGGCGAGCCTTCGAGCTCGAGCACGTGGATCGTCCTCCCTGTCGTCGGTCCTGTCGTCGGTGGCCGACGCCGCACGGTGTCAGACCCGCTGACAATGCCGGTCCCGCCAACTATGCCGGACCCTCCCGACACCGCCTCCGATAGCCTACGTGGCTTCGCCGCACGCACGTCGCGACGTGCCGAGCGCCACCCGTGAGTGATCTCGGAGTCCAAGATCTCGGAGTCCAAGAACGCGGTCCGATGGGTGGACGTCCGGGTACGCTGGTGGCGGTCTGTCCCGATCAGCCGATCAACAAGGAGCGACCATCGTGAGCAACACCTCCGCCACCTTTCGTCAGGCGCTTCGTGAGCGCGTCCTCGTGGCGGACGGCGCGATGGGAACGATGCTGCAGGCCCACGACCCCACGCTGGAGGACTTCGAGGGCCACGACGGCTGCAACGAGGTCCTCAACGTCACCCGGCCGGACATCGTGCGGTCGGTGCACGAGCCCTACTTCCAGGCCGGCTCGGACTGTGTGGAGACCAACACCTTCGGCGCCAACTTCGCCGCGCTGAGTGAGTACGGCATCGCGGACCGCGTCCACGAGCTGTCCCTGGCCGGCGCCCGGCTGGCCCGCGAGGTCGCCGACGCCTACTCCACTCCCGACCGGCCCCGGTGGGTGCTGGGCTCGATGGGGCCGGGCACCAAGCTGCCCTCGCTCGGACACGCGCCGTACGCCGTCCTGCGCGACGCGTACCAACTGAACGCCGCCGGGCTGATCGAGGGCGGCGCCGACGCGCTCATCATCGAGACCTCCCAGGACCTGCTGCAGACCAAGGCGGCGATCCTCGGCGCCAAGCGGGCCATCGCCGAGCTCGGCGCCGACGTGCCGGTGATCGCCTCGGTCACCGTGGAGACCACCGGCGCGATGCTGCTCGGATCGGAGATCGGCGCCGCGCTGACCGCGCTGGAGCCGCTCGGCGTCGACGTGATCGGGCTCAACTGCGCGACCGGTCCGGCGGAGATGAGCGAGCACCTGCGCTACCTCGCCCGGCACTCCGCCACCCTGCTGTCCTGCATGCCCAACGCCGGGCTGCCCGAGCTCACCTCCGACGGCGCGCGGTACCCCCTGTCGCCGGAGGAGCTCGCCGACGCGCACGAGAGCTTCGTCGCCGACTACGGACTGGCGCTGGTGGGCGGGTGCTGCGGCACCACCCCCGAGCACATCCGCCAGGTCGTCGAGCGGGTCGGCGGGCGCGAGCTCGCACCCCGTACCCCCCAGCGGGACCCGGGCACGTCCAGCCTCTACCAGCACGTGCCGTTCCGGCAGGACACGTCGTACCTCGCCATCGGCGAACGCACCAACGCCAACGGCAGCAAGGCGTTCCGCGAGGCGATGGTCGCCGGCCGCTGGGAGGACTGCGTCGACATCGCCCGGGCCCAGATCCGGGACGGCTCGCACATCCTCGACCTGTGTGTCGACTACGTGGGCCGCGACGGCGTCGCCGACATGCGCGAGATCGCGTCCCGGCTGGCCACCGCCTCCACGCTGCCGATCATGCTGGACTCCACCGAGCCGCCGGTGCTGGAGGCGGGCCTGGAGGCCTTCGGCGGCCGGTGCGCGATCAACTCCGTCAACTTCGAGGACGGCGAGGGACCGGAGAGCCGGTTCGCCCAGATCATGCCGCTGGTGCGCGAGTTCGGCGCCGCGGTGGTCGCGCTCACCATCGACGAGGAGGGCCAGGCGCGTACGGCGGACACCAAGCTCGCCATCGCCGAGCGCCTCATCGGCACCCTCACCGGGCAGTGGGGGATGAACGAGTCCGACATCCTCGTCGACTGCCTGACGTTCACCCTGGCCACCGGACAGGAGGACAGCCGTAAGGACGGCATCGAGACCATCGAGGCCATCCGCCGGCTGAAGCAGGCGCACCCCGACGTCCAGACGGTGCTGGGGCTGTCGAACATCTCCTTCGGGCTCAACCCCGCGGCCCGGCAGGTGCTCAACTCCGTCTTCCTGCACGAGTGTGTGCAGGCCGGCCTGGACGCCGCCATCGTGCACGCCAGCAAGATCCTGCCGATCGCCCGGATCCCGGAGGAGCACCGCGAGGTCGCCCTGGACCTGGTCTACGACCGCCGGCGGGAGGGGTACGACCCCCTGACGCGGCTGCTGGAGCTCTTCGCCGGGGTGAAGACGTCCGACACCAAGGAGAGCCGGGCGCAGGAGCTCGCGGCCCTCCCGCTGGGCGAACGCCTGCAGCGGCGCATCGTCGACGGCGAGGCGAACGGCCTGGAGGCCGACCTGCAGGAGGCGCTGGACGGTGGCCGGCCCGCGCTGGAGATTGTCAACGACGAGTTGCTCTCCGGCATGAAGGTGGTCGGCGAGCTGTTCGGCAGCGGCCAGATGCAGCTGCCGTTCGTGCTGCAGTCCGCCGAGGTGATGAAGGCCGCGGTCGCCTACCTCGAGCCGCACATGGACAAGACCGACGACGAGGGCAAGGGCACGATCGTGCTGGCCACCGTCAAGGGCGACGTCCACGACATCGGCAAGAACCTCGTCGACATCATCCTTTCCAACAACGGCTACAACGTCGTCAACCTCGGCATCAAGCAGCCGGTCAACCTCATCCTGGACGCCGCCGAGGAACACCGCGCGGACGCCATCGGGATGTCCGGTCTGCTGGTCAAGAGCACCGTGATCATGAAGGAGAACCTCCAGGAGATCAACACCCGCGGCAAGGCGGACAAGTGGCCCGTCCTGCTCGGTGGTGCGGCGCTGACCCGCAGCTACGTCGAGCAGGACCTCGCCGAGATGTACGACGGTGAGGTCCGCTACGCCCGGGACGCCTTCGAGGGGCTGCGGTTGATGGACGCCGTGATGGGGGTGAAGCGCGGCGTGCCCGGCGCGGAGCTGCCCGCCCTGCGCAAGCGGCGGGTCAGCGCGGCCAAGGTGACCGAGACCGCGCCGGAGGACATGCCCGCGCGGTCCGACGTGAGCACCGACAACCCCGTACCCACCCCGCCGTTCTGGGGTGACCGGGTGGTCAAGGGCATCCCGCTGGCCGACTACGCGTCGATGCTGGACGAGCGGGCGCTCTTCCTCGGCCAGTGGGGCCTCAAGCCCGGCCGCGGGAAGGACGGGCCGAGCTACGACGAGCTGGTGGAGACCGAGGGACGGCCGCGGCTTCGGGCGCTGCTGGACCGCGTGCAGACCGAGGGGCTGCTGGAGGCCGCGGTGGTCTACGGCTACTTCCCGGCGGTGGCCAAGGGCGACGACCTGGTCGTGCTCGGCGACGGCGGCGCCGAACGCTGCCGGTTCACCTTCCCCCGGCAAAAGCGCGACCGGCACCTGTGCCTGTCGGACTTCTTCCGGCCCGAGGAGTCGGGGGAGACCGACGTCGTCGGCTTCAGCGTGGTGACGATCGGCTCGCGGATCGGTGAGGAGACGGCGAAGCTGTTCGCCGGCAACCACTACCGCGAGTACCTCGAGTTGCACGGCCTGTCGGTGCAGCTGGCGGAGGCGCTGGCGGAGTACTGGCACGCCCGGATCCGGGCCGAGCTGGGGTACGCCGGTGACGACGACGCCACCGACCTGCAGGCGATGATCCACAAGCTCGGCTACCGCGGCGCGCGGTTCTCGCTGGGGTACGGCGCGTGCCCCGACCTGGAGGACCGGGCCAAGATCGTGGAGCTGGTGCGGCCGGAGCGGATCGGCGTCACCCTGTCGGAGGAGTTCCAGCTGCACCCGGAGCAGTCGACCGACGCGATCGTCCTCCACCACCCCGAGGCGAAGTACTTCAACACCTGATCGTCACCGAGACGGACGGGTCACCCTCGCAGACTGTCTCGGATCGTGACGAACCGGCCGGGTGGCGTGCACGCTCAGGCGTCGGCACCCGGCCGTTCGTCGTGGACAGCGACGTGGATCTCCCGGTCGCGAGCACGGTTACCCGCCGTACTTCCGGCGTACTCTGCGTACTTCCGGGGATTTGTTGTGCAATCGCTACGCCAACGTGAGAGGTCTGACATTCCGTAGCCGGTCACAGGCGGCTATGGTGCGGGGCGGGCCGCTCCGGGCCTTCCCTTGACGATGAGGTGGAAAATGCGACCATTCACCGGCCGGATGGTGCGGGTGCTGGCGGCGGGCGGTGCGCTGGCCCTTGCCGTCACCGCGTGCGGCAGTCAGTCCGGCAGCGACACCGACAGCGGCGGCAACGGCGCCGGCAAGGCGCCCCTGGTCTTCGGTACGACCGACGCCTTCGGCACGGTGGACCCGTCCGGCTCCTACGACAACCCGGGCTGGGAGATCCTCTACAACTCCGCGCAGACGCTGCTGTCGATCCCGCCGGGTGGGAGCACCCCGAAGCCGGACGCGGCCGAGAAGTGTGAGTTCACCGACCCGAAGACCTACACCTGCACCCTGAAGAAGAACCTCAAGTTCTCCGACGGCAGCCCGCTGACGAGCAAGGACGTGAAGTTCACCTTCGACCGGATGCTGAAGATCGCCGACCCCAACGGGCCGTCCAGCATCTTCGCCGACCAGCTCGCCTCCACCGAGGCGAAGGACGCCCAGACCGCGGTCTTCCACCTGAAGTTCGCCGACGCGACCTGGCCGTTCCGCCTCACCACCGCGGCCGCCTCGATCGTGCCGGACGAGAAGTACCCCGCCGACAAGCTGCAGCCGATGGGCAACGACAAGATCATCGGCTCCGGGCCGTACAAGGTGACGAAGTACGACCCGTCCCAGCAGATCGTGCTGGAGCCGAACGCCAACTACCACGGCGAGAAGAAGCTCTCCAACTCCAAGGTGCTCATCCAGGTCTACAAGGACGAGAAGAGCCTGAAGAGCGCGGTGGAGAGCGGCGAGGTCCAGGTGGCCTACCGCACGCTCACCCCCACGCTGCTGAAGGACCTGGAGCAGAACGGCGCGGCCAAGAAGGTCAAGGTCGTCAAGGGCGCGGGCACCGGCATCCAGTACGTCGCCTTCAACAACAAGAAGGGCCCCTTCGCCAAGGCCGAGGTGCGCCAGGCCGCGGCGGCCCTGCTGGACCGGCAGTCCATCGCGAGCGGTGTCTACAACAACACGGTGACCCCGCTGTACACGATGGTCCCCAAGGGCCTGCCCGGGCACGACGAGAAGTTCAAGTCCGTCTTCGGTGACAAGCCCGACCTGGCCAAGGCCAAGAGCCTGCTGAGCAAGGCCGGTGTGAAGACTCCGGTGACCGCCCAGCTGTGGTACAGCCCCGACCACTACGGCGAGGCCTCGGCCGACATGTACGCCGAGATCAAGCGCCAGCTCGAAGAGGGCGGCCTGTTCAAGATCTCGCTGAAGTCGGCGTCGTGGGAGCAGTACAAGAAGGACTACGCGGCCGGCGCCTACGACGGCTGGCAGCTCGGGTGGTACCCCGACTTCCCCGACACCGACAACTACCTGTCGCCCTTCTACGCCAAGAACAACTTCATCGGCGCGGGCTACGGCTACTCCAACCCGCAGATGGACAAGCTGCTGACCCAGGAGAAGTCCACCCCTGACCCGCAGAAGCGGCAGCAGGCCTTCTCGCAGATCCAGACGATCGCCACCGAGGACGTCCCGCTGATCCCGCTGTGGCAGGACAACATGATCGCCGCCGTGCGCGACGGCGTGACCGGAGTCAAGGACACCTTCGACCCGCTGTACACCTTCCGGTTCTGGTTGGTCGACGCGAGCAAGGCGAAGTAGGCGCAGCGCCACCTCCGGTGAGTCCGCCGCGCGCAGGCGTGCGCGGCGGACCACCGGTGCCGGTCTGTCAGGACCGGGTTGACGCACATGCTCTCGTGTCCGCGCGGGGGGCCGAAAGCACCGAGTGAGAGTTCGGGCCGAGCTCGCCTCGAGTTCGGCCCCGGTGCCCGCCGAGTCGTTCGCACGGAAAGGTCAGGTGGCTTGGCATGGCCGGCCGATCAGGGTCGTTGCGGAGGTATCTCGCCATCCGCCTCCTCCTGGTGATTCCCAACGTGTTCGTCCTGCTCACGTTGGTGTTCCTGCTGCTGCGGGTCGCTCCCGGCGACCCGGTCTCGGCGGCTCTCGGCGGCCGGTTGCCGGCGGCCGAGCTCGCCAGGCGGCGCGCGGCGGGCGGGTACGACGACCCGATCCTCGTGCAGTACTGGCACTACCTCAGCCGCATCTTCACCGGTGACTTCGGTACGGCCGTCAGCGACAACCGGCCGATCACGAACATCCTGCTGGTCAACGGCGCGGCCACGTTGAGCCTCACGCTGTCGGCCCTGGTGGTGGCCTGCCTCATCGGCATCCCGCTCGGCCTGCTGGCCGCGCGCTACCGCGACTCACTCGCCGACGTGGCGATCCGGGTCTTCGGTGTCTTCACCTACGCCGCGCCGGTCTTCTTCGTCGGCGTGGTGGCGATCATCATCTTCACCGGCAAGCTCGGCTGGCTGCCGTCGGGGCAGCAGGCCAGCCCGATCGCCCAGCTGACGGTCGAGCCGGTCACCCACATCTTCCTCCTCGACGCACTGCTGGCCGGTGACACGAAGTCGTTCGTCGACGGGCTGAAACACCTGGTGATGCCGGCGGTCACGCTGGGCCTGCTGATCACCGGCGTGTTCATCCGGCTGATCCGGGTCAACGTCGCCCAGACGCTGCGCGACGACTACGTGGAGGCGGCCCGGGCCCGCGGCATCGCCGAGCGCCGGGTGGTCTTCCAGCATGCGTTCCGCAACGCCATGGTGCCGTTCGTCACGGTGCTGGGCCTGCAGGCGGCGCTGTCGCTGGGCGGTGCGATCCTCACCGAGACGACGTTCAGCTGGCCGGGCCTCGGATCGCAACTGGTGCAGTACATCAACGCCCGCGACTACGTTGCCGTACAGGGCATCATGACCATCTTCGCCCTCGTCGTGGTGGGGATCAGCCTGCTCATCGACCTGATCAACGCGTTCATCGACCCGAGGGTGAGGTACTGATGGCGATCACCCCGACCGTCCAGTCGGGCGGACCGATCACCTCCTCGCGCCGCTCGCTGCCCGGCCGCGTCGTCGCCGTCGTGGCCACGCCGTACCGCCAGTCCGCCGGGGTGGCCCGGGCGATGCTGGTCGTCGGCACGGTGCTCACCGCGCTGATCGCGCTGGTGGCGATCTTCGCGCCGCTGGTGGCGCCGTACGACTTCGACCAGGTGAGCGACGGCGGCGGCCGTTTCCCCAAGCAGGCGGCGCCGTCGGGTGACCACCTGTTCGGTACGAGCGTGCAGACCTTCGACGTGTTCTCCCGCGTGGTGTGGGGCGCGCGGACCGAACTCAAGGTCGTCGTCCTCTCGCTGGTGCTGACGATCGTGATCGGCGTGGTTCTCGGCCTGGTCGCCGGTTTCGTCGGCGGCTGGCTGGACCGCGTGCTGGTGCTGGTGATGGACGCGCTGTTCGCGTTCCCCTATCTGCTGCTGGCGATCGTGGTCGCGTTCCTGCTGTCGGACTCGCTCGGCGGCGGGGTGACGACGGCGGCCGCGGCGATCACCGCGGTCTACATCCCGCAGTACTTCCGGGTCGTACGCAACAGCACGGTGAGTGCGAAACAGGCGACCTACGTCGAGGCCGCCCGCGCGCTGGGCGCACCGCCGCACACGATCATGTCCCGCTACCTGTTCACCAACGTCGTGCAGAGCGTTCCGGTGATCGCCACCCTGAACGCCGCGGACGCGGTGGGCACGCTCGCCGCGCTGGGCTTTCTTGGGTACGGCATCCAGCCGACCGACGCGGCCGAGTGGGGATACGACCTCAACCGCGCCATGGACGACGCGGCGTCGGGCATCTGGTGGACCGGGGTGTTCCCCGGGCTCGCGATCGTGGTGCTGGTGATGGCGCTGACGTTCGTCGGCGAGGGGCTGAACGAGACGCTGAACCCGACGTTGCGGGTACGCCGGCTCGTCCCGGTGGTGCTGCCGCCGCGCAGGGCCGGCGCCGGTGCGCCGGCCGGATCCGATGCGGGCAGGGGTGCCCCTTCGGGAGCCCGGTCTGATGCCCCTTCGGATGCGCGGCCGGATGCGCTTACCGGCAAGGAGCCTGCCGGCTCGGAGGAGGGTGCCAAGTGAACGCGGCGACGACCAACCCGGGCAGGGACCGGCACACCGAATCGGGCAGGGGTCCGGACGCACCGGTCCTGTCCGTACACGACCTGCGGGTCTGGTACGGCACCGAGCGCGGCCCGGTGCGCGCGGTCGACGGCGTCTCGTTCGACCTGCGTCCGGGTGAGACGCTCGGCCTGGTCGGTGAGTCCGGCTGCGGCAAGTCGACCCTCGGCCGCGGAGTGCTCGGGCTGCTGCCGCCCGGCGCCAAGGCCGACGGCGAGATCGAGTTCGAGGGCCGCGACCTGCTCACCTGTGGCCGGCGGGAGCTGGAACGGCTGCGCGGGCCCGAGCTCGGCATGATCTTCCAGGAGCCGCTGACCCGGCTCAACCCGCTGATGCGGGTCAGCGAGCACTTCGAGGAGACGCTGCGGACGCACGAGCCGGGTCTGGGCAAGGAGGAGATCCGGCGACGTTCGATCGAAACCCTGCGCGGGATGGGAATCCCGCCCTCGCGCTACCGCGCGTACCCGCACGAGTTCTCCGGCGGCATGCGGCAGCGGATCATGATCGCGCTCGCGCTGGTGCTGCGGCCGAGGTTCGTGGTGGCCGACGAACCCACCACCGCGCTGGACGTCCTGGTGGAGGCGCAGATCATCGGCATCCTCGCCGACCTGCGCCGCAACTTCGACACCGCGCTGCTGCTGATCACCCACAACCTCGGCATCGTGGCCGAGGCGTGTGACCGGGTGGCGGTGATGTACGCCGGGCACATCGCCGAGGAGGGCGACGCCCGCGAGGTGTTCGCCCGGCCGCGTCACCCCTACACCCGCGAGCTGTTGCGCTCGACGATCTCGCTGCAGACCACCGGGCTGCACTACATCCCGGGCGCCCCGCCGGACCTGGTCGAGCCGCCCGGCGGATGCACGTTCCATCCCCGCTGCCCGGACGCGATGGCGGCCTGCCCGCGCCAGGACCCGGTGGAGGTCCGTACGCCGGAGGGCACCCGGGTCGCGTGCTGGTTGCACGGGCCCGCGGAGCTGCTGACCGAGGAGGGCACCGCGCCCCTGGTCCGGGAGGAGATCAGCGTTGCCGACGAAGCCTGAGCCCACGAAGCCCGAACCCACGAGCGCGGTCGGGGTCGCCTCGCCGCCGCTCGCCGAGCGCGAGGTCCTGATGGACGTCCGCGACCTCGAGGTGCACTACGCCCTGCAGGGCAGCTCCCTGGGCCGGATGTTCGGCGGAGGCGGCTCCGTCGTACGCGCTGTGGACGGTGTGTCGTTCCAGCTCCACCAGGGCGAGGTTCTCGGCCTGGTGGGGGAGTCCGGCAGCGGGAAGACCACCCTCGGCCGGGCGCTGCTCGGCCTGGTCCGCCCGACCGGCGGCTCGATCCACTACCGGGACAACGACCTCGGCGAACTGTCCGAACGCCGGCTGCGCCCGCTGCGCCGCAAGCTGCAGATGGTGTTCCAGGACCCGAGCGCGGCGCTCAACCCGTCCATGGACATCGAGACCGCGGTCGGTGACCCGCTGCGCATCCACAAGCTGGCGAACGGCAGGGCCGAACGCCGGGCGATGGTGGTCAGGGCGCTGGAGGCCGTCGGGCTGGCGCCGGTGGAGCGGTTCCTGACGAAGTACCCGAGCGACCTGTCCGGTGGGCAGAAGCAGCGTGCCGTGATGGCGCGGGCGGTCATCCTCGACCCGGAGCTACTGGTCGCCGACGAGCCGATCTCGATGCTGGACATGAGCGTGCGGGCCAAGATCCTCGAGCTGATGCTGGAGCTGAAGAGCCGCCTCGACCTCACCTACGTCTACATCACCCACGACCTGGCCACGGCGAAGTTCTTCTGCGACCGGGTGGCGATCATGTACCTCGGCCGGGTGGTCGAGATCGGCCCCACCGAGGAGATCTTCGCAGCACCCAAACACCCGTACACCAAGGCGTTGCTCCGCGCGATCCCCGAGCCCGACCCGAGCAGCACGGTGCCGCGCGACCTGCCGCGCGGGGAGATCCCGGACGCCGCCGCACCACCGCTGGGGTGCTCGTTCCACCCGCGCTGCCCGGCCGCGTTCGACCGGTGTGGCTGGGAGAGCCGCGACCTGCGGACCCTGCTGGAGGAACACTGGCTGGGGCTGGACGAGGAGACCTACGCGGCCGAACGCGACGTCGTCGGCAACCTCGACGAACTCGCCCGGCCCGGGCACCGTGCGGTCCTGCGGCCCGGCCGGGGGAAGGCGCCCGAGGACGTCAGGGCGTTGCTGGAACGCGTGCGCTCCGCCGACCCGGACGAGCCGCTGTGGCGTGGCGTGCGAAGCATCGAGGTCGAAGGTGACGGGGTCGTGGTGGACTTCCACGACGGCGAGGACCCGCGGTTGCGGCTGGCCGACGGCGTCGACGTCGCCTGTCACCTGTACTGACCGACTGGCGTACGAGCCACCCCGTACTCCTGCCGTGAGCAGGTCGTACGGCGGCCGCCCGGGCACTGTCGGCGGGGAGCTCTAGGCTCTGCGTCGTGTCCGCATCCGACTCCGACTCCGACTCCGCGGAAGGCTCGGCCCGTCCCGGTCGGCTCGGCATCGCTGCCGAGCCACCCGCGGACCCTGCCGACCCGGCGGATCCGTCCGCCTCTGCCGACTCCTCTGACTCTGCCGACACTTCGGCCCTACTCGACGTACGCACCCGGCGCAGGTCGACGGTCGCGCTGGTCACGGGCGTCGTGTTGATGAACGTCTCGATGGTGCCCGCCGGCACCGTCGGCAGCCTGCTCGCCAGCGACAGGTACGGCGCCGCGTGGAGCGGCGTGCCGAGCGCCGCCGGCGTCGTCGGCACGGCGCTGGGTGCGCTCGGGTTGTCCGCGCTCATGCGCAACCGCGGCCGGCGGACCGGGCTCCGGACCGGCTACGCAGTCGCCGCGCTCGGTGCCCTGGTCGGTGCCGTCGCGGTCGGGGCGGCGGTGCTTCCCCTGCTGGCGGTGGGAATGCTGCTGCTCGGCATCGGCAACGGCGGCGCCCAGCTGTCCCGCTACGCGGTGGCCGACCTGCATCCGGCCGACCGCAAGGCATTCGTCCTCAGCCTGGTGGTGTGGGGCAGCACCGTCGGCGCGCTCGTCGGGCCGGCCCTGATCGCGCCCGCGGCACACCTGTCCGCACGCGCAGGGATCCCGGCGTACGCCGGCACCTACGTGCTTGCGATCCTCACCACCGGCGCGGCCCTGGTGGTGGCCGGTCTGTTGCCCCGGACCGGCCGGGGCGACCCGCGCGACCGGGAGCGCCCTCGGTCCGGTGAGGTCGGCCGCGTCCTGCGACTGCCGGCGGTGCGGGTGGCGCTGGCGGGCATGGTGTCGGCCCAGCTGGCGATGGTCGCGGTGATGACGATGACCCCGCTGCAGCTGCACCGGCACGGGCAGGGGCTGGACGTCGTGGGCTGGGTGCTCACCGCGCATCTGGCCGGGATGTTCGCACTGTCGCCGCTGTCCGGACGCCTCACCGACCGGCTCGGCGGCCGGACCGTGACCAGTGCCGGGGCCGGTGTGCTGATCGGTTCCGCCGCGCTGGCCATGGCGGCACCCACGTCGCACACCGTGGGGATCCCGGTGGCGTTGTTCCTGCTCGGCTACGGCTGGAACCTCTGCTTCGTCGGTGGCAGCGCGATCCTGAGCCGGGAGCTGCCGGCCCGGGTGCGCAGCCAGGTCCAGGGTGCGGTGGACGCGGTGGTGTGGGGCTCGTCGGCGTCGGCCGGCCTGGCCTCCGGAGCGGTGTTCGCCGGTGGGGGATACGTCCTGGTCGCGTTCGTCGCCGGGCTGATCGCCGTCGCGCCCCTGGTGGTGCTCGCCGCCTTCCGCCCGCGCCCGGAGGGACCTCACCGTCCGCCGGGAAGCACCAGCCCGCTCTCGTAGGCGAACACCACCGCCTGTACGCGGTCCCGCAGCCCCAGCTTGGCCAGCACGTTGCCGACGTGGGTCTTCACCGTCGTCTCCGAGACGTACAGCTCGCCGGCGATCTCGGCGTTGGACATGCCCCGCGACATCAACCGCAACACCTCGCGTTCGCGGTCGGTGAGGTGGGCGAGCTCCTTCGCCGACTCCTTGCTCGCCGACGGCAGCACGGTCGCGAACCGGTCGAGCAGCCGCCGGGTCACGGTCGGTGCGACGACCGCCTCACCCCGGGCCACGATGCGGATGGCCTCGGCCAGGTCCTCCGGTGGGACGTCCTTCAGCAGGAATCCGGAGGCGCCGGCGCGCAGCGCTTCCACGACGTACTCGTCGAGGTCGAACGTGGTGAGCACCAGCACCCGGACGGTCCCGCCGCGTTCGGTGCCGGTGATGAGCCGGGTGGCCTCCACGCCGTCCATCCGGGGCATCCGGATGTCCATCAGGACGACGTCCGGTTGCAGGGCACGGGCCTCCGTGACCGCCTTCTGCCCGTCACCGGCCTCGCCGACCACCACGACGTCCGGCTCGGACTCGAGGATCATCCGGAACCCCGTCCGCAGCAGTGGCTGGTCGTCCACCAACAGCACGCGGACCGGCGTACCCGGCGACACCGGTCGCTCCTCGGCCGGCGTCACGCCGGCACCTCGTTCGCCGTCGTGCCGGCATCGGTCAACGGCAGGGTGGCAAGCACCTCGAACCCACCGACCATCCGGGTACCCGTGTACAAGGTGCCTCCGTTCAACGTCACGCGTTCGCGCATGCCGACAAGTCCGTGCCCGAGTCCGTGGTCGAGTCGCTCGGCGTTGTCCGTCCGGTTCGACGGGCCGCGCCGTGGACTGCCGTCGTCGGTGACGCCCACGACGACCGCCTCGGGTTCGTACCGCACCAGCACGGCCGCCCGGGTGGGGCCGACGTGTTTGAGGGTGTTCGTCAACGACTCCTGGACCACCCGGAAGATCGCCAGGTCGACGCTGGACGTCAGGGGGCGGGGCTCGCCGACCACGGTGAGCTCGACCTGCAGGCCGGCCTCCCTCGCCCGGTCCAGCAGCGGCCCGAGTTCGGCGACTCCGGTACGCGGGGACATCTGGACGCTGCCGTCCGTCCCGTCCTCGTCGGCGGCGCGGAGCGCACCGACGATACGGCGCATCTCCTCCAACGCCTCCCGCCCGGTCTCCTCGACCGCCCGCATGGCCTCCACGCTGCGCTCGGGTGCCCGGGTGATCGTCCTCCGCGCGGCGGCTGCCTGCACCGTCATCACGCTCACGTGGTGGGCCACCACGTCGTGCAGTTCCCTGGCCATCCGGGCGCGTTCCTCCGCCAGCGCCGCGCGGACCTCCGCGGAGGCGGCGCGCTCCAGCCGGCTGGCACGGTCCTCGAGCGCGACCAGGTAGCGACGGCGGGCACGCATGGCGCGGGCGATGCTCCACATGCCGCCGTATACGAGGACCTGCAGGCCGACCGTGATCGCGTCGAACGTCATGCCGATCGAGGCGTAGGCGTCCCGTTTCACGTACAGGAAGACGATCGAGGCGATGGTCGTCGCCACGGTGATCGCGAGGCTGCGGGCCGCGGTGCTGTGCACGCCGACGGTGTAGATCACCAGCAGGGCGGCCACCGAGCCGACGGAGGAGCTGTAGCCGGCGAAACCGAGCGTCATGTACGCGGAGATCACGATCACCGCGACCGTCACCGGGAACCGCCGGCGCAGGGCGAGCGGCGCGGCGACCAGGACGGCGAGCACCAGCCCCCAGGCGTCCGCCGGGCGGAACGTGATCCCGGCGTAGGAGCGGTAGCTCAGCCCGGCGACGCTGGCGATCACGAGCACGAACGCGACCGCCCCGTCCACCAGGTCGGGGCGGCCTCGAAGCCAGTCTCGGACAGCGGCACCGCGCACGGTCCGAGCGTAGGCGGCCGGGTTCACGGGGCCACCCCCAGGTTCCGGAGGTTGCCAGAGGTCGCCGGGGCGTCTCCTAGAGGTCGACCGCGGACGCGTGCGGTGACGGGGCCTCGGAGGTGTCCTGCGTCGGCATCGGATCGGTGTCGGCAGGTGCGGGCAGCGGGGGAGGAGTTCCACCCCAGGCAGGGCACCGCGACTTGTGGTCGCACCAGTCGCACAGCGGGCCGGGACTGGCTCGCCACTCGCCGGTGGTGTGCGCGCGTTCGATGGCGTTCCACAGCGCCTGCAGCTTGCGGGCGGTGGCGCGCAGGTCGGCCTCGTCGGGGGAGTAACGCAGCACGTCGCCGCTGCCGAGATAGACCAGCTGCAGCAGGCGGGGTACGACACCTCGCAGCCTCCACAGCATCAGCGCGTAGCAGCGCATCTGGAACATCGCCCGCTGCTCGTAACCCGGCCCGGGTGCCCGCCCTGTCTTGTAGTCGACGACGCGCAGCGCTCCGTCGGGCGCGACGTCGAGCCGGTCGATGTACCCCCGCAGCCGCAGGCCGGAGTCCAGCTCGCACTCGACGTACATCTCCCGCTCGGCGGGCTCCAGCCGGGTCGGGTCCTCCAGCGTGAAGTAGCGGTCGAGCAGTCCCCGCGCGCCGGCGAGGAAACTCTCCAGCCGCTCGGGGTCGAACCCGCCCTCCTCGTCGCCGAACAGCTCCGACAGCTCGGGCTCGGCCTCGACCAGCCGGTCCCACTGCGGGCGGACCAGTGTGCAGGCCTCCTCGATCGTGCGCCCACCGGCGGGCAGGTCGAACAGCCGCTCCAGAACGGCGTGCACCACCGTGCCCCGGGTGGCCTCCGGGCTCGGCCGCTCCGGCAGCCGGTCGATCACCCGGAAGCGGTAACGCAGTGGACAGGTGAGGAAGTCGCTGGCCCGGGAAGGTGACAGCACCGCGAGCGGGAGCATCGGCCGCGGGTCGTCGGCCCGGCCGCGTCCGGCGCCGGCCGCCGCGCTCGCGGCGGCGGTCCCGCCGGTGTCTCCGCCGGAGTTGCCGGGCGGGTTCCCGGAGTCGCCGTTGGCGTTCGTGGTCACCGTCGTGGTCGCCGCCTCGCCCGCTGTGGTCATGGCCCGAAAGCGTAGGACACCCCACCGACAGCCCCGCGGACGAGCAGGTGTCCGATCCGCGCCGCTCCGCCCGCGACCGCGCCGCCGGTCAGGTGCAGGCGGTAACGTGTCCCCTCGCCCGCGGCGCGAGGGCGGCCGGACCGAGGCGGGTGCCGGGCCGGGGAGGATCCCTCGGGAACATCCCACGTGACCTGGTCGTTCGCCGGACGTCGAGTCCGCGCACCCCGACGGAAGCAGGCTGAGACAGGCGATGGTGCACGACGTGGAGAAGAACAACCCGTCCCGGGAGGCGCAGCGCCGGCCGGGCGCGGTCCAGATCGCGCGGGTTGTCGGGGTTCCCGTCTACGTCAACCCGTCCTGGATCCTGGTCGCTCTGCTGATCGCGTACGTCTTCCGGCCGGTGGTCGAGGAGCAGGTGCCCGGCCTCGGTGTCTGGTCGTTCGTGGCGGCGCTCGGTTTCGCCGTCCTCCTTTACGCCTCGGTCCTGGTGCACGAGATCGCCCACGTCCTGGTGGCCAGGAAGTTCGACCTGCCGGTCCGCGCGATCACGCTGCAGTTCCTGGGCGGCCTGTCCGAGATCGAGAGCGAGCCGCAGACGCCGTGGCGGGAGTTCGCCGTCGCCGTGGTCGGTCCGCTCACCTCGCTGGGGATCGCCGGCCTGGCCGCGCTCGGCCACACCGCGGTGTCCGGGCCTGCCCTGCTCGAGCTCGCGTTGTTCCAGCTCGCCTGGGCAAACCTGCTGGTCGGCCTGTTCAACCTGCTGCCCGGGCTCCCGCTGGACGGCGGCAGGATGCTGCGCGCGGGGGTGTGGGCGGTGACCAAGCAGCCGCATCTGGGCACCGCCGTCGCCGGGTGGGCCGGCCGGGTCGTCGCCGCCGTCGTGCTGCTCCTGCCGTGGACTCTCCTCGCCAGCTCGTGGGGGGCGCCGAGCCTGCTGCACATCGTGTGGAGCGTATTCCTGGCGATGTTCATGTGGGCCGGCTCCAGCCAGGCGCTGATGAGCGCGAAGATCAGGCGGAAGCTCCCCGCCATCCACGCCCGCACGCTCGCCCGGCGCGGCGTCCCCGTGCCGTCGGAGCTCCCGCTGTCGGAGGCGGTCCGGCGAGCCCAGGAGACGCATGCGGGTTCGCTGGTGGTCGTCGGCAGCGACGGCCGCCCGACCGGTCTGGTCAGCGAGGCCGCGGTGCTGGCCACTCCCGAGCACCGGCGGCCGTGGATCTCGGTGGGTGACGTCGCCCGCCGGATCGAGCCGGGACTGGTGCTCGACGTACGCCTCACCGGCGAGGCGCTGGTCCGGGCGATGGGCGGCACGCCGGCCACGGAGTACCTCCTGGTCGAGCCCGACGGACGGATCTTCGGTGTACTCGCCACCGCCGACGTCGACGGGGCCCTGGCCCGCACCTGACCTGCCCCGAACCCGGGTCCGGCCTCCTGGTTACGCTGCCCGTCATGTCCGCGACCGATCCCTCCGCCGAGCACGTCCCCGACTCCGCGCCGGACCCCGCCGGCGACCCGACCGACCTGCCCGGCGACCCGGCCGACCTGCCCGGCGACCCGACCGACCTGCCCGGCGAGCCGGCCGAGGACGCCGCCGACGCCCGGCCGCTGGTGGCCGGGGAGCAGGTCCGGCTGGAGGACCACAAAGGTCGCAAGCACCTGATCACGCTGGAGCCGGGAAAGACGTTCCACACCCATCGCGGTGGAATCGTTCTGGACGACCTGATCGGCCGGCCCGAGGGAGTCGTGGTCAAGTCGACCGGAGGCGTCCCGTATCTCGCGTTGCGGCCCCTGCTGTCCGACTACGTCCTTTCCATGCCGCGCGGCGCGGCCGTGGTCTACCCCAAGGACACCGCCCAGATCCTGGTCGCCGCGGACATCTTCCCGGGGGCGCACGTGGTCGAGGCCGGTGCGGGCTCGGGCTCGCTGACCTGTGCGCTGCTGCGCGCGGTCGGCCCGGCCGGCCGGGTCTCGTCGTACGAGCGCCGCGACGACTTCGCCGCGGTCGCACGCCGCAACGTGGAGCGCTTCTTCGGTGGCCCCCAGCCGACGTGGGATCTCACCGTGGGCGACGTGGTGAGCGCCCCCACCCGGCCACGGGTGGACCGGATCGTGCTGGACATGCTCGCGCCCTGGGAGTGCGTCGACTGGGCGGCCGAGGCGCTGGTTCCCGGTGGCGTGCTGTGCTGCTACGTCGCCACCACCACACAGCTCGGGCGGACCGTCGAGACCGCGCGTGCGCACGGCGGCTTCACCGAGCCCCAGGCGAGCGAGACGATGGTGCGCACCTGGCACGTGGAGGGCCTGGCGATCCGGCCGGACCACCGGATGATCGGTCACACCGGCTTCCTGGTGACCACCCGCAGGCTCGCTCCCGGCGTCAGCGCACCCGGCCGCCGGCGCCGCCCGGCTCCCGGCGCCTACGGCGAGAACTACGACGGCCCGCGGCCCGCCGGCCAGCAGGTGGACTGACCCCGAACACAGGGCCGGGGACGCGCCCCGGCACCACGATCGGCCGAAGCGGACGCGGCGCCGAATGTGATGCCGAATGTGATGCCGAATGTGATGCCGAATCCGGTGGCGAAGATGGCCACGGCCCGTAGTGTGGAAGGCCGTAGGCCCCTGGCGTGGAGGAAACGGCCACGATTCGCCATCGGTTTGTGACGTTCTGACTTGTGGGCGTGACCTGTCGGTGGTGGGGAGATATAAGGTCAGAGGCGTCGGCGCACCGGCTCGGCGCGGACACCAGCGAGATCCACGTTCCTGCGGTTGCACGCAGGGCGCGGACAAGCACAGTGACTGGGGAGGTGAGGGACGTGCCCGCACCAGACGACCGACGCGAGGCGCGCTCGCCGGACGAGCTCGCCAGCCAGGTCACCTACCTCGAGGAAGAGGTCGCGGCACTGCGCCGCCGGCTCGCGGAGCAGCCGCGGGACAGCCGGCAACTCGAGCAGCGGCTCGCCGAGGCGCAGGCGATGCTGGCCAACGTCACGGCACAGAACGAACGCCTGGCGGGAACGCTCCGGGAGGCCCGGGAGCAGATCGTCACCCTCAAGGACGAGGTGGACCGACTCGCCCAGCCGCCCGCGAGCTTCGGAATCTTCATCAACCGAAACGACGACGACAGTGCCGACGTCTACACCGGTGGCCGCAAGCTCCGGGTGACGGTCAGCCCCAGCATCGACCTCGACGAGCTCCGCCCGGGCCAGGAGGTCATGCTCAACGAGTCCTTCAACGTCGTTCGCGCACTGTCCTACGAGCAGGTCGGCGAAGTCGTCATGCTCAAGGAGTTGCTGGAGGACGGCGACCGCGCGCTGGTCATCGGTCACACCGACGACGAGCGCATCGCGCGGCTCGCCGAGCCGCTGCGCGACACCCCGATCCGGGCCGGCGACTCGCTGCTGTTCGAGCCCCGTTCCGGCTACGTCTACGAACGCATCCCCAAGACCGAGGTCGAGGAGCTGATCCTCGAAGAGGTCCCCGACATCCAGTACGAAGACATCGGCGGTCTGCGCAACCAGATCGAGCAGATCCGCGACGCGGTGGAGCTGCCCTACCTCCACGCCGACCTCTTCCGCGAGCACGAGCTGAAGGCGCCGAAGGGCGTACTGCTGTACGGTCCGCCCGGGTGCGGCAAGACGCTCATCGCCAAGGCCGTGGCCAACTCCCTCGCCAAGCAGGTGGCGGTGCGCGACGCCAAGACCGAGGGAAAGAGCTACTTCCTCAACATCAAGGGCCCGGAGCTGCTCAACAAGTACGTCGGTGAGACCGAGCGGCACATCCGCCTGGTGTTCCAGCGGGCCCGGGAGAAGGCCAGTGAGGGCACACCGGTCATCGTGTTCTTCGACGAGATGGACTCGCTCTTCCGCACCCGCGGCTCGGGCGTGTCCTCCGACGTGGAGAACACCATCGTCCCGCAGTTGCTGTCGGAGATCGACGGCGTGGAGGGGCTGGAGAACGTCATCGTCATCGGCGCCTCCAACCGCGAGGACATGATCGACCCGGCGATCCTGCGGCCGGGCCGGCTGGACGTGAAGATCAAGATCGAGCGCCCCGACGCCGAGGCCGCCCGGGACATCTTCGCGAAGTACCTCACTCCCACCCTGCCGCTGCACGAGGACGATCTCGGCGAGTTCAGCCGCAACCGGGACGCCTGTGTCAGTGGCATGATCCAGCGCACCGTGGAGCGGATGTACTCCGAGCTGGAGGAAAACCGCTTCCTGGAGGTCACCTACGCCAACGGCGACAAGGAGGTCCTGTACTTCAAGGACTTCAACTCCGGCGCCATGATCGAGAACATCGTCAGCCGGGCCAAGAAGATGGCCATCAAGGACTTCCTCGAGTTGCAGCAGAAGGGCGTACGCGTCCAGCACCTGCTGCAGGCCTGCGTCGACGAGTTCAAGGAGAACGAGGACCTGCCCAACACGACCAACCCCGACGACTGGGCGCGGATCTCGGGCAAGAAGGGCGAGCGGATCGTCTTCATCCGTACGCTCATCCAGGGCAAGGAGGGGGCCGACGCCGGTCGCTCGATCGACACGGTCGCCAACACCGGCCAGTACCTCTGACCAACCCTGACCAGCCTCTGACAACCGCCTTCTCGGCGGACACGACCAAGCAGTCAGACCCGCGGGTGTCCCGCTCGACCGAGTGGGGCACCCGCGGGCGTCATGACCGGTATCTCCGGCGACAATCGGCTAACCCTGCCCTACACACACGGCTTGTCCGCGTACGCTCGTAAGAGCGGCCGGGGCGGGCGTGAGCCGTCCGGCTCGGGGCTCGGCGACGCGGCGATGCCCCACTGGCGACGAGGAGTCCCATGAGTGTGCACCGGGTAATGGGCGTGGAGACCGAGTACGGCATCTCCGTCGCCGGGCAACCGACCGTCAACCCGATGCTGTCGTCCTCGCAGGTCGTGAACGCCTACGCGGGCAAGGTGATCCGCGCGCGCCGGGCCCGGTGGGACTTCGAGGAGGAGAACCCGCTGCGCGACGCGCGCGGTTTCGACCTCGCCCGGGACGTGGCCGATGACAGCCAGCTCACCGACGAGGAGGTGGGGCTGGCCAACGCGATCCTCACCAACGGCGCCCGGCTCTACGTCGACCACGCCCACCCGGAGTACTCCTCGCCGGAGGTGACCAACCCGCGCGATCTCGTTCTGTGGGACAAGGCGGGGGAGCGGGTGATGCTGGAGGCCTCCCGGCGGGCGGCCGAGCCGCCGCTGTCGACCTCGATCCTGCTCTACAAGAACAACACCGACAACAAGGGCGCGTCCTACGGCTGCCACGAGAACTACCTCATGAGCCGGTCGACGCCGTTCGCCGACATCGTGCGCAACCTCACGCCGTTCTTCGTCAGCCGGCAGGTGGTGTGCGGCGCCGGCCGGGTCGGGCTCGGCCAGGACGGCAGCAGGCACGGCTTCCAGATCAGCCAGCGGGCCGACTTCTTCGAGGTCGAGGTGGGCCTGGAGACCACGCTGAAGCGCCCGATCATCAACACCCGGGACGAGCCGCACGCCGACGCCGACAAGTACCGCCGCCTGCACGTCATCATCGGCGACGCCAACCTGTCGGAGGTGGCGACCTACCTCAAGGCGGGCACGACGGCCCTCGTGCTGTCGATGATCGAGGACGACTTCCTCACCACCGACCTGAGCGTCGAGCACCCGGTGACGTCGCTGCACGAGGTTTCGCACGACCCGAGTCTGCGGCACCTCCTGACACTGAAGAGCGGCCGGAAGCTGACCGCGGTCCAGCTCCAGATGGAGTACCTCGAGAACGCCCGCAAGTACGTCGAGGACCGCAGCGGCGCCGACACCGACCCGGAGACCCGGGACGTCCTGGACCGCTGGGAGTCGGTGCTGACGCGCCTGGAGTCCGACCCGATGTCGCTGTCCCGCGAGCTGGACTGGGTGGCCAAGCTGGCCGTCCTGCAGCAGTACCGCGAGCGGGACGGGCTGGACTGGAGCCACCCCAAGCTCCAGCTGGTCGACCTGCAGTACGCCGACCTGCGGCCCGAGCGGGGCCTGTACCCCCGGTTCGTCGAGCGCGGCCGGATGGCCCGGATCCTCACCGACGCGGAGATCGAACGCGCCGTGCACCAGCCGCCGGAGGACACCCGCGCATACTTCCGCGGCCGATGCCTGGCGCAGTACTCCGAGCATGTGGCCGCCGCGTCGTGGGACTCGGTGATCTTCGACCTCCCCGGCAACGAGTCGCTGCAGCGCGTTCCGACCCTGGAGCCGCTGCGGGGGACCCGCGCCCACGTCGGCCGGCTCCTCGACCGCTGCCGGACCGCGGAGGAGCTCGTTCGCGCCATCACCGGAGGCTAGGTCCTTCACGACCCGCCCTGGCGCCCCCCCCCCCCCCCCCCCCCCCCCCCCCCCCCCCCCCCCCCCCCGGCGGTGCACTCCGAAACAGGCCACAGGTCCGGTTCGCGGCCCGTGGGACCCGGTCGTTCGCCCCGTTTTGCCCGGCAAAGCCCGTAGGGTGTCGAGTCTGGTGCGCTGGGTACCTGCCCCTGGTCGGTGTGCGCTTGTAAGGTCCAGGTAGGCGGTACCAAAGCAACCCCTGTGGAGTAGGTCGGGGAGGGGCGAGATGGGAACACGAGACGGCGGCTCGGGCGGTCAGCAGCACCGCACCACGCGCAAGGGCTCCGATGAGGAGGAGCTCACCGACGTCCAGGCCGACGAGGCCACCAAGGAGCGCAAGGACCAGATCGACGAGGACGTCGACTCGATCCTGGACGAGATCGACGAGGTGCTGGAGGAGAACGCCGAGGACTTCGTGCGCAGCTTCGTCCAGAAGGGCGGCCAGTAACACCGGGCCGCCGGTCCCTCGACGGCGGATTTCGCGACCGCGCGGCCGGTCCGGGACGAGCACCTGGCATCCATCGGTGCTCGCCCCGCTCGACCGGCCGCCGCGGCCGTCCAGGTTGCCGATCGAGGTCGCGCGGACCTGTGCTCTCGTGCCCCGTATGTCACCGCGCCCCGGTAGGTTTCCGGATGAGCCCGGTGCGATCCGCCGGGCACACCACCACAGATCCACGACAGATCCACGACGCATCTGGGACACATCCAGCAGGACTGGAAGGAGAGGTGTGGGCACCGATCGATCAGGCGCCGGGCGTCTTCCCGACGCTCTCTTCGCCACCGGGACCTCGTCGTTCGCCGAGTTCCTGGGCGCGCACGCGCCGGAAATGCTGCCCGGTGGTCGGACACCACCCGGCGCGGCAGTGAGCGACGAGGTGCCGCACGGCACCACCATCGTGGCCGCGACCTACGCGGGCGGCGTGGTGATGGCCGGCGACCGGCGGGCGACGATGGGCAACGTCATCGCGGTCCGCGACGTGGAGAAGGTGTTCTCCGCGGACGAGTACTCCATGGTGGGGTACGCCGGCAGCGCGGGTGTCGGTGCGGAGCTGGTGAGGCTGTTCCAGGTGGAGCTCGAGCACTACGAGAAGCTCGAGGGCACCACGTTGTCCATCGAGGGCAAGGCCAACCGGCTGGGCATGCTGTTGCGTTCCAACCTCGGGTTGGCCATGCAGGGCCTCGCGGTGGTTCCCCTCTTCGCCGGGTACGACCTGGAGACCGGCAACGGCCGCATCTACTCCTACGACATCACCGGTGGCCGCTACGAGGAGCGTGAGTTCCACTCGATCGGTTCGGGGTCGGTGTTCGCCCGCGGCGCGCTGAAGAAGCTCTACCACGCCGAGGCCGGACGCGACGACGCCATCGGCGGCTGCCTGCAGGCTTTGTACGACGCCGCCGACGACGACTCCGCGACCGGCGGGCCGGACGTCTTCCGCCGCATCTACCCCATGGTCGCGACGGTCAGCGACGCGGGCTTCCACCGGCTGCCCGACAACGAGGTGGCCGCTCTCGTGGAGCGTCTGCTCTCGGGGCGGATGCGCCGCCCCGACGGTCCGACCGCCCCGGTGTTCCCCGACGACGAGAGCGGTGAAGCCCGATGACCATGCCGTTCTACGTCTCGCCCGAACAACAGATGAAGGACCGGGCGGATTTCGCTCGGAAGAACATCGCCCGCGGCCGCGGTGTGGCCGTGCTGCAGTACGACAACGGCATCGTGCTGGTCGCGGAGAACCGCTCGCCCGCGCTGCACAAGATCAGCGAGATCTACGACCGGATCGCGTTCGCCGCGGTCGGCCGCTACAACGAGTTCGAGAACCTCCGCGTGGCCGGCGTCCGCAGCGCGGACATGCGCGGATATTCGTACGACCGCCGTGACGTCACCGCCCGCGGCCTGGCCAACTTCTACGCCCAGGTGCTCGGCACGATCTTCTCCAGCGTCGCGGAGAAGCCCTACGAGGTCGAGCTCTTCGTCGCGGAGGTCGGTGAGAGCGCGGAGCAGGACCAGATCTACCGGCTCACCTACGACGGGTCGGTCGCCGACGAACGCGGCTACGCGGCCATGGGTGGCTCCGCCGAACAGATCAACGCGTTCCTGGAGCGCCGGTACCAGCATGGCCAGTCACTGTCGGCGGTGCTCGCCCTCGCGGTGGAGGCGCTCGGCCAGGACGGCAACGGCAACCGCCGGCTCGACGCCAGCCAGCTCGAGGTGGCGGTGCTCGACCGCACCCGCATCCAGAAGCGCAAGTTCCGCCGGCTGGTGGGGCCGGCCCTGGACCGGCTGCTCACCGCCGGAGAGGCTTCGGCGCCCGGTCCGGACCAGACACCGGCGGGCACCGGCGAGAGCCCGGACAGCCCACCTGGCGGGACATCCGGCGACACGCCGCCCGGCGAGCAGGCTGGTGGTCCCGCGTAGCCGCATCGTGACCAGATCAACTTCGCTCGCTTCGCCCCTGCGACGCCACGACGACATAGTGTGGTGACCATGGACCGTCGCATATTCGGCCTCGAGAACGAGTACGGCGTCACCTGTACCTTCCGCGGTCAGCGGCGGCTCTCGCCCGACGAGGTGGCCCGTTACCTCTTCCGGCGTGTCGTGTCGTGGGGGCGGAGCAGCAACGTCTTCCTTCGTAACGGCGCCCGGCTCTACCTCGACGTCGGCAGCCATCCCGAGTACGCCACCCCCGAGTGCGACTCGATCATCGACCTGGTGACGCACGACAAGGCGGGGGAGCGGATCCTCGAGGGTCTGCTGGTCGACGCCGAGCGGCGGCTGCGCGAGGAGGGCATCGCCGGGGACGTCTACCTGTTCAAGAACAACACCGACTCCGCAGGCAACTCCTACGGCTGCCACGAGAACTACCTCGTCAGCCGGCACGGCGAGTTCTCCCGGCTGGCCGACGTCCTCATCCCGTTCCTCGTCTCCCGGCAGATCATCTGCGGCGCCGGCAAGGTGCTGCAGACTCCCCGTGGCGCGGTCTACGCGGTCAGCCAGCGGGCCGAGCACATCTGGGAGGGCGTCTCCTCGGCCACCACGCGGTCCCGTCCGATCATCAACACCCGCGACGAACCGCACGCGGACGCCGAGCGTTACCGCCGGCTGCACGTCATCGTCGGCGACTCCAACATGTCGGAGACGACCACCCTGCTGAAGGTGGGTGCCACCGACCTGGTGCTCCGGATGATCGAGTCCGGGCTGGTGCTACGCGACCTGACGCTGGAGAACCCCATCCGGGCGATCCGGGAGATCTCCCACGACATCACCGGCCGGCGCAAGGTGCGGCTGGCCAACGGCCGCGAGGCCAGCGCGCTGGAGATCCAGGAGGAGTACTTCACCAAGGCCCGCGACTTCGTCGAGCGCCGCGAGCTCGCCACGCCGCTGGTGACCAAGGTGCTCGACCTGTGGGAACGCACGCTGAAGGCGGTCGACTCCGGCGACCTGACCCTGGTGGAGCGCGAGATCGACTGGGTGGCGAAGTACCGCCTGGTCAATCGCTACCGCACCAAGCACGGCCTGTCGCTGAACAGCCCACGGGTCGCCCAGCTCGACCTCGCCTACCACGACATCCACCGCGACCGCGGGCTGTACTACCTGCTCGAACGCCGCGGCCAGATGACGAGGCTGACCAACGACCTCGAGGTGTTCGAGGCGAAGTCGGTGCCGCCGCAGACCACCCGGGCCCGGCTGCGCGGCGAGTTCATCAAGCGCGCCCAGGAGCGCCGCCGCGACTTCACCGTCGACTGGGTACACCTCAAGCTCAACGACCAGGCCCAGCGCACGGTCCTGTGCAAGGACCCGTTCCGCAGCGTCGACGAGCGGGTGGAAAAGCTCATCCAGAGCATGTGAAATCATCCGCGACCCCGCGATACCTCACGTTCGGTACGCCCGCGGGTCGCTCAGGGATGGTTAAGGTTCCCCGTCTAGTGTGGTCGACTGTTTGTGCCGTCTCCCGATTCCGAGGTGTTCCCAGTGCGTCGTGGCCTGATAGCCGCCCTCCTGACGTCGTTGCTCGTCGTCACCGCCGCGTGCGGCTCGTCCGACTCGACCGACTCGTCCGGTTCGCCCGGCGCCAAGACCACCAAGTCGGCCGGGGCGACCGCACCCGCCAAGCAGAAGACCAGCACCATCGACGCGGTCAAGGTCGCCGGTGACGCGGGCAAGAAGCCCACCGTCACCTTCGCCAAGCCGTTCAGCGTCGCCTCCACCCAGTCCAAGGTGATCAAGGAGGGCTCCGGCCCGAAGCTCGCCGAGGGCCAGGAGGTCGTCGTCGACTACGTGGGCGTCAACGGCCGGGACAGCAAGGAGTTCGACTCGTCCTGGAAGAACGGCGGCCCCACCTCGTTCGGGCTCGCCAAGGGCAAGCTGATCAACGGCTTCGTGACCGGCCTGGTCGGCAAGCCGGTCGGCAGCCGGGTACTCATCACCATCCCGCCGAAGGACGGCTACGGCGCCAACGGCCAGCCGCAGGCCGGCATCAAGGGCACCGACAGCCTGGTGTTCGTGATCGACGTGAAGAAGGCCTACAAGCCGCTGAGCAAGGCCGAGGGCACCAAGGTCACCCCGCCGAAGGATCTCCCCGCGGTGAAGACCGACGCCAAGGACATCCCGACCGCGATCACCATCCCCAAGGGCGCGACCGCGCCGAAGAAGCTCGTCGCGCAGCCGCTGATCAAGGGGAAGGGCCCGAAGGTCACCGCCAAGCAGACGGTCAACATGCACTACCTGGCCGTCAACTGGCGGACCGGCAAGCCGTTCGACTCCTCCTGGCAGCGCGGATACCAGAACCTCCCGCTCCCCAACACCCCGGTCAAGGGGCTCGCCGAGGGCCTGGTCGGCCAGACCGTCGGCAGCCGCGTGCTGCTGGTCCTGCCGCCGAACAAGAGCTTCGGCCAGGACCTCCCGCAGACCGACGTGAAGAAGACCGACACGATCGTGTTCGTGGTGGACATCCTCGGCGCCAACTGACGGCCCGGGTCCGCGGCGGAGCGCCGCCGGACCCACGACGGCACGAACCAGCACCACGGGAACAACAGAGCAACCGCAACAGCCGAAGAACGGGAACGACCGTCGCCGCCCGGCCTCTCCTCAGTCGAGGAGGAGCCGGGCGGCGTGTCGTCCGGCGACCGCGCAGCCGGCGAAGTAGGCGCGGTCCTGCGCCGGCCCGCGGCCCATTGACGACAACGCGACCGGGCTGCGGGCCAGCGCGGCGTCCAGGCCCCCGACGGGAGTCCGTACCAGGCGGTGCCGGGCGCGCAGCGGCTCGACAAGTGCGCGCACCTGGTCGCCGAAGTCGCCGGGGAGGTCGGGCACGGCGAGGTCGGCGGCGGCCAGTGCGACCCGGCCGTACGCGGTGAGGCTGTGGTGGGAGACCACCTGATGGCGTACGCGCGGATCGGCCTCGGACAACCGCAGCGCGCCCACCGGCCGGCCACCCAGGGCAGCCACCGCGTTGACCACCTCGCCCACCGCCACCCCCGTGAACCCCCACCGGGTCCCGGTGCCGAGGTTGCCCGGCCCCTGGGTCACCACGACGACGTCCGCGCCGAGCACCAGCCGGGCGGCGAGCAGGCCGGTGTGGACGGTGGCCGCCTCGACGTCGCCGCCGAACGCCTGGCCGACGGTGACCGTGCCGGCGGGCAGCCAACCGGCCCGCGCCAGCCCGGCCACGGTGCGGGACAACGCGAGCGGAAGGGCCGCGCCGTCGGTCATCAGGTACGCCACCGACGCCTCCGGCGCCGCGTCGTACAGTCCGGCCAGCACGGCCGGCAGCGCGGAGTGCAGGTCGGCCACCACCACCGGCATGCCGGCCAGATCGTCGGCGTCGGCCAGCAGGTCGTGTGCGGGGGAGTCGGGCTCGTCGACGCCGAGGACCGTGGTCTGCAGCGGGGTGTAGCGGGCCTTGACCAGGTGCCCGGGGCCGGTCGGGTCGGCGGGCAGCCGGTCGGGTACGGCCACGACCAGGGCGAAACCGCCGGTGCCCAGGCCCAGGTGGTGGGCCGTGGTGTTGAGCAGGACACGGTCGCCTGGCTCGGGCCGGCCTACCAGGTCGACGTACGCCAGCGCGGGCAGCACCGCCTCGCCGGTGTCCACGTCCAGCTCCACCGCCCCGTCCCAGGACCGGCGGACCTGGCCGGCGACACCTTCCCGCCATCGGATCACAGGGTGCGACGCTACCGGCTCGGTCCGGGCACGCGATGGTTCGGCGTGGCCTGTGTGCTTTCGCGCCGTGTCGCACTTCGGGTGCGATAGCCTCACGTCGGTGGTCGCTAGTCTGTTCGAAGTGGCTCGAGTGCACCAGCCGCGCGGAAGGGGGTGGCGCGCGTGGCAGCGCCCCGCAAGTCCGAGCGGCTGATGAACCTCGTCATCTGCCTGCTGGTGTCGCACCACTTCGTGCCCAAGGCCCGCCTTCGCCAGCTGGTGGAGGACTACCGCGAGCAGACCCCCGAGGCGTTCGAGAAGATGTTCGAACGCGACAAGGACGAGTTGCGCGACCTGGGCATTCCGATCGAGGTCGGCTCGGTGGCCAGCGGGTTCGACGACGAGGTGGGCTACCGCATCCGCCGCAGCGAGTTCGAGCTGCCGCCGTTGACGTTCAGCGCCCAGGAGGCCGCCGTTCTCGGCCTGGCCGCCCGGGTGTGGGAGCACGCCAGCCTGGCCGAGGCCACCTCCCGCGCCGTGCTCAAGCTCGGTGCCGACGGGTTCGCCGCGGGCGCCGCCGGAGCGCCGGGCACCCCGTCCGCATCGGGTCCGCCGTCCGCATCGGGTCCGGCGTCGTCGTCGGGGTCGCCGGAACCCGCGAAGGTGCCCGACGCGGGCGCCGACGTACGGGCCGACACCGGTGCCGACACCGGCCCCGTGACCACGCTGGAGCCGCGGCTTCCGGCCAGCGAGCCGGCGTTCGAGCCGTTGTGGCGGGCGGTGCAGTCACGCACGGTGGTCGCCTTCGACTACCGCCGGCCCGGCGCCGGCGCCGCACAGCACCGCACGCTCGAGCCGTGGGGAATCCTCAACTGGCGAAGCCGGTGGTACGTCCTGGGACACGATCGTGACCGGGCGGCGACCCGGATGTTCCGGCTGTCCCGCATCGCCGGGCCGGTCCGGCCGGTGGGCCGCCCGGGTGCGTTCGCCGTTCCCGAAGGCGTCGACATCCGCGCCGAGGCGGCCCGGATGTCCCCGCCGGAGGAGCTGCGCCGCACCGCCCGGATCCGGGTGCGTGCCGGCGCGGGCCACGGCCTGCGGCGGCGGGCGTCGTCGGTCGTTCCCGCAGGCAGTGGCTGGGACGTCCTGGAGGTCGGCTTCTCCGATCCCGTGACCCTGGCCGAGGAGATCGCCGGTTACGCCGCGGGCGCCGTCGCCCTCGACCCGCCCGACCTGCGCGAGGCGGTGATCCGGCACCTCAAGGGGCTGCTGGTGGAGGTGGCCCACCATGGCTGAGGTCGCCCGCACGGCCGGCCCCGGTGGCGCGAAGGAGCAGGTACGCCGCCTGCTCGCGTTGCTGCCGTACCTCCTGGCCCATCCCGGCGCCCGGGTCGCCGACGTGGCCCGGACGTTCCACATCACCGAGAAGCAGCTGGTGTCCGACCTCGGCGTGCTGTGGTTCTGTGGCCTGCCCGGCATGATGCCCGGTGACTACATCGAGGTCGACATGGACGCCGTGGAGGGCGAGGGCGTCATCCACGTGTCCAACGCCGAGTTCCTGGCCCGGCCGCTGCGGCTGACCGCGGACGAGGCGCTCGGCCTGCTGGTGGCGCTGCGTACCCTCCGGGAGTCCGGCGGCCAGGCCGAGCGGGCACTGCTCGACCCGGTGATCGAACGCCTGGAGAAGGCCGCCGAGCAGGTCGACGCCGGCCTGGACAAGGTGGCCGTCCGGGTGGACGCCGCCGAGGACCCGAAGGTCCGGCAGACCCTCCAGGACGCCCTGGCCCGTGGCCGGCGGGTCCACCTCCGCTACTGGGTGCCCTACCGCGACGAGACCACCGAGCGTGACGTCGACCCGATGCGCCTGCTGCAGGCGGAGGGGTGGACCTACCTCGAGGGCTGGTGTCACCGGGCCGAGGACGTCCGGCTGTTCCGCCTGGACCGGGTGAGTGACGTGCAGGTGCTGGACGAGCCGGCCGCCCCGCCGCCGCAGGCCAGGCCGCGCGACCTGTCCGAGGGGCTGTTCCGCTCATCGCCGGACTATCCCGTGGCGACGCTGGAGCTGGAGCCCTCGGCGGCCTGGGTGGCGGAGTACTACCCGTGCGAGCAGGTCACCGAGCTGCGGGACGGCTCGCTGCGGGTCCGGCTGCGGGTGGCCGACCCGCGGTGGCTGCGCCGGCTGGCGCTTCGCCTGGGCGGCGGCGCCCGGGTGGTGGAGCCGCCCGAGCTGGCCGAGGCCGTACGGCAGGACGCGGTGGACGCGCTCGCGGCGTACGAAACGACCGATCCGGCCGGTGCCGGAGGCGTGGCCGACGTGGCCGACAGCCGTCCGGGCATGCGTTAGTCTGCTCCGCGTGATGTGGGTCCTGATCTTCGGGGGAATCGCCGTGTTCGCGGTGGTTCTCTACGCCCTGCTCGGCGTCTGGTTGTGGCGCCGGGCCAAGGGTGTGCTCACCGAGCTGGGCGCGGCCGAACGCAAGCTGCAGATCGCCGCCGAGCGTTCGGGCGACGAGGACAGCGAGAACCACCGGGATTCCGGGGCCGGGGGAAACACCGGAGCCGCACCCGCGAGGCACCGGCCCACACCGGGTAGGGGTCATCGCGAAGCAGTTCGCGGGGCAGGCCGGCATCGCGAAGGTCTCACAGAACGTCGCGGTCCGACCTCATCGCGTCGGCGTGCCGCGGCCGGGGCCGGTCACGGAGGCTGAACCGACCCGACCCCTCCTTCGGGGGATCAGGGCGTACCATCGAGCGAGAATCGCCGACTGAGAGGCTAATCATGGGATCTCTTGGACCGACCGAGCTGATCATCATCGGGGTCGTCCTGGTGTTGCTCTTCGGTGCGACACGTCTCCCGCAGACCGCCAAGGGCCTCGGCCAGGCGCTCAAGATCTTCAAGTCCGAGGTCCGCGACGACGACAAGCCGCAGGAAGTCGCCGCGCCCCCGCAGCAGCAGCAGCCGGTCTACCACCAGCCCAACACCACCAACGGTGCGCAGCAGCCTTACCAGCAGCCGGTTCAGCCGCCTTACCAGCAGCCGGTCCAGCAGCCCGTCGAGGACCCCCAGCACACCAACACCACCAACAGGTGAGCCAGTCCGCGCCGGCCCGCGCTGAGCGGGGCGGCGCCTACGTGGGAGTGTCGTGAGCCTGTCCCTCGGCCGGTTGCGAGTCCGGCGTACTTCCAAGCCTGAGCCGGACCCCGAAGGCCGGATGGCGCTGGTCGAGCACCTGCGCGAGCTCCGGTCCCGGTTGTTCAAGGCCGTGGGCGCGATCCTGCTCGGAATGATCCTTGGCTGGATCTTCTATCCGCAGCTGTTCGACCTGCTGCGCGAGCCGCTCGACATGGCCATCAGGAACCTCAAGGTGCAGCGGAACGTCGACGTCAAGCTGGTTTTCGGTGACGTCGCCGGCCCGCTGATGCTGCAGCTCAAGGTGGCGCTGATCGCCGGGCTGGTGGCGTCGTCCCCGGTCTGGCTGTACCAACTCTGGGCGTTCATCCTGCCAGGGCTGCACCGCAACGAGCGCAAGTGGACGATGGTGTTCATGGGCTCGGCCGCGCCGCTGTTCATCGGCGGGGTGGTGGTCGGCTACTACGCGATGCCCAAGGGCCTGAACGTCCTGATCGACTTCACCCCGGCCGGGGTGTCCAACTATCCGAGCGTCGACCTCTTCCTGTCGTTCGTCCTGCGCCTGCTGCTGGTGTTCGGTGTCGCGTTCGAGATCCCCGTCTTCGTCGTCATGCTCAACCTCGTCGGGGTGCTGTCCTCGGCGACCCTGGCGCGGTCCCGGGCCTGGATCATCTTCGGCATCTTCGTGTTCGCGGCGGTCGCCACTCCCTCGACGGACCCGGTGACGATGCTCATCCTGGCGGTCCCGATGACGATCCTCTTCCTCGTGTCGGAGCAGATCGCCCGGTTGACCGACCGGCGACGGAAGGCCCGGCTCGTCGCCCAGGGCATCGACGTCGACGGGATCGAACGCGCCGGCCGCGACGACTGACGACCGACCGGCCGAGCGGTCACCGCGGTCAGGTCACGCTCACCTGTGAGTTCGAGACCGCCGCTGCCGTAGGTCGGCAGGGGCGCTACGCTCGCCGCGTGCTTCGAGAGATCGCGGTTCTGGTCAACCCCACCTCCGGCCGCGGCCGCGGTGCCCGGCTCGCCGAGCCGGTCACCGAGCGGCTGACCGAGGCGGGCATTCGTGCCCGATGGGAGGCCGGACGGGACGCCGACGAGGCAGCCGATCTCGCCCGCCGGGCGGTCGCACGCGGCGTCGACGGCCTGGTGGTGATCGGCGGCGACGGCATGGCGCACCTCGCCCTGCAGGCGGCCGCCGAGTCCGGCACCCCGCTCGGCGTCATCCCGGCAGGTACGGGCAACGACCTCGCCCGGTCCGTTGGCGCGCCTGTCGGGGACCCGCTGGCGGCCGTCGACATCGTGGTGGCGGGATTCACCCGGGCGCAGGATCTCGGTCGCGTCGGCGACGAGTTGTTCTCCACGGTGCTCTGCGCCGGTTTCGACTCCCGTGTCGCCGAGCGGGTGGCCGGGATGACCTGGCCGCGCGGGCGGCTGCGGTACGACCTCGCGGTGGTCCGCGAGCTGGGGACGTTCCGCCCGCAGCGGTTCGTCCTCGAGCTCGACCAGGAGGAGGAGCAGACGGACGCGCTGCTGGTCGCCGTCGGCGTGACTCCCTCCTACGGCGGCGGGCTGCGGATCTGTGCCGGCGCGGATCCGGCCGACGGCCTGCTGGACGTCGCGGTGATCGGACCCCTTCCCCGGCACGAACTCGTACGTCTGTTCCCGAAGCTCACCAAGGGCACCCATGTCGGGCATCCGGCCGTGACGATGTACCGCGCGAAGACGGTGAGCGTCGCCTCGGCCGGAATCACCGCGTACGCCGACGGTGAGCGGATGGGCCCGCTGCCCCTGACCGTGGAGTGCGTGCCGGGGGCGCTGCAGGTGTTCGCTCCGCCGCCTCGCTGAGCCCCCGACCCGCGCCCACGTGAACGGGGGCGGGACACCGTAGCCTTGAGGCCATGAGCTCCCCGGCGGAGCGGTACGCCCGGTTCCAGGCCGCCAACGGCACCTCGTTCCAGGCGTTTCGACAGCTCTACGACTTCGAATTCGATCCGTTCCAGATCTCCGCCTGCGCCGCGTTGGAGGACGGCAAGGGCGTGCTCGTGGCCGCACCGACCGGCTCGGGCAAGACGGTGGTGGGCGAGTACGCCGTCCATCGTGCGCTGGAGACCGGCGGCAAATGTTTCTACACCACCCCGATCAAGGCACTGTCCAACCAGAAGTACGCCGAACTCGTCCAGCGCTACGGCGTGGAGCGGGTGGGCCTGCTGACCGGCGACAACACGATCAACGGCGAGGCGCCGGTGGTGGTGATGACCACCGAGGTCCTCCGCAACATGCTCTACGCCGGCTCCTCGACGCTGCGCGGCCTGTCCTACGTCGTGATGGACGAGGTGCACTACCTCGCCGACCCGTTCCGGGGCGCGACGTGGGAAGAGGTCATCATCCACCTCCCCGACTCGGTGCAGCTGGTGTCGCTGTCGGCCACGGTGTCCAACGCCGAGGAGTTCGGTGAGTGGCTGGCCACGGTGCGTGGGCACACCGAGATCGTGGTGGAGGAGCGCCGGCCGGTCCCGCTGTTCCAGCACGTGATGGTCGGCCGGCGGATGTACGACCTGTTCGCCGACACCGGGCGGCCCGGCGACAGCGCGAAGGTCAACCCCGAGCTGGCCCGGATCGTCCGCGACCACTGGCGGTTCGCCCGCCGCGACGATCGCGGCCCCCGGCGCGGGCGCCAGCCGCGCGGCGGAAGCCGGATCGCGTTCACCCCGAGCCGGGCGCAGGTGGCGGAGAAGCTGGAGGCCGAGGGGCTGCTGCCGGCGATCGTGTTCATCTTCAGCCGGCAGGCCTGCGACGCGGCCGTGCTCCAGTGCCTGTACGCCGGTATCCGGCTCACCCGGCCCGACCAGGCGGCGCAGATCCGCGCCTATGCCGAGGCCCGCACCGCCGACATGCCGCCGGAGGACCTCGCGGTGCTCGGCTACCACGAGTGGCTGGAGGGCCTCGAACGCGGGATCGCCTCGCACCACGCCGGGATGCTGCCCACCTTCAAGGAGATCGTGGAGGTGCTGTTCGCCCGGGGGCTGGTGCGGTTGGTGTTCGCCACCGAGACGCTCGCGCTGGGAATCAACATGCCGGCGCGGTCGGTGGTGCTGGAGAAGCTGGTCAAGTGGAACGGCCAGACCCACGCCGACATCACCCCGGGGGAGTACACCCAGCTCACCGGGCGGGCCGGCCGGCGCGGCATCGACGTCGAGGGGCACGGCGTCGTCCTGTGGCAGCCGGGACTCGAACCCGCCTCCGTCGCCGGCCTCGCCTCCACCCGCACCTATCCGCTGAGGTCGAGTTTCCGCCCGTCGTACAACATGGCCGTCAACCTCGTCCGCCAGTTCGGGCGGGGCCGGGCCCGGGAGCTGCTGGAGTCGTCGTTCGCGCAGTTCCAGGCCGACCGTGCGGTGGTCGGGCTGGTCCGCCAGGTCCGTCGCAACGAGGAGGCGATGGACGGCTACCGCGAGGCGACGGAGTGCCACCTGGGCGATTTCATGGAGTACGCCTCACTGCGCCGGCAGATCAAGGAACGCGAGACCTCCCTGTCCAAGCGCCGTCGCTCCGACCGGCGCGCGGAGGTGGTGGACTCCCTCGGCCGGCTCCGGTCCGGTGACATCATCGCCGTCCCCGCCGGGCGGCAGGCCGGCATCGCGGTGGTGCTCGACCCCGGTCACGCCGCCGGTGGCGACGGCCCCCGGCCGACCGTGCTGACCGAGGACCGGCGGGTGCGCAAGCTGTCGCTGGTGGACTTCCCGCAGCCGGTGGAGTCGCTCAGCCGGATGCGGCTGCCCCGGTCGTTCAACCCGCGCAACGCCCAGCACCGCCGCGACCTGGCCTCGACGCTGCGGCAGAAGTCGCCCGACGAGGTAGACGTGCCGAGGAAGCGCCGCGGCGGGTCGCCGGCCGAGGACGACCAGCGCCTGCAGGACCTGCGCGCGGCGATGCGCTCCCACCCCTGCCACGGTTGCTCCGAACGCGAGGACCACGCCCGCTGGGCCGAGCGCTACTTCAAGCTGGGCCGGGAAACCGAGGGGCTGCAACGGCGGGTCGAGTCACGCTCCAACACCATCGCCCGGCAGTTCGACCGGGTGTGTGAGGTGCTCGACGAACTGGAGTACCTCCACGGCGACCGGACCACCGAGGCGGGCGACCGATTGTCGCGGATCTACAGCGAGCTCGACCTGGTGGCCGCCGAGTCACTGCGCCAGGGCGTGTGGGACGACCTCACCCCACCGGAGCTGGCGGCCTGTCTGTCGGCACTGGCGTACGAGTCCCGCACACCCGACGACGTCGGGCCCCCCAAGCTGCCCGGTGGCGCGGCACGCGAGGCGCTCGGCTCGGTGGTGCGGATCTGGGGAGACCTGGACAGCCTGGAGGACTCCTTCCGGCTGGACTTCCTGCGCGAACCCGACCTCGGATTCGCCTGGGCCGCCTACCGCTGGGCATCCGGTGCTCCACTGGCCGACGTGCTCGACGAGACCGGGTTCGCGGCCGGTGACTTCGTGCGTTGGGTCAAGCAGATCGTCGACCTGGCCGACCAGGTGGCCGACGCGGCAGGTGCCGGCGTGCTGCGCAAGACCGCGCGGGCGACGGTGGAGGCCCTGCGCCGCGGGGTGGTGGCGTACGCCTCGGTGGCCTCCGACGCCGAGTGACCGACGACTCGCCGTTCACCTGACCGACGGCTCGCCGGGTGATCCTGACTGACCGCGTGCGGTCAGGATCACCCGCGGCGGTGGCCCGGGCGCCGCCGATCCGGTTGGCTGGCGTGCGCAAGCACGAGTTGACGCCACCGGAGGAACCTGTGTCCGACTTCAACGGCCTCGGCATGCACCTGGGCAACCTGAGCCGGCTCTCGTCCGCACAGACCAGGTCGATCAGCGCGGAGAACCCCGATGGGTCACGCTCCGGCGGTGCGCGGGCCACCGAGGGGGAAGGTGCCGCCCGCGAACTCGGCCAGGGCTGGAAGGTCCGTCCCTGCATCGAGATCCCCGGCGAGTCGGTGGTGACGCTCGCCGACGTCGACGGTCCGGGCGCGATCCAGCACGTGTGGATCACGGTCACACCGACGGCATGGCGCCGGCTCGTCGTGCGGTGTTACTGGGACGGTGAGGAGAACCCCTCGGTCGAGGTGCCGCTCGGCGACTTCTTCTGCCACGGCTGGGGAGAGTTCGCGCAGATCAACTCGGTCCCGGTGGCGGTCAACCCCACCGGCGGCTTCAACTCCTACTGGGAGATGCCGTTTCGCGGGCACGCCCGGATCACCGTGGAGAACCTCGACCCCGAACCCGTCCGCGGCTTCTTCTACCAGATCACCTACGCACTCACCGAGGTCGAGCCGGACCGTGCGTACTTCCACGCCCAGTGGCGGCGCAGCGACCCGCTTCCGCACGGCGAGGTGCACACGCTGCTGTCCGGCGTACGTGGGCAGGGGCACTACGTGGGGACCTACCTCGCCTGGGAGTCCCATCACGACGGCTGGTGGGGCGAGGGCGAGCTGAAGTTCTACCTGGACGGGGACGAGGAGTTCCCCACCATCTGCGGCACGGGCACCGAGGACTACTTCGGCGGGGCGTGGGCGTTCGAGCATCCCAAGGGTGCGTACGGCGCGTTCAGTACGCCCTACCTCGGCATGCCGCAGGTGCTCGTCCCCGACGGGTTCATGCGTACGCAGCAGAGGTTCGGGTTGTACCGCTGGCACGTCCAGGACCCGATCCGCTTCACCGGCGACCTGCGGGTGACCGTCCAGGCGCTCGGCTTCAAGTCGTCGCTGAGCGGTCAGGCACGCTTCCGGCCGCTGGAGGACGACATCGCGTCCACGGCGTTCTGGTACCAGACCGAGCCGCACGCCGCCTTCCCCGCACTGCCGGACCGGGACCTGCTGGAGCCCTGAGCCTCCGGCCCCGGCCGACGCACCCCGGCTGCTCCCGGCACCGGCAGTGTCCGGGGGAGTCTGCGGGGTCAGCGGAGGTCTGCGGGGTCAGCCGGCCTGCTGGGCGAGTGCGGCCACCACCCGCTCGGCCGAACCGCCGAGCCCCCACTGGCGTACGAGCTCCGCCCAGCCGTCCGGATCGGCCGGTGCGCCGGGGAGGGTGGCGTCGACCTCGGGCAGCTCGGCGTCGGGCAGCACGGCCACCACGGCGCGCGCGGCGGTGAGGTAGTCACCGGCCTGCCGCAGCTTGAGCCGCAGGCCGGGCGCCAGACCGCTGCCCTCGTCCTCGACCGCGGCGAGCACGCCGTCCAGGTCGGTGTACTTGGAGATCAGTCCGGCCGCGGTCTTGTCGCCGACGCCCGGCACGCCCGGCAGCCCGTCGGACGGGTCACCCCGCAGCACGGCGAAGTCGGCGTAGGCCCGGCCGGGAATGGAGTATTTCTTCGCCACCCAGGCCTCGTCGACGGTGTCCAGCCGCCCCACGCCGCGGGCGGTGTAGAGGATGCGGACGGCACGGGAGTCGTCGACCAGCTGGAACAGGTCGCGGTCACCGGTCACCACGTCGACCGGACGGGGAGAGCGCGCGGTGAGCGTTCCGATGACGTCGTCGGCCTCGCAGCCGGGTGCGCCGACCACCGCGATGCCCAGGGCGGCCAGGGCGGCACGGATCACCGGCACCTGGGTTTCCAGCGCGTCCGGGGCCTCCTCGACGTCCGGCCCGCCCGGCACCTCTTCGGCCACCCGGTGGCCCTTGTAGCTCGGCAGCAGGTCGACCCGCCACTGAGGTCGCCAGTCGTCGTCCCAGCAGGCGACCAGATGGGTCGGCCGGTGGTCGGTCACCAGGCGGGCGATGAAGTCCAGCAGTCCGCGGACGGCGTTGACCGGCGTGCCGTCGGGAGCACGCATGGAGTCGGGCACACCGAAGAAGGCGCGGAAGTACAAGGATGCGGTGTCGAGAAGCAGCGTCTTCTCGCCGGCGGTGCTCGGCATGGCGACAACCTAGACGACGTCGCCGACACTCGGCTGGAAGCGTGACCGGGGAACGGCGACCGGTGCCCGCCGGTGGGGTCCTGCCGGGTCTCGCGTCGGCCGGCGCCGGTCAGCCGGCGAGCTCCTTCTCCAGCGGCGTACGGAACCTCGGCACCACGCGGGCCGGGCCCAGCCAGGTGTCCAGCCGCGCGGCGTGGTCCTCGATCGCCCGGGCGGCCTCGGCGCCGACGTCCTCCAGCAGGCGGTAGGTCACCTCACCGTCGCGACGCTGGGCCCAGCCGCCGACGACGCGGCCGTCGGCCCACACCGTGGGGCCGATGTTGCCGGACCGGTCGAAGAGCGCGGACCGGTGTGCGCCGAGGTACCAGGAGCGTTCGGACCAGCCCATGGCGGTGGGGTCCAGGGCGGGAAGGAACGAGACCCACGGATCCAGCACCGGGGTGGGCTCGTCGTCGCCGGGCAGGACCAGTCCGGTCTGCCCGTCCAGGTCGACCTCCACCGGCCGCACCCGCGTCAGGGCGGCCTTGACGTCGCGGGCGGTCCAGCCGGTCCACCAGCGCAGGTCGGTCACCGTGCCCGGGCCGAACGCGGCCAGCCAGCGCCGCACCAACTCGGCCCGCGCCGCCTCGACCGGCTGCTCGGGCATGCCGCTCGGCAACCACGACTCGACCGGCGCCCACCGCCACTGGGTGCTCGTCCACGAACCACGCGGGCGGCCCCGGACGATTCGTCCGTCGGCGGCGAGCAGAAGCAGCACCCAGGTGGTGATGTTCTGGTCACCGCCGTACGACTTGCCCTCGGCCCTCGTCACCCGTGAACGCAGCCGCGGCTCGTCGGCGGCGAGCTCGGCCCCGGTGGCCTCACCCCGGGCGGCCAGCGCCCGCGCCGTGGACTCCTCGACGTCCTTCAGCCAGGCGCCGTCACCGAGGCCGGCGGCCTCGATCAGCTGGGTGTACCTGCGCCGCTGCTGCGCGGCGACGGCGAGCGTGCAGGACGCCTGCAGCACGGGCGCTGTAGCGGTCGGGACCACGAACATCGTCCGCCGCATTGCGAGCATCCGCAGCAGCGAGCGGTCGGCGTACAGCGCCTTCTCGACGTCCTCGACGGCGGCGCCGGCAGGGCCGGTCCGGGCCGCGACGGACAGAAAGACGGTGGCCGGGTCGGTGGCGTGCAGGGCGACCACGGCCTCGGCCGCCTCGACCGGGCCGGCTGCCTGCGCACCAGCCGCCAGCCGGTGGCGGCGGCCCAGCCGGGCGCGGCGTTCCTCGACGCTGATGTTTCGCACCCGAACCTTCTACCACCGGCCGCCGACAGCCCTGACAGCTCGGCGCCCCGTCAGGGCGCGACCTGGGCGGACGTTCCTCCGGTGAGCCGGATGAGTTCGGCGTAGCTGGTGGGGAACATGCTGAGGTGGTCGCCGGCGCCGGCCCAGACCTCTTCGTACTTCTCCAGCCAGAGGTCGACGATCGTACGCAGCGGAGCGGGGTGGCCGACCGGCGCGACGCCGCCGACCCGCTGGCCGGTGGCGGCGAGGACCTGCTCGGGGTCGGCGCGGCGGATCTTCGGCAGGCCGAGCGACCGGGAGAGGTACCTGGTGTCGACCCGGTGAGCACCGCTGGTGAGAACGAGCAGGGGCTCCTCGCCGGCCACGAAGACCAGGCTGTTGGCGATCGCTCCCACGTCGCAGCCGAGCCGCTCGGCAGCCGCGGCGGCGGTGGGCACCTCCTGGTCGAACACGTGCACCGTGCCGGTGGCACCGAGGTGGCGGAGGGTGGCCGCGACGTGGTCGGACTGTGGGCTCATGTGCGGAAAGTTATCGGTTCCGGGCATGCGGTCGCACCCGCGCAAATTGCGGTGTCCGGGATGTGGCGGGGAGGCGGAACGGGTTGTCGGCGGGGCGGCCTAGGCTGACCCGCGTGACGACCTCCGTGCCTCCCGCCGACCTGCGTCTCCGCCTCGACCGTGCCCGCGCGACCGCGGCCGCCGCGGGTGTCGACGCCCTGCTGGTCTCGCCGGGTCCCGACCTGCGTTATCTCACCGGCTACGATGCCAAGCCGCTGGAGCGGCTCACCTGCCTGCTGCTGCCCGCGCAGGGCGCACGGGCCGAGCCGGTCCTGGTGGTGCCGGGCCTGGAGCGCGCCGCGGCCCAGGCGTCCGGGGTCACGGAGCTGGGCCTGGAGATCGTTCCCTGGCAGGAGACCGAGGACCCCTACGGACTGGTGGCCAAGCTGCTGCCCGGCGTCGGGTCGGTGGCGCTGGACAACCACATGTGGGCGGAGAAGGTGCTCGCGTTCCGGGCGTCGCTGCCCGGTGTGGAGCAGAAGCTCGCGGGGGAGGTCCTGCGCGAGCTGCGGATGCGCAAGACCCCGGCCGAGGTGGCCGAGCTGCGCGCCGCGGGCGCGGCGATCGACCGGGTGCACGCCCGGGTCGGTGACTGGCTGCGCCCCGGCCGCACCGAGGCCGAGGTGGGCCGCGACATCCACGACGCGATCCTCGCCGAGGGGCACGTCCAGGTCGACTTCGTGATCGTGGGCTCGGGCCCCAACGGCGCCTCGCCGCACCACGAGGTCTCCGACCGGGTGATCCAGGCCGGTGAGCCGGTGGTCGTCGACATCGGGGGGACCACTGCGGCCGGCTACTGCTCCGACGAGACCCGCACCTACGCCGTCGGCGGCCGGCCCTCGGAGGAGTTCCGGCGCTACTACGACGTCCTCCAGCGTGCACAGGAGGCCGCCTGCGCACACGTGCGCCCGGGCGTCACCGCGGAGTCGGTGGACGCCGTCGCGCGCACGATCATCACCGAGGCGGGCTACGGCGAGGAGTTCATCCACCGCACCGGCCACGGCATCGGCATGGAAAGCCACGAGGAGCCCTACATCGTGGCCGGCAACACGCTGCCGCTGGAGCCGGGCATGGCCTTCTCCGTCGAGCCCGGTATCTACTTCGAGGGCCGGCACGGCGCCCGGATCGAGGACATCGTGGTGGTCACCGAAACCGGCGTGGAAGCGGTCAACCTGCGTCCTCGCGACCTGGTGGTCCTCGATGGCTGAGGTGCTGCCCGGGCCGGCCGCCGAGGCGGCGATCCGCGCGGTGAGATCGCGGACTGACCGCGCCATGGTTCACGCGGTACGGTGACCGGCGTGGAGGACCTCGACCGTCAGATCGTCCGGCTGCTCGCGTCCAACGGCCGGATGTCGTACACCGAACTGGGCAAGCTCACCGGCCTGTCGACCTCGGCGGTGCACCAGCGCGTACGCCGGCTGGAGCAGCGCGGCATCATCAAGGGATACGCGGCGGTCGTCGACTACGAGGCGCTCGACCTGCCGCTGACCGCGTTCATCTCGATCAAGCCGATCGACCCCAGCCAGCCCGACGACTCACCCGACCTGCTCCAGGACGTGCCGGAGATCGAGGACTGTCACTCCGTCGCGGGGGACGAGAACTACGTGCTCAAGGTCCGGGTCACGAGTCCCCGCGCGCTGGAGGAGTTGCTGGCCCGGATCCGCTCCAAGGCCAACGTCTCCACCCGTTCGCTGATCGTGTTGTCCACTCCGTACGAACACCGTCCGCCGGCTGTCTGAGGCTCGTCCGCCGGCGTCCGCCGCGTTCGGCTCGCCCCGCATCGTCCTTCTCCTGGCTATGCTAGCCGCACAACGTTAGTCAGCTAACGAAGGAGTGCGCCGATGCGTATCAGCCTGTCCATCGCCAACTTCACCTGGCCCGACGGCCCGGACCGGATCGGCCACCACGTCGGCCGGCTCGCCCGGATCGCCGACCAGGCCGGCTTCCACACCCTCTGGGTGATGGACCACCTGTTTCAGATCGGCATGAACGGCCCCGCAGAGCTGGACATGCTCGAGGGCTACACCACGCTCGCGTATGCCGCGGGCCAGACCGAACGCATCCGGCTCGGCACCCTGGTCACCGCCGCGCCCTACCGGCATCCGGGTGTCCTGGTGAAGACCGTGACCACGCTCGACGTCCTGTCGGGCGGCCGGGCCTGGCTGGGGATCGGCGCCGCGTGGAACGGCCGCGAGGCCGAGGGGCTGGGCATCCCGTTCCCGCCGACGAGGGAACGCTTCGACCGGCTGGAGGAGGTGCTCCGGATCGCGTTGCAGATGTGGCGGGGCGACCGGACGCCGTACGACGGGGACCACTACCACCTCGCCGACCCGCTGAACTCGCCCAACGCCCTGACCCAGCCGCATCCGCCGATCCTCGTCGGAGGGATGGGGGAGCGGCGCACGCTGCGGTACGTCGCGAAGTACGCGGACGCCTGCAACCTCTTCGACATCCCGGACGGCGAGGCGGTGCGCAAGCACAAGCTCGCCGTCCTGCGGGAGCACTGCGAGGCCGAGGGGCGCGACTACGACGAGATCGAGAAGACGATCGCCATGTCGGTGGCGATCTCCCGGGACGGGCGGGACGGCACCGACTCGCCGGCCCGGGTGCTCGATCGGCTGGCCGAACTCGCGGCATCCGGGATCGACCACGCGATCGTCGCGCCGCCCGGCCCATGGGACGAGGAGTCGCTTCGGCTGCTGGGCGAACTCGTGCCGGACATCGAGGCGATCGTGCCCGCGGGCCGTTGAGGCCGGAAACGCCGACTCCCGCTCCGGATCGTCGAACGGGGCGAGCTGGACTACCTACGCTGTGCCTTATTGCACTCTGCAATAAGGCACAACGCTAAAGGCAACGGGACGATCGAGTCGTCGTGCTGTCGAGGGCGCGGTGCCAATCGGTGCTGTCGGTGCTGTCGGTGCCGTCGATGCGGTCGGGTGCCGTCGAAGGCGGGCCGGCCCGCCGGGGGAGGGGTCCGCATGGTCCGCCCACAGTCCGCCGACCTGACAGGCCTCACCGTGCTCGCGCTGCTCATGCAGGGTCCGCGGCATCCTTACGAACTGCACCGGCTGATCGTCGACACCCACAAGGACTACATCACCGGCCTTCCCCGCAGCCTCTACCACGCCGTCGACCGGCTGATGAACGACGAACTGATCGTCCCGGTGGAGACCAGCCGGGAGGGCCGGCGACCCGAACGGACCGTCTACCAGATCACCGCCGACGGCCGGGCCGAACTCGCCGCCCGGCTGCGCGGTCTGCTGGAGCGGACGGACAGTGCCCCGCCGACGTTCACCGCGGCCGTGTCGCTGCTCGGCTGCCTGCCGGTCGAGGAGGCCGTACGCAGCCTCGGCACCCGGGTGACCGGCCTGGAAGGCAGAATCGCCACCCTCGACGGGGTGATGGAGACCCTGCGCACCGGCGGGCTGCCGCGGCTGCTGCTGCTGGAGCTGGAGTACGCCCGTGCGACCACGGCCGCCGAACTGCAGTGGGTACGCGGCCTGCTCGCCGACATCAGGGTCGGCGACCTGACCTGGACGTCACCGCTGACCGGCGCCGACCTCAGACTGCGGCCAGGGTCGGGCGCGGCCACCGACGAGGAGGAGCAACCCGAGGAGTAGCGCCGAGCTGGGCTGACCTGAGATGAGCTGAGCTCGGCCGGGTGCGCCAACCTCGGCGGAGCACCCCGATCGATTCCGCACCTGTGCGAGGCGGTGGAGTGCGTCGCGGGCCGGTTGACACGGGTGCTTCCACCGAGGCCGGTGGCGCCGGCTGAGAGGCCTGCCGGGTCGCGGCCCACCGGCCGGGTCGCGGCCCGGTGCCGGGGTGGGGCATGCCATAGGCTGACCCGCCTATGACACAACGTTCGGGCAGGCAGTCGGCGGGCCGTTCCGGCCGTCCAGGTGGGACCGGCCGTCCAGGTGGGACCGGCAGGACGGGCGGCGCCGGCAGGGCAGGCGGCGCCGGCGGCACCGGTGGAACAGCCGCGGCCGGCCGGCCGCGACGCCCCGGCGACCGGGGCCGTCCGCCGCAGGAGAACGAGCCCGAGCGGCACGAGCGGCACGAGCGGCGTGGTTCCCTACAAAAGCGGTCCGAACCCAAGCGTTCCGAACAGAAGCGCTCCGAACGCCCGCAGCGGCCGCAGACCGCGGGACCGCAGGGGACGAGCCGGATGGTCGTGCTCGCCGCCCCGGGACTCGCCCCGCTGGTCCAGCGTGAGCTGGCCGGCCTGCCCGGCGTGGAGGTCACCGACGTCGGCAACGACGGTCGCGCGGACGTCGTTCTGTGCACCGTCGACGCCGGACGCGAGGCCGCCCTGCTGCGGCTGCGTACGGCCGACGACGTGTTCGTCGAGCTCGGCCGGACCTTCCGTTCCGAAGGGGACAAGCCGCCCTGGATCGTGCGCCGGGTCCTGCGCCCGGGCCGGCTGGAGGCCGCCACCGGGCTGTGGCGGTCGACGCACCCCGGCACCGGCAGCCGGGGCCGGGGTGGGCGGCGGCTGACGTACCGCGTCGTCGCCAGGGTGCTGCAGGAGCGCACCTGGAAGCGGACCGAGCTGCGCCGGGCGCTGGATGCCGGGGTGAGTGACGCCGAGCCGGGCTGGAAGGCCGACGACCCCGCCCAGATCGAGGTGTGGGCGCTGGAGTACACCAAGGGCCGGTTCGTCGCCGGCCTGCGGCTGACCACGGTACGCATGCGTCAGCACGGTGGCCGGGAGTCCGAACGTCCGGGTGCGCTGCGTCCGCCTCTCGCGGCGGCGATGGTGGCGCTGGCCGGCGACCCGCCGGGCCGGTCCGCCAAGCCCGCCAGGTCCGGAACGTCGGGGAAGTCCGACAGGTCGGGCCTGTCCGGCACGCTGCTGGACCCGTGCTGCGGCTCGGGCACGATACTCGCCGAGGCCAAGGCGGTGGGCTGGGAGGTCGAGGGCCGCGACATCGACGCCAGCGCGGTCTCCGCCAGCCGGCGTAATGCCGACACCCCGCACGTGCGCGACGGCGACGTCCGCGACCTCGACCTGCCGGACGCGTCCGTGGACGCCGTCGTGTCCAACCTGCCGTTCGGGCGTCAGTACGCCGTCCAGGGCGACCCGGCGGTGTGGATCGCCGACGTGATGGCCGAGCTGGCCCGGGTGACCCGCCCCGGCGGACGGGTCGTCCTGCTGGTGCCGGAGCTGCCGAAGCAGGCCGTCCCGGCCACGCTCCGGTTGCGGGACCGGCACGAGGTCCGGCTGCTCGGCACGACCAGCACCATCTGGGCGTACGACCGGCGATGATCGGGGGGTGACCGAGCACCCCGGGCATCCCGGACTCCCCGAACTCGCCGGGCTGCCGCGGGTCGCTCCCATGCTGGCGACCCCCGGCGCGATGCCGCCGGCCGCCGACCAGCACCGGTGGGCGTTCGAGATGAAGTGGGACGGCGTCCGGGCGGTCGCCTACGTCGCCGACGGGCAGGTGGTGCTGCTCGGCCGGTCCGGCCGCGACTTCACCGGCACCTATCCCGAGGTCGGCGCGCTCGCCGACCTGCTGCCGGGGCGGCGCTGCGTACTCGACGGCGAGGTGGTGGCGCTGGACGAGCGCGGCCGGCCGAGCTTCGAGCTGCTCCAGGCCCGCATGCACGGTCCGGGTTCCGGACGCGGTCGCCGCCGTGCCGCGGGCGGTGCCGACGGTACGGGCAGAGCCGCGAAGCCGCCGGTCGTCTACCTCGTCTTCGACCTGCTGGCCCTGGACGGCACCTCGATGGTGGGAAGCCCCTACACGGATCGCCGGGAGGCGCTGGACGGGCTCGGCCTGGCCGGTCCGTACTGCCAGGTCCCGCCCGCGTTCGTGGGTGCCGGGGACGCCGCGCTGGCGACCAGCATGGAGCAGGGCCTGGAGGGCGTGGTCGCGAAGCGGCTTTCCGCGCCGTACGAACCCGGCCGGCGCAGCGCATCCTGGGTGAAGGTCAAGAACCTCCGCACCCAGGAGGTGGTGATCGCCGGCTGGCGGGTCGGTGAGGGCTCGCGGGCCGGCACGTTCGGCGCCCTGCTGTGCGGGGTGTACGACGAGGGCCGGCTGGTCTACGCGGGGCGGGTCGGGACCGGCTTCGACCAGCACAAGCTCGCCGACCTGACCGCCCGGCTGGCGCCGCTGGAGCAGCGCACCCAGCCCTTCGACCAGCGGCTGCCCACGGCGGAGTCGCGCGGCGCCCACTGGGTCCGGCCGGTGCTGGTCGGTGAGGTGGCGTTCGCGGAGTGGACGCGGGACGGGCGCCTGCGCCATCCCGTCTGGCGTGGGCTGCGGCCGGACAAGGAGCCCGGCGACGTGGTCCGCGAGTCCTGACGCGGGGCAGACCCAGCGGCCTGCCCCCTAGTCCGCGAACCCGGGTGGGGCGGTGGACCTGGCCGAGGGCGGGCCCTGACGCCGGCGGCGCGCGGTCCCGCTCTCGGCCCGGATCGCGCGGGTGCCCGGCGGGAGGTCGTTCGCGTCGGCGGCCCGGGTCAGGTAGTCGACCAGGATCCGTCGCAGCTCCTGGGCGGCGCGCGGCGGTTCGACGTCGTTGCGGCGGCCGAGCCCGATGGTGCGGTGCAGCCCGGGATCGGCGAACCGGGTCACGCGTACGGTGTCGCGCCGGTCGGCCACCATGCGTGGCACCACGGCCAGGCCGAGGCCGGCCTCCACGAAGCCGAGCACGGCGTCCATCTCCCCGCCCTCGACGGCGAACGTCGGCTCGAACCCCGCGGCGCGGCAGGCGCCGAGGGTGAACTCGCGCAGGTCGTACCCCTGCCGGAACATCACCAGGGGCTGGTCGCGCAGATCCTCGATCCGCAGCCGTCCGCCCTCCCAGATCGGAGGCTCCGAGGCCGGCGAGACCACCACCAGCTCCTCCCGCAGAAGCTCGGTGGTCGCCAGCGCGGGGTCATGGCTCTGCAGCGGAAGGATCAGCAGCGCGAGGTCGAGGTTGCCGGTGGCCACCTCGCGGACGAGGTCCCGCGAACCTGCCTCCTCGATGATCAGGTGGATGCCGGGGTACTGCAGGTGGTACGCCCGCAGCACGTCCGGCAGCAGGCCGGTGCACAGGCTCGGCGTGGCGCCCAGGCGGACCCGGCCGCGGCGGAGCTGGACGAGTTCCTGAACCTCCAGCCGGGCGGTGTCGGTGTCGGCGAGGATCCGCCGGGCAAGGGGGAGCAGGGCCTCGCCGGCGTCTGTCAACGCGATGTTGCCCCGGGCCCGGCGGAAGAGCTCGGCGCCGAGTTCGCGTTCCAGGGCACGGATCTGCTGGGACAGCGACGGCTGGGCGACGTGCACGCGCTCGGCGGCCCGGGTGAAGTGCCGGAGCTCGGCGACCGCGACGAAGTAGGCGAGTTGCTGCAACTGCACTCGGTAACTATAGCCAGTGGCTATCGAAACGAGCCAATCCATGTCTTGGACCTGTCGCCAACCGGCTTCTACCGTGGGGACTCATGGCATTGGCGACAGGTGCGGCCCGACCGTCCGTGGCCCGAACGTTGTGGTCCTCGACCATCGGCAAGAAAGCGGTCATGGCCGGCACCGGCGTGATCATGCTTGCCTTCCTGGTCGTCCACATGCTCGGCAATCTCAAGATCTTCTTCGGTGCGGCGGAGTTCAACCACTACGCCGGCTGGCTGCGGACCATCGGTTCGCCGGCCGTTCCCTCGTCGGGATTTCTCTGGGTGCAGCGCCTGGTGCTGGTCGGCGCCGTCGTCGCCCACGGCGTGGCGGCGTACCAACTGAGCCGGCGTGACGTCTCCGCCCGGCCCAGGAAGTACCACCACCGCCCGCCGGTGCGCACCAGCTACGCGACCCGCACGATGCGCTGGGGCGGAGTCATCCTCGGCCTGTTCATCGTGTGGCACATCCTCGACCTGACCACCCTCACCATCAACCCGCTCGGGCGGGCGCACCACCCGTACGAGAACGTCGTCGCCGACTTCCGCGTGTGGTACGTCAACGTCGTCTACATCCTCGCCATGCTCGCCCTGGGACTGCACGTCCGGCACGGCTTCTGGAGTGCCGCGCAGACCCTGGGCGCCAACAACCGTGCCCGCGACCGCGGACTGAAGGCCACCGCGAACGTTCTCGCCGTGGTGCTCACGGCCGGCTTCCTGGTCGTCCCCGTCGCGGTCATGACCGGAGTCGTGAGCTGACATGACCGCTGAGTTCGACACCTCCCAGACCGACATCGCCCAGACCGGCACCTCCCACGTCGGCACCTCCCACGCCGACCTGCCGTACGCCGTCGGCGTCCCGATCGTCGACCACAAGGCACCCGGTGGGCCGATCGAGCAGCGGTGGAGCCGCCGCCGGTTCGAGGCGAAGCTGGTCAACCCGGCCAACCGCCGCAAGCACACGGTGATCGTGGTCGGCACCGGCCTGGCCGGTGGTTCGGCCGGCGCCACCCTGGCCGAGCAGGGCTACCGGGTGGTGCAGTTCTGCTACCAGGACTCCCCGCGCCGGGCGCACTCGATCGCCGCCCAGGGCGGGATCAACGCCGCAAAGAACTACCGCAACGACGGCGACTCGGTGCACCGGCTGTTCTACGACACGGTGAAGGGCGGCGACTTCCGCTCCCGCGAGTCGAACGTGCACCGGCTGGCCGAGGCGTCGGTGGAGATCATCGACCAGTGCGTGGCCCAGGGTGTGCCGTTCGCCCGTGAGTACGGCGGCCTGCTGGACACCCGGTCCTTCGGCGGTGTCCAGGTCTCGCGCACGTTCTACGCCCGCGGCCAGACGGGCCAGCAGCTCCTGCTCGGCGCGTACCAGGCGCTGTCCCGCCAGATCGACGCCGGCAACATCGAGATGCACGCCCGCACCGAGATGCTGGACCTGATCGTCGTCGACGGGCGCGCCCGCGGCATCGTCGCCCGCGACCTGGTGAGCGGGCAGATCTCGATCCACCTCGCCGACGCGGTGGTGCTCGCCTCCGGCGGGTACGGCAACGTCTTCTACCTGTCCACCAACGCCAAGAACTCCAACGCCACGGCGATCTGGCGAGCGCACCGGCGTGGTGCGTACTTCGGCAATCCCTGCTTCACCCAGATCCACCCCACCTGCATCCCGCGCTCGGGTGACCACCAGTCCAAGCTCACGCTGATGAGTGAGTCGCTGCGCAACGACGGCCGGATCTGGGTTCCGAAGGCCAAGGGCGACGACCGGCCGCCGGAGCAGATCCCCGAGGACGAACGCGACTACTACCTCGAGCGGATCTACCCCTCGTTCGGCAACCTCGTTCCGCGCGACATCGCCTCCCGCGCGGCGAAGAACGTCTGCGACGAGGGCCGCGGCGTGGGTCCCGGCGGTCAGGGTGTCTACCTCGACTTCGCCGACGCGGTCGCGCGGATGGGCCGGGAGAAGGTCGAGGAACGCTACGGCAACCTGTTCGAGATGTACGAGCGGATCACCGCCGAGGATCCCTACACCCGGCCGATGCGCATCTATCCCGCGGTCCACTACACGATGGGCGGGCTGTGGGTCGACTACGACCTGTCCACCACGGTGCCGGGCCTGTTCGCGATCGGCGAGGCGAACTTCTCCGACCACGGCGCCAACCGGCTCGGCGCCAGCGCGCTGATGCAGGGTCTCGCGGACGGTTACTTCGTCCTCCCTGCGACGATCAACGACTACCTCGCCACCGCGCCGAACGAGAAGGTGGCGCCGGACCACCCGGAGGTCTCTGCGGTGGTCGCCGATGTCAACGACCGGTTGCGCAGGCTGCTGGCCGTCGACGGCGACCGTACGCCGGACTCCTTCCATCGCGAGCTCGGCGAGCTGATGTGGGACGAGTGTGGAATGGCCCGAAACGAGGCGGGCCTGCGCAAGGCGCTGGACCGGATCCCGCAGCTGCGGGAGGAGTTCTGGCGCCGGGTGAAGGTGCCCGGCACCGGCTACGAGCTGAACCAGTCGCTGGAGAAGGCGAACCGGGTCGCGGACTTCCTGGAGCTCGCCGAGCTGATGTGCCTGGACGCCCTGCACCGTGCCGAGTCCTGCGGCGGCCACTTCCGCGAGGAGAGCCAGAGCGCGGAGGGCGAGGCGTTGCGCGACGACGACAACTTCACCTACGTCGCGGCCTGGGAGTGGTCCGGAGCAGACGCCGAACCCGTGCTGCACAAGGAAGATCTGAGCTTCGAGTACGTCCATCCCACCCAGCGGAGCTACGCATGAACCTCACCCTGCGCATCTGGCGGCAGCGTTCCGCCGACGACAAGGGCGCCATGGTCACCTACCGGGTGGAGGACGTCAGCCCCGAGATGTCCTTCCTGGAGATGCTGGACATCCTCAACGAGGACCTCATCCTGCGCGGTGATGAGCCGGTGGCCTTCGACCACGACTGCCGTGAGGGCATCTGCGGCGCCTGCGGCATGGTCATCAACGGCGAGGCGCACGGACCCGAACGCACCACCACGTGCCAGCTGCACATGCGGCACTTCAAGGACGGCGACACGATCGACGTGGAGCCCTGGCGGGCCTCGGCGTTCCCGGTGGTGAAGGACCTCGTGGTCGACCGCTCGGCGTTCGACCGGGTGATCCAGGCGGGTGGCTACATCACCGCGCCGACCGGCAGCGCGCCGGACGCGCACGCCACGGCAGTTCCCAAGGAGGCGGCCGACTACGCCTTCGAGCACGCGGAGTGCATCGGCTGCGGCGCCTGCGTGGCGGCCTGCCCGAACGGCTCGGCGATGTTGTTCACCAGCGCGAAGATCAACCATCTCAACGCCCTGCCGCAGGGTGCTCCCGAACGCGAGGGTCGGGTCACGGACATGGTGTCGGCCATGGACGAGGAGGGCTTCGGCGGTTGCACGAACGTCGGCGCCTGCACCTCGGCGTGCCCGAAGGGGATCCCGCTGCAGAGCATCGCCGACATGAACCGCGAGTTCCTGCGGGCCTCGACCCGCCGCCGCCGCTGATCTCCCACCGCCGGTGTCAAGACGCCCCTGACAGCTGTCAGGAGCGTCTTGACGTGGGTGGGAGGACGGTCAGGAACCGTCTCCGGGCTCGCGGCCCGGTCCGGCGGCCGGATCGCTGTCGGGGCCGGGAGCGGGCAGGGCGTCGAGGTGGCGTTCGAGCGCGTCGAGATGGCGCTCCCACAGCCTGCGGTAGGGCGCCAGCCAGGCGTCCACCTCGGCCAGCGGCTCGGGCCGGATCTCGTACCACCGCCGCTGCGCGTCCTGGCGGACCCGGACGAACCCGTTGTCCCGCAGCACCCGCAGGTGCTTGGACGTGCCGGGCTGGCTGAGCCGCAGCTGTTCGACCAGCTCGCCCACCGAGCGCGGGCGCTCCAGCAGCAGGTCCAGGATGCGCCGGCGAGTGGGCTCGGCCAGCACCTCGAAACTCGTCGCCATACGGCTACATAACCACCCGGGCATGTAGGCCGCAACCCCGACGGCAGAGGACTCCGCCGGTCAGTACGCCGACGGCCGGATCGCGAACACCGAACGCTGGTTGGGATGTTCGGTCAGCGACCACAGCTCGTCCCGGCCCGGCCAGTAGGACAGGTCCTCCGGCCCGATCGGCAGTGCGTCGTAGTGCATCCGCACCGCGCCGCCCGGCTCGTAGGTCGCGAGGTCGCCCTGGTTGGCCGTCCCGTCGCTGGTGGACAGGTAGTACTTCCCGCGGATCGACGCCGCGCCCTGCATGCTCGTCACCGACACGTCGTACGCCTCGATCGCTTGCGCCCTGCCGTCCGCGGAGATGGTGAGCAGCCGGCTGGTGCGGTCCAGTGGGAACCGCACCAGCCGGGTGCCTCCGCCGGGGTGGCCGTACTCCGGTACGACCAGGCTGTGCCGGGTGGTGGTGCGGTCCAGTGACACCGCGGAGAACCGGATCGGCAGCGCGCCTCCGGTGGTCGACTGTGTGTACGTGAACACCTGCGGCACGACGTAGGGCAGGTCGTGCGCCTGGTACGTCCCGTCTGGCTGGAGCCCGATCCCGGTGGGGTCACCGGTGGCCACCCGCCAGATGTGGCGCAGGTCGAAGACGCGGAAGCCGTTCCAGGTGTCGGCGAGGTAGAGGTGGTCGCCGTACCAGAACATCCCGCCGGCGTGCAGCTCGATCGGCCGGAACGACGCCTTGCCGTCCTCGCGCGTGTACGGCTCGACGAGCAGCGTGTGGCGGTACGTCGGAGCCGACGGATCCGACCAGTCCACGAACGTCAGCCGCACCCCCTTGTCGATGCCGTCGTCGTCCGCGTCGTACCAGCTGGCCAGGATCACCTCCGAGCCCGCGTACGTCCCGCGCGCGTTGGCGTCCGCCGTCGTCGTGATGGCCTGCGGATACCAGGCCTGGGTGCTCGAGTCCTGCTCGTCCCAGCAGAACGCGGCGACGAGCTCGGCCGCCTGCGGTACGCACCGGTGTGCGCTGCGGTCGGTGTCGCGGATCACGGCGGACACGGAGACGTTCGGGAGTACGGAGTCCAGGTCGTCCACCAGCGGGGAGTACGCCGACTTCGTCAACTCGAACTTGCTCGCGTCCAGTCCGTCGGCCGCGCGTCCGGGTGGACTGGCCGCAGACCAGGTGCCGAGCAGGGTCACCGCGGTGAGAACGCCCAGCAGGGACAGGCGTCGCAGCATGTGCCGAACCTCGCAGACGTGGGGAGTACGAGATGTGCACGATCCGGTGATGTCGGGTGGTCACGCACGACGGGTGTGTCAGTGTGCTGGTTGTGACCTTGCGTCGTCACTCGCTCTCCCACGGTTGACAGTAACCGGCCACCGGGCGGCCTCGCGCGGCAACGATGTGCCAGCATTGGCCGACCGGCAGGAACCAGGGAGGAAAAGTGTCCGATCCGCGCGTGCGGCGTGTCCGCCGCTCCGACGTCGACGCGGTGGTGAAGCTGGTGCACGAACTCGCCGCGTACGAACGCGCCTCGGCCGAGTGCACGCTCACCGCCGAAGACCTCGAGGCGGCCCTGTTCGGCGCACCGTCGGGAGACGCGCGGCCGGCGTTGTTCGCGCACGTCGCGGAGGTGGCCGGCGAGGTCGTCGGCTGCGCCCTGTGGTTCCTGAACTTCTCCACCTGGCGGGGAACCCACGGCATCTACCTCGAGGACCTGTTCGTCCGGCCGCAGCACCGGCAGGCCGGCCTGGGCAAGGCGTTGTTGACAGCACTGGCGGAGGAGTGCGTCCAGCGCGGCTACGCCCGGCTGGAGTGGTCGGTGCTGGACTGGAACGAGCCGTCGATCGGCTTCTATCGTTCGCTCGGCGCCGTGCCCATGGAGGAGTGGACGGTGTTCCGGCTGACCGACGACGCGCTGACGTCCCTCGGCACGTCCTGAGGCGTCGGCCGGCGGGCCTCGTCGTGCCGGCGGCGGTAGGCGCCGGGTGGTTCGCCGCACGCCGCGGTGAAGCAGGAGTAGAACCTGCTCTGCGAGCCGAACCCCGCTGCGTGCGCGATCTCGGCCATGCCCGCGCCGGTGGTGAGCAGCAGGCGTTGCGCCTCCGCCACCCGGCACTGGGTGAGGTAGGCGCCGAGCGTGGTGCCGACGACGTTCCGGAACACCCCCATCGCGTGGTGGGGATGCACGTGCACCGCGGCGGCGATGTCGGCGACGGTGAGGGGATCGCGGAACCGCTCGGCGATGAACCTCGCCATCGTCGCGGCCCGCTCCACCGCGGTCTCGCCGCCGTGTGACTCGCCGCCGTGCGTGTCGTCCCCGTACGCCTCACCGCCGTCCGTTCCAGCCCTGTCGGCGGCGTCGGCGTGGGTGACCCTCTCGACGGGGGTGGCGGCCCGGGCCAGCCGCCGGATCCAGGCCTGGATCTCCAGCAGGGCGATGTCCCGCAGGTCCGGGTCGCCGGTGGCGAGGTCGGCCGACCAGCGCCCGAAGCCGCTCGCGTCCAGGGTGCCGGGGCTGGTCGCCGCGACCAGCGGCTGCCCCTGCAGCAACCGGCCGGCCAGCCCGTCGGTCAACCCCCAGCGCAGGAAGCGATCCAGCGGGATGGTGATCCAGTGCACGCGGGTGTGTGCGGGCGCGCGCACCAACTGGTGGGGAACGGCGGCCCAGAACGCCGCTGCCGTTCCCGGTGCGATCTCCACCGGCGCGCCGCCGAAGAGGTACGTCAGCGCGCCGCCCTCGGCGAGGTTGACCTCGATGTCGTCGTGGCGGTGAGCGCACTCCATCACCGACGAGAGCCCGCTCCAGCAGGCCAGCCCGATGTGCTCGTCCACCGGCAGGTCGAGACCCGGACCGGACGCGGCACCTCGCCGCCCACGCGCACGCGGCAGTGGGGAGGAGAGACCAGGAGGTCGTACGGGAGAGATCACCGCGCCACCGTAACCCCGGGGGCGGGGGTCACGGAGGCGTGGAGTCCGTCGGCTACTTGACCGCCCCGGCCAGCATCCCGGCGATGAAGTGCCGTTGCAGGAACAGGTAGACGATCACGACCGGTGCGGCGACGATCGTCGCGCCGGCAGCCAGCAGGGAGAACTGCGAGGTGTGCTGGCCCTGGAAGAACGCCAGCCCGAGCGGTGCGGTGCGGAGGTTCTCACTGGTGATCATCACCAGCGGCATGAGGAACTCGTTCCAGGTCCACATGAACACCAGCATCGCCATCGTCAGCAGGGCGGGCCGGCTGATCGGCACCAGGATCTTCCACAGCACCGACCACCGGGTCGCGCCGTCCAGCTTGGCCGCCTCGATCAGGCTGGTCGGAATCCCGCGGAAGAACGACCGCATCCAGAACGTGCAGAACGCCAGCGACTGGGCGACCTGGGGAAAGATGAGCGCCCAGTAGGTGTCGGTGAGCCCGACGCCGCGCAGGTCGTAGTACAGCGGGATGATCAGTGCCTCGCTCGGCACCATCAGTCCCAGCAGCAGGATGTAGAACAACACCGACTGGCCGCGGAAACGCATGGTGGCGAAGGCGTATCCCGCCAGTACGGCGAGGAGCGAGGAGATCACCACCACGCTCACCGTTACGAGCACGCTGGAACGCATGTAGGTGCCGAAGTGCCCTTCGTTCCATGCGGTCAGGAAGTTCTCGAAGTGCGGCGAGCTCGGGAACGTCAGTGACGCCGACGACTCCGACGGGTCGGTCAGCGCCGAGGTGAGCACGCCGAGCAGCGGAAACAACGCGATGATCGCGAAGACCCCGAGAATCAGGTAGTTCAGTGTGGCTTCCCGCTTGGAGATCACGCGCGCTCCCCGGGGTCGATCCGCTGGATCAGGGTGGTGACGATCAGGATGACGACCGTCAGCAGGATGCCGACGGCACACGCCGAACCGACCTGGTTGAGGTCGAAGGCGCGGTGGTAGACCTCGAAGCCGGGCACCGTCGTCGAGGTGCCGGGCCCGCCGCGGGTGGCGACGAAGATGAGGTCGAAGCTCTTCAGGCCGGCGACCACGGTGAGCGTCATCGCCACCGCGATCTGCGGGCGCAGGCCGGGCAGGGTGACCGCGAAGAACTCCCGGATCGCACTGGCGCCGTCCAGGCGGGCGGCCTCGTACAGCTCCGGTTCGATCTGGGACACCCCGGCCAGGAACAGCACCAGGCACAGGCCGATCTCGACCCAGGTGCCGATCAGCCCGACCGCGGGCAGCGCCCAGGCGAAGTCGCCCAGCCAGGGCCGGGTCACCGCCTCCAGGCCGACCAGCGACAACGCCTTGTTCAGCACGCCGTCGGGGGCGTAGATCGCGGTCCAGGTGGTGGCCACCACGACCGAGGCGACCACCTGGGGAAGGAAGATGACGACCCGGAAGAACGACAGCCGCTTCAGCTTCGTCGCGTGCGTCATCACCCCGGTCAGCAGCAGGGCCAGCAGGATCGGGATGACGGCGTAGAAGACGATCAGCACCGCGGAGTGCGAGAACGCCTTGAGCAGCATGGGATCGCTGATGGCGCTGGTGTAGTTGCCGATGCCCACCCAGGTGGCCGGCGTCAGGCCGTCCCAGTCGTACAACGAGATCCACACACCGTGCAGCAGTGGGTAGAGCAGGAAGAACCCGAACACCACGTACGCCGGAATGAGGTAGAGGTAGGCGGCCCGCTCCGAGCGGTCCCTGGACTTCTTCTTCTTGGCGGTGGGCGCGTCCTTGGGCGCGCCCACCGCCGTCGTCGTCGTCATCTGTGCGGACACCAGTGGTTCGGTCCTAACGGTGGATTACCTGGCCGGACTACTTCGACTTGAACCCGTCGTAGTCCTGGTCGAGGTTGCCGGTGAACTGCTTGACGTTCTGCTTGCCGCCCAGCAGCTGCTGCAGGTTGGAGGTCAGCGTGTCGTAGAACGTCGGCGTGGTGTAGTCGAGGTAGGGAACCAGGCCGTCGTTCTCGCTGATCTTCTTCCACGCCGAGAAGATGTCGGCGGTGAGGGTGCCGGCCTTGGGCTGGTAGTTCGGCGGCGCGACGGCCGGCAGGTTGCCGGTCTCGGCGAGCACGTCGTCGGCCTGGGCGTTGGTGATGAAGTTGAGGTACGCCGCGGCCACGTCGGGGTGCTTGCTCTTGGAGGTGACGGCCCACGCGAGGCCCTCACCGCCCTGGGTGACGTTGGGCGCGCCGGCCTTGGCCGGGGGCGGGCTCATGAAGCCGACGTCGGATCCCATCGCCTTCTCCAGCTCGGCGAGGCGCCAGGTGCCGTCGATGCGGAAGACACCCTGGCCCTTGGCGAAGTTGGCCGAGGCGGCGTCGCCGCTCAGGCCGTTGAAGCCGGGGGACAGGTAGCCCTTCTTCGCCCAGCTCTGCACGGTCTCCGCGGCCTTGGTGGTGCCGGCGTCGGACCACTCACCGCTCTTGGAGGTCACCAGGTTTCGCACCGCCTGCTTGCCGGCGGTGTTGGCCTGTACGACACCGAACAGGTGGATCGCCGGCGACTTGTCGGAGGTGCCGAACTGGATCGGCAGCAGGCCCTTGGCCTTCGCCTTCGGCAGTGCGGCCTCGAAGTCCGCCCAGGTCTTCGGCGCGGCGATGCCGGCCTGCTTCATCAGCTTCTTGTTGTAGTAGATGCCGACGATCTCACCGGTCTGGGAGACGCCGTAGAGGCTGCCGGTCTGCCAGTCCTTGCCGTTGGTGGAGAACTTGTTCAGGTCCAGCAGCTGCTTGGGGAACTTCTGGTCCCACTTGTAGACCTTGTTGTACTGGTCGAGCGGGGTGAGCAAGCCGGCCTTGACGAAGGCTCCCATGTCCGGGTAGCCCTGGTTCGCCTGTACGACGTCGGGCGGGTTGTCACCGGACAGCGCGAGCTTCAACGTCGTCTTGGTGTCGTTCAGCGTGCGCGACACCCGGTTGATCTTGACGTTGGGGTACTTCTTCTCGAACTCCTGGTTGAGCTTGACCATCGCGTCGTTGGCGCCGCCGGAGGTGTTGATGTCCCACACCGTCAAGCTGACCTTGCCCGCCTTGGCGGGGTCGGTGGCGATCTTGGAGCTGGGCTTGACCGACGGCCCGCTGGAGTCGCTGGTACTGCCGCCGGGGGCGCAGGCGGCGGCGAGGAGGATCGGCACCGCCGCCAGACCGACGCCCACGCGGGCGAGGATCCTGTTACGAGAACTGCTCATCAACACACCTTCTTGCTGGTTATTTATGAGGAGGTCGAGCGGCGTCGGGCCAGCTCGGGTCCCAGGAAGCCGAAGGCAGCGCCTTGTGTCGGCCGGTCGGTCGCGTCGAACCAGGCGCCGAGGTCGTCCCACGTCGGCGCGCTCACCGCGCCGCCCAGGCCGCGTACGGACTGGCTGGCGCAGAGATTTGCAAAGAGTAACCGCTGTCGCAGGGGCCATCCGGCCAGGGTGGCGAAGGCGAATCCGGCGAAGAACGTGTCGCCGGCACCGGTCGGGTCGACCGCCCGGCTGGTGACGGGGGCTGCGTTCACGAACTCACCGGACGTGCCGTCGACGGCGAGTGCGCCTCGGTGACCGTCGGTCACCACCGCGAGGGGCACTCGCTCGGCGAGCTGCCGGAGGGCGCCGGTGGGGGTGTCGGTGCGGGTGTAGGCCATGGCTTCGGTGGTGTTGCAGACGAACGCGTCGAACTGCGCGAGGCTATCAAGCACTTCTGCGGACCACTGCCCGCTCGGATCCCAGCCGACGCCGCCGAACAGCAGCGTCCCCTCCGCGCGCAGGTGCCGCGCCCAGTCGGGGATGCCGGCCTCCAGGCCCACCTGGGCGGCCCGGGCACGGGGAAGCCGCTCCGGGGTGAGCATGGTCTCACCGGGCCAGGTGGGTTCGCCGTGACTCAGGAAGCGGCGGTCGCCGTCGAGTGCGACGGAGACGGTGAGCGTCGTCTGCACGTCGGGGGAGCGGGAGGTCCAGCGCAGGTCGAGGTTGCCGACCCCGTGAAGCGTCTGCCACAGATGGTCACCGAACAGGTCGGTGCCGACCTCGCCGGCCAGGCCGGTCCGCAGCCCGAGGCGGGCGGCGGCCACCGCGCGGTTGGCCACGCCGCCGGGGGAGACGGCACGCTCCTTGGCCCAGACCTCCGCGCCGGCGTCGGGCATGGCGTCCATCCCCGCGAGCACGAGGTCGAAGAACAGCGTGCCGACACAGAAGAGGTCGACCTCGGGGCGTTCGACCGGCGGCGCGCCCTCGGGCCGGTCCGCGGACCGTCCCCGGGGGTCGCCCGGGGACTGCCCCGGGAAAGCCTCGCCGTTCGTCACCGATGCCTCCAGTCGCTCACTTCTGTGCAGCGAGTGTGCTTCAGGTGAGCGAGTTTGACAAGTAGTGGATGACCCTGAGCGGGTTTGCCGGTACGATCGCCGCGTGCTGCAGCGCGAGAGAGACCGCCGGATCATCCGTGCCCTGCGTGTTCGGGGCACGGCGTCGGCTGCCGAGCTGGCCCGCCAGCTGGGTGTCAGCGCGGCCACGATCCGTCGCGACCTGCAGCGGCTGGACCGCGACGGCGCCCTCACCAGGGTCTACGGCGGTGCCGTGCTGGACGGCGGCAGGGTGCTCGACGACGGCACCGTGGAGGCGCCGTTCGAGGTGAGCGAGGGCGCGGAGGGCCGGACCAAGGACGCCCTCGCGGCCAGGGCCGTCGCCGAGCTCGTCACCGACGGCGACGTCCTGCTGCTGGACATCGGCACCACGACGCTGCGGGTGGCACGCCACCTGCGGGAGCGGGACGTGACGGTCATCACCAGCAGCATCGCGGTCTTCGACGAGTTGCGCGACGACCCCAAGGTCGAGCTGGTGCTGCTCGGCGGGGTGGTCCGGCGGCACTACCGCTCCCTGGTCGGCTCGCTCACCGAGTCCGCGCTCGCCCAGGTGAACGCGGACCGGTTGTTCCTGTCCTGCACCGGCATCCGCCGGGACGGCCAGGTGCTGGACAACATGCAGGTCGAGGCGGCCGGCAAACAGGCCATGATCGCCGCGGCGGAGTCGGTCGTCCTGGTGGCGCCCCCGTCGAAGTTCCCCGGCAAGGGGTCCCTGCGCATCTGCGGTCTGGCAGACATCGACGTCCTCGTCACCACCGAGGACGCGGATCAAGAAACAGTGGAGATCTGCCGGCAGGCAGGTGGAGAGGTGCTCACATCGTGAAACTCGCAATTCTTGGCGGTGGGGGATTCCGCGTTCCGCTCGTCTACAAGGCACTCCTGAACGACACCGGGTCGCCCCGGGTCACCGAGGTGGCGTTGTACGACCAGTCCGCGCAGCGGCTGGAGGTGATGAGGTCCGTGCTGGCGCAACTCGCGGCCGGGCACGCCGACGCACCGCGGGTGCACGTCACCGAGGTCCTCGACGAGGCGGTGGAGGGTGCCGACTTCATCTTCTCCGCCATCCGGGTCGGCGGCCTGGAGGGCCGCACGCGCGACGAGCGGGTGGCGCTCGACCTCGGCGTGCTGGGCCAGGAGACGACCGGGCCGGGCGGCATCGCCTACGGCCTGCGGACCATCCCGGTGATGCTGCACATCGCCGAGCGGGTGCGCGCCCTTGCCCCGAAGGCGTTCTTCATCAACTTCACCAACCCGGCCGGCATGATCACCGAGGCCCTGCAGCGGGTGCTCGGCGATCGGGTCATCGGCATCTGCGACACCCCGGGCGGTCTCGGCCGGCGGATCGCGAGCTCCATCGGGCTGGACTCCTCGCGCATCCAGGTCGACTACGTGGGCCTGAACCACCTGGGCTGGATCCGCCGGCTGGTCAGCGACGGCGAGGACCACCTGCCCCGCTTCCTGGCCGACGAGCACGCGATCGCGGGCCTGGAGGAGGGCGAGATCTTCGGCCCGTCGTGGATCCAGGCGATGGGCGTCGTCCCGAACGAGTACCTGTACTACTACTACTTCAACCGGGACGCGGTGCGCTCGATCGTCGCCCAGCCGTCCACCCGCGGTGAGTTCCTGGTCGCCCAGCAGGGCGAGTTCTACGCCGCCGCGGGCAACGACCCCGACCACGCGCTGGACCTGTGGAAGCGCACCATCGCCCACCGCAAGGCGCTCTACATGGCCGAGGCGAAGGGCAAGCGAGCCGAGGACGAGGAGCCGGAGCCGCTGGACTTCGAGGAGGAGGCGGGCTACGAGGGCGTCGCGCTGGCGGTGATGGCGGCGATCGCGCGCAACGAGAAGTCGACCATCATCCTCAACGTCCGCAACGGCGCGACGCTGCCGGGCCTGCCCGCCGACGCGACCGTGGAGGTGCCCTCCCTGGTCGACGCGAACGGCGCCCACCCGCTGGCCACCGCCTCGCCCGACCTGCACCAGCTCGGCCTGATGCAGCAGGTGAAGGCCGTGGACCGGTTGGTGATCGAGGCCGCGACGACCGGGTCGGCCGACGCCGCGCTGAAGGCGTTCGCGCTGCACCCGCTGGTGGATTCGGTGACCGTCGCGCGCGACCTGCTGCGTGGCTACGTCGACGCGCTGCCTGGTGTCGCCGAGGTCCTGCACCGCTGAGGTTCGCCGGTAGCCGCCCCGAGCACTGTCAACTCCTGCCTGACACCCCTTGTACGAAGGGATGTCAGGCAGGAGTTGCCTCTCCCGGCTCGGCCCGGGTCGGCCCGGCCCGGCTGTGGGTGCTGGTGGTGCTGCCGTCAGTGGGTGTCAAGCAGCACTTGACGGCGGGCCTCGTCACGTGACGCCTCGGCCTGCTGGGCGGCCAGCCGCAGGTGATCGTCGCCCTGGTCGCGCCACCAGGCCCGGCCCTGCTCGGGCAGCACGTCGATCGGGTCGTAGTACTCGTACGTCCGGTCCAGCGCGTCGTCCCCGGCGCGTTCGATTCCGGTGCGGTAGTTCTTCTTCCAGTAGCTGATGCCACGTACCTCGTCGTAGTCGGCGACCTGGTGCACCCACCGCTTGCCGACGTACGGCACGTCGCAGACGATCCGCGGGGTCGCGAAGCCCGGCAGGTAGCCGAGGATCGCGTGCTGGAGCCGCTGCGCCTCGCGCACCGAGACCCGCCAGTGCTCGCTGAACGGGATCATGTCGCACATGTAGAAGTAGTACGGCGTGATCGTCGCCTCGTCGAGCAGCGCGAAGCACAGGTCGAGCAGCCGGCCGGGTGTGTCGTTCACCCCGCGCATCAGCACGCCCTGGTTGCGTACGTCGCGCACCCCGGCGGCCAGCATCTCCTTCGCCGCGCGGGCCACCAGCGGCGTCACCGACTGCGCGGCGTTGACGTGGGTGTGGATCGCGAGCATCACCCCGCGCGACCGCGCGGTGGCGGCCAGGCGCTCCATGCCGGCCCGCACCTCGTCCTGCAGCCAGTGCTGCGGCAGTCCCATCAGGGCCTTGCTGGCGAGGCGGATGTCGCGGATGTTCTCGATCTCCAGCAGGGCCGCGACGAACGCCTCCAGCCGGGGCCAGGGGAGGTTGGCCACGTCGCCGCCGGACACCACCACGTCGCGTACGCCGGGGTGGGTGCGCAGGTAGTCCAGCATCGCGTCAAGGCGGCCTTGCGGGCGCAGCGAGAACCGCAGCTTGTCCACCTGCGGCGTGGAGTTGCCCACCAGGTCCATCCGGGTGCAGTGGCCGCAGTACTGCGGGCAGGTGGGCAGGAGTTCGGCCAGCACCTTCGTCGGGTAGCGGTGGGTCAGCCCCTCGGCCACCCACATCTCGTGCTCGTGCAGGGAGTCCCGGGAGGCCCGGGGGTGGGACGGCCAGTCGGTGCGCCGGTCGGAGAAGACCGGGAGCATGTACCGGCGGACGGGATCGGCGTAGAACGCCTCGGTGCCGGGCACCTCGTCCGGCACCATCGTGTTCAGCATCTGCGGGGGCAGCAGCATCGACATCGTGGCCCGCTCGGCCTGGTCGCGTTCCAGGTCGGCGTAGAACTCCTCGGCCACCAGGTCGCCGAGGACCGATCTGAGCTGTTTGACGTTCTTCACGCAGTGCGCCCGCTGCCACTGCGCGGACTCCCATTCGGCCGGGCTGACGTCGCGCCAGCCGGGCAGCCGGGTCCAGTCCGGCTCGCGGAGTGGGCGAGCGCGGTAGTCGTACGGCTGCTCCTGGACGTGCTGCGACACCGATAACACCTCCGACCAAGCGGCCATTTCGTGGATGTCGTACTGTCGGACCGGCATCGTACAGAAGAATCTGTAGCAGGCACGACTCTAGCCCGCAGGATCTGAAGATGGGAGCCTGATCGGTGTCCGACCAGAGGTCCACCCGGTCCGTCCCGGTTGGGGAGTCGGCCGCGCGTCCGGCCGGTTCGCCGATCGGCCTGCACCGGGTGCTCGAGCCCGCGGGCGCGCTGCCCCAGGCGGCCACCCGGCTGGACACCCGTCCCGAGTTGTGGCCGGACGAGGTGCGGGTCCGGGTGGAGCGGCTCAACCTGGACGCCGCGTCCTACCGTCAACTGCGGGTTGCGCACGGTGGCGACGGCGCCGCCGTCCGCCGCGCGGTGGCCGAGATCGTCCGGGCCGGCGGCAAGATGCACAACCCCGTCACCGGGTCCGGCGGGATGCTGGTCGGCACCGTGGAGGAGGCCGGGCCCGCCTCGCCACTGGGGCTGGCGCCGGGAGACCGGATCGCCACCCTGGTCTCGCTGACCCTGACGCCGCTGGTGATCGAGGACGACCTGGCCGGCTGGGACGGCCTCGGCGAGCAGGTGCCCTGCTCGGGGTACGCGATCCTGTTCGGCCGGTCGATCGCCGCGAAGCTGCCGGCCGACCTGCCCGCGCCGCTGTCCCTCGCCGTCCTGGACGTGTGCGGCGCGCCGGCGCTGACCGCCCGGGTGGTTGCCGAGTACGCGAACCGGGCCGGTGGCGAGGGCGGCGCCGGTCGTACGGCGCCCACGGTGTGTGTCGTCGGTGCCGCCGGCAAGTCCGGGTCGCTGTCCCTGGCCGCCGCCCGGCGGGCCGGAGCGGTGCGCACCATCGGGGTCGTACCGGTGGACAGCGAGGCGCGGGCGCTGGAACGCGCCGGGCTGGCCGACGAGGTGAGGATCGCCGACGCCCGCGACCCGGTCGCGCTCGCGGAGGCGGTGGAGAAGGCCGGCGGTCCGGCCGACGTGACGGTCGTCTGCGTGGACGTCCCCGGTTGCGAGGGCGGCGCGGTCCTCGCCACCGCGGCCGGCGGGACGGTGATCTTCTTCTCCATGGCCACGTCCTTCAGCGCTGCCGCGCTGGGTGCGGAGGGGCTGGCCGCCGACGTGACGATGCTGGTCGGCAACGGCTACGTGCCCGGGCACGCTGCGTACGCGCTCGACCTGCTGCGCGCCGAGGACGGGGTCCGGGCGCTGTTCGAGGCCAGGATGGACGCATGACTTTTCTGCCTCGCGACCCCCGCCCGCGCCGCGTCCTCCTGCGTGGCGGCCCGATCCTCACCGGCACCGCGGATTCCGGTGACCAGGACGGCCCGGCCACCGCCATGGGGATCGAGGCCGGCACGGTCCGGTTCGTCGGCAGCGCGGCCGAGGCGGAGACCTGGGCGGCCGGCGCGGACGAGATCGTCGAGCTCGCCGGACGGATGGTCACCCCCGCCTTCGTCGACGCGCACGTGCACGTCTCCCAGACCGGGCTGCGGCTGTCCGGCCTGGACCTCGCCGCCGCCGGATCCCGTACGGACGTGCTGGACGCGGTGGCCCGGCACGCCCGCACCCGCGCCGACGCGGTGCTGCTCGGCTTCGGGTGGGACGAGACCACCTGGGCCGACCCCGAGCTGCCGACGGCCGCCGAGCTCGACCGGGCGGCACCCGGCCGGCCCGTCTACCTCGCCCGGGTCGACGTGCACTCCGGCCTGGTGTCCGGCGCGTTGTACGACCGCGCGCCCGCGATGGCGGCCGAGCCCGGCTGGGACGGATCCGGGCGGGTCGAGCGCGAGGCGCACCACGTCGCCCGCGACGCCGCGGCCGCGCTGGTCACCGACGCGCAGCGCACGACCGCGATCGAGGCCGCCCTGGCCGCCGCGGCCGCCGCCGGGCTGGGCAGCCTGCACGAGATGTCGGCACCGCACGTCAACGCCGCCGGCGACCTGGCCGTCCTCGCCCGGATCGCGGTCGAGCCGCCGTCGGTGCGGGTGGTGACGTACTGGGGAGAGCTGGCGAGTACGGGCGGGGTGGAACGGGCCCTGGAGCTGGGCTGTCGTGGCGCGGCCGGCGACCTGTGCGCCGACGGCGCGTTCGGCTCGCGGACCGCCGCGTTGACCTCGCCGTACGCCGACCTGCCCGGGCACACCGGGCACGGCTACCTCGACGCCGACGAGATCGCCGCGCACGTGGTCGCCTGCACCGAGGCCGGCCTGCAGGCGGGCTTCCACTGCATCGGCGACGCGGCCGTCACCGCGGTGGTCGAGGGCCTGCGGCTGGCCGAGAAGAGGGTCGGCGCGGACCGGCTGACCCGGGCGCGGCACCGGCTCGAGCACGTCGAACTGGTCACCGCCGAGCAGACGTACGACCTGGCCCGCTGGGGTGTGGTGGTCAGCGGCCAGCCGGCGTTCGACGCGGCCTGGGGCGGGACCGACGGCATGTACGCCACCAGGCTGGGCACCGACCGGGCGCTCGCCGCCAATCCGTGGGCGACGTTGCGGCAGGCCGGGGTGACGTTGGCGTTCGGCTCCGACGCGCCGGTGACGCCGTTCGACCCGTGGGGCGGGGTCCGGGCGGCGGCCTGGCACCACAACGAGGCCGAGCGGATCGGCGTGGCGGACGCGTTCGCCGCGCACACCCGCGGCGGCCACCACGCGGCCGGAGACGAGGGTGGCGTGCTGGCGCCGGGAGCCGAGGCGACGTACGCCGTCTGGGACGGCGCGGTGTGGGGTGACGACCGCGGGAGCCTGCCGGACCTGCGTCCGGGAGCGCCGCTGCCCACCTGCGTCCGCACGGTCGTGGCCGGTGAGGTCGTGTTCGACGGGGAGAAACCAGGCGGGGACCAGCCAGACAGGGAGCAGGCATGAGTACGACCGCGTTCCGCCGTCACCTCGACCTCGATCCGGTGACAGTCCGGAAGGCGCGCACGCTGGCCCGCCGCGCCGGCCGGCCGATCGTGAAGCTGGCCCGGGCACACACCACCGTCTCGGTCGAGCGGGCGGTGCTCCGGCTGGCCGGGCTGCGCGGCGCCGACCCCGACGGCACGCCGTGGGTCAACCGGCTGATGGACGCCGTACAGGCCGACGTCGGCCTCGAACACGGCGTCGCCGGACCGGTCTGGGCAGCACTCGCCCGCGGCGAGGCCGAGGACCTGGCGGCGCTCGCGCAGAAGGCCGCGGCCGGCTCGGTCCGCTTCCACGTGCCCGAGGGCGCCGAGGCCCGGCGGGCCGAACGCACGTCCCGGCGCGCGGTCGGCGCCGGACTGCGGGCGATCGACGCCCGGCGGCGCGAACGCGACCGGCTGATCCGGCGGTGGGGCGACCCGCCGCACCGGCCCTGGATCTACCTCATCGTGGCAACCGGCGACATTCACGAGGACATCCCGCAGGCGCAGGCCGCCGCCCGGGAGGGTGCCGACGTGATCGCGGTGATCCGGTCGACCGGCCAGTCCCTGCTGGACTTCGTACCCGAGGGCGCGACCAGGGAGGGGTACGCCGGGACGTACGCCACCCAGGAGAACTTCCGGCTGATGCGCGCAGCCCTGGACGACGTGAGCCGGGAGCTGCGCCGCTACGTCCGGCTGACCAACTACGCGTCCGGGCTGTGCATGCCCGAGATCGCCACCCTGGCCGGGCTGGAACGCCTGGACATGATGCTGAACGACTCGATGTACGGCATCCTCTTCCGCGACATCAACCCCGTCCGCACCTTCGTCGACCAGCGGTTCTCCCGGCAGGTCCACGCCCGGGCCGGAATCGTCATCAACACCGGCGAGGACAACTACCTCACCACCGCCGACGCGGTCGACGCCGCGCACACGGTCACGGTCTCCCAGCTGCTGAACGAGTTCTTCGGCAAGGAGGCCGGCCTCGCCGACTGGCAGCTCGGCCTCGGGCACGCGTTCGAGATCGACCCCGACCGGCCGGAGTCGTTCCGGCTGGAGCTGGCACATGCCCTGCTGGCCCGGGAGCTGTTCCCGAAGGCGCCGCTGAAGTGGATGCCGCCGACCAGGCACATGGACGGCGACATCTTTCGCGGCTACCTGCTGGACGGCTTCTTCAACCTCGCGGGCATGCTCACCGGCCAGCAGATCCTGCTGGTGGGGATGATGACCGAGGCCGTGGTGACGCCCTGGCTGTCCGACCGCGACCTCGCGCTGCGCAACGTCCGCTACGTCATGAACGCCGCCGGCAACCTGCACGAGGACTTCCGGCCCGCACCGGACGGGTTCATCGCCCAGCGGGCCCGTCAGGTGCTCGGCGAGGCGGTCGACCTGCTGGAGCGGATCGGGGACGACGGCCTGCTGGACGCGATCGCCGACGGCACGTTCGGGCTGATGCGGCGGCCGGCCGACGGTGGCAAGGGCCTTTCCGGCGTGGCGCGGAAGTCGCCCGCCTACCTCAACCCGGCCACCGATCTGCTGGAGGAGGGCCAGTCGTGAACAGCCCAGTGAGTGCTCGGTGAGCGGGCCGGTCGTCCGTCCGTACGGCGACACCACCGGCGACGGGATGGTCCAGCTGTCGTTCACCCTGCCGATCCCGCACGACCGCCGGGCCGAGGGCGCCGCCCTCCAGCTCGCCGGGCGGATGGGGATGGACCCGGCGATGGTGGTGCACGCCAAGGCGATGGGCCCGGACTTCACCTTCTTCGTCGTCTACGGCCGGGTGAGCCACCTCGTCGACCTCGACCAGGTACAGGTGATCGAGCGGGAGTACCCGCTGATCGGCCCGAAGGAGGTCAACCTCGCCATCCGCCGCGGCCTGCGCCGCCGGCTGGTCGTGGTCGGGGCGTGCGTGGGCACCGACGCGCACACCGTGGGCATCGACGCCATCCTGAACGTCAAGGGGTTCGCGGGGGAGAAGGGCCTGGAGTACTACCGGGAGATCAAGGTGATCAACCTCGGTGCCCAGGTGGCGGTGCCGGACCTGGTGGCGCGCGCGCTCGCCGAACGCGCCGACGCGATCCTGGTGTCGCAGGTGGTGACCCAGCGGGACGCCCACGTCCACGGGACGCAGGAGATGTCGGCCGCCTTCCGGGAGGCCTACGACGAGGCGGACCGTCCGCTGCTGGTGGTGGGCGGGCCGAGGTTCGCCGAGTCGATGGCCGCCGAGCTCGGCGTGGACCGGGTCTTCGGCCGGGGCACCACGCCCGGTGAGGTGGCCAGCTACCTCGTGCACGCGCTCGTACCCGACCGCGCCACCACGACAAAGACGAAGGACACCAAGGACACCAAGGACACGACGGAGAGGACCGCATGAGCGACCAGCCGGCCACCGAGAAGGATCCGCGTCTCGGGCTCACCGTCACCCACCGCCGGTACGTCTCGTACGCCGAGGCCCACTACGCCGGGCACCTCGTCGCGGGCGGCTACGTGCTCGGCCTGTTCGGCGACGTCGCCACCGAGGTCTGCATCCGCACCGACGGCGACGAGGGACTGCTCGCGTCGTACGCCGAGGTGCGGTTCCTGGCGCCGGTGCACGCGGGCGACGTGCTGGAGGTGAGCGCCACGGTCGTACGGGTCGGCAACCGCAGCCGGGACCTCGATCTCGGCGCCCGGGTGGTGGCCCGGGGCGAACCCGGGCGCGGGGAGTCCGCCGCCGGCGTCGTCGAGCCGGCGACCGTCGCGGTGACCGCCCGGGCAACGGTGGTCGTCCCGCCAACCAGGTGAGCCGGCGTGAGTCCGCAGGTGGGCCAGCAGGTGAGCCGGCGGTTGAGTGTTCAGCTGGTGAGTTCCGCGGTGGATCGCGGCGTGCGGTAGCCTCGTGCCGCTTTCGGCGGGGACCTCTGCTGGCCCGACACGCCCAGGTGTCGACACGCCGTACGCCAGAAAAAAACTCGGCCTCGCGTGGGTGACCGGCAGATGCTGCTGACCTGCGCGTTTTGTCCGTCTTCGCAGGTCAGCGGGCGGTTGACACACCCCTGCCCGGATCGTCATCGTCGTCTCCTGTCCACCGCAGGCCAGGCTCGGTTCGGTTCGCTCTCCGGCGCGTTGCGTGAGGAGTCCGGCGCCAGTTCTCTTGTCACGCGTCGACCCGGAGTTCGATCCGTGCGGTGGGGTGGCCACGGAGCGGTCCGCCGCCCAGTAGACAACGGCCACGCGGCACGCAGCCTGCGCGTCGCGGGTCGGTCCGAAGGGCGGGCGGGCCGTTCCGTTTTTTTCGGCGGCCTGTCCCCGGCCACTGCCACGCCGCCCGAATGTCCGCGATGCCGGGTCCGTCACCGGCCCGGGCACCCCAGCCGCCGCGTGCGCGTTGTACGGTCCTGACATCTGCGTGAAGCGGCCCGTCCGGTGCGTCCCCGGGTGCGTCTTCTGCGTTCGCGGCCGGCGCCAGGTCAGGCGCGGTCACCCACCTCGCGGAAGGGCGGTTCGTTGAGGCTCGAGGACGGCACGGCGACCCGCTCCCGGACGGCCACGACCACCACGGCGGAGCCGGAAGGGCGGGCCACCCGCTGGCTGCGGTTCCTGCTGGCGGTGGCGTCCGGAGTGGCGCTGGCGGTGGCGTTCCCGCCGTTCGGCTGGTCGTGGACCATCCCCTTCGCCGTCGGCACGCTCACCCTGGTCTGCAAGGGCGCCCGGGTGCGCACCGGCGCGCTGCTGGGGCTCGGCTTCGGCCTGGGGTTCTTCGTCCTGCTGCTGCAGTGGGTCCGCGTCATCGGCGCCGACGGGTGGCTGGTCCTCAGCCTCGTGGAGGCGCTGTTCGTCGCCCTGCTCGGAGCCGCGCTCACCCTCGTCACCCGGCTGCGCTGGTGGCCGCTGTGGGCGGCGACGCTGTGGGTCGGCGTGGAGTTCGCGCGCTCCTCGTTCCCGCTCGGCGGCTTCCCCTGGGGCCGGCTCGGCTACGGCCTGGCCGACACGCCGCTGGCGGCGCTGGCCAGCGTGGGCGGGGTCCCGTTCGTGACGTTCGTCGTGGTGCTGGCCGGCAACCTGCTGCTGTGGGCGGTGCTGGCCGGTGGCCGGCGGGTCGTCGTCCGGGCGGCCGCGGTGGCCGTAGCCGCGGCGCTGGCGTTCTGCGGCGCGCTCATCCCGCTGCCCACCGAGGGCGACGGCACCGCCACCGTCGCGATCGTCCAGGGCAACGTGCCCGCGCGCGGGATCGAGGCCCTCGGCCGCGCCCGCACCGTGACCCGCAACCACCTCACCGCCACCGAGGACCTGATGCGGGACGTACGCGCCGGCAAGGTCCCCAAGCCCGCCTTCGTCCTCTGGCCGGAGAACTCCACCGACATCGACCCGTTCCACGACCTGCCCACCCGCGCGATCGTCGACCGGGCCGTGCGGGACGCGGGCGTCCCGATCCTGGTCGGCGCCATCCTGGACGGGCCGGGACCCAACTACCGGCGTACGTCCGGAGTGGTGTGGGACCCGACCACCGGGCCGGGGCAGATCTACTCCAAGCAGCACCCGGTGCCGTTCGGGGAGTACATCCCGTTCCGGCGCGAGCTGCTGCCCTACATCAAGCGGCTCCAGTTGGTCGGGCGCGACACCTACCCCGGCAAGGAGCCGGGCAAGATCAGGATCGCCGGCTACCACGTGGGCCTGGTGATCTGTTTCGAGATCGCCTACGACGGGATCGTCCGGCAGGTGGCCGACGGCGCGGCGTCGCAGTTCCTCACCGTGCAGACCAACAACGCCACCTACACCGGCACAGGCCAGCCGCAGCAGCAGTTCGCCATCACGCGACTACGTGCGGTCGAGTACGGCAAAGCTGTCCTGGTGGCCTCACCCAACGGCGTCAGCGGCTACATCGCCCCCGACGGCCGGGTGGTGGCACAGTCGAAGGAGGCCACCCGCAAGGTGTTCGTCGAACGCGTGCCGCTGCGCACCCAGCCGACGCTCGCGGCCCGGCTCGGGCCCTTCCCCGAGTGGGTGCTCGCCCTGGCCGGGCTGGCGGCGCTGGCCGTCGCGGTCGACCGCAGGCGGCGCGGGGTGGAGGCCGACGACGAGGAGCTCACCGGGGCGACGGGCGGGGGTACGCGGTGACCGGCACCAGCGCGCAGCACTTCGCCGGGCTCGGGTCGATCCTGGTGGTGCTGCCCACATACAACGAGGCCAAGAACCTCGAGCGCACGGTCGGCCGGGTGCGCCACGCCGTCCCCGCCGCGGACATCCTCGTCACCGACGACTCCTCGCCGGACGGCACGGGCCAGATCGCGGACCGGCTGGCCGCCGCGGACCCGCAGGTGCACGTGCTGCACCGGGCGGCGAAGGAGGGGCTCGGCACCGCCTACAAGGAGAGCTTCGGGTGGGGCCTTGCCCGCGGCTACGACGTCCTGTGCGAGATGGACGCCGACGGCTCCCACCAACCCGAGGAGCTCGCCAAGCTGCTGGCCGGCCTGGCCGACTCCGACCTGGTGATCGGTTCGCGCTGGGTGCCCGGCGGCCGGGTGGAGAACTGGTCCCAGTCGCGTGAGCTGCTGTCCCGCGGCGCCAACCGCTATGCGCAGATCGCCCTGGGTGTCCCGTTGCGGGACGCGACGGCCGGGTTCCGGGCGTTCCGCCGCGCTACGTTGGAGGGCGTCGGCCTGGACGACGTGGCCTCGCTCGGCTACTGCTTCCAGATCGACCTCGCGTGGCGGGCGCTGCAGGCGGGCTTCCGGGTGACCGAGGTGCCGATCGTCTTCCGCGAACGCGAGTTCGGCGACTCCAAGATGGACCTCGCGATCATGCTGGAGTCCTTCCGCCGGGTCGCCGTGTGGGGGGTCCGGCACCGCCTCGCGCAGGTACGCGGCCGGACCAACGGGCAGGGCACGTTGTCCCAGAGGCGGAGGTGAGCTCGTGGCGGTGATCGTCGTACTCGCCCTGATCGCCGTACCCGCCCTGGAGATCTACGTCGCGGTGCAGGTCTGGCACCTCATCGGCTGGTGGACCCTCGCGCTGCTGCTCGCCGGCAGCGGCCTGGGCGCCTACCTCGTGAAGCGGGAGGGCCTGCGCACCTGGGCGGCCTTGCGCGCGGCGGTCGAGGACCGGCGCATCCCCGACCGTGAGGTGCTGGACGCCGGGCTGGTTCTCACCGGCGGGCTGCTGATGGTGCTGCCCGGGCTGGTCACCGACGTGGTGGGGTTCCTCCTGCTGGCGCCGTTCCTGCGGCCGGTGTCCCGGCGGGCGCTGCGGTGGGGCGTGGGACGAGGTGTCAGCCGGCGGGTCGGCGTCGTTCCCGGCCAGAGCTGGCAGGTGAGCCGGTACCTCCGAGGCGGCCCGGGTGGCTCGGGCAGGCAGGGCGGGTCCGGCGGCCAGAGTGGGTCCGGCGGGGCGGGCGGTTCCGGTGCCGCCGACCGAGGGCAGCCGCCGGTGATCGAGGGAGAGATCGTGTCCGGTGACGCCGGCCACGGCGACTCCCCGGGTCGGCCGCGCCCGGGACGCTGACCGCGATCGGACGAAGCGCTGTCCCGGACGGCTTCCGAAACCCTCCGGACTGCTCCGGACTTCCCCCGGACAAGGTCGAACCGTGCCGCCGGGGGTGCGGCACGGTTCGACGTACGTACGACTGAAAGGCGGCGCCGGCCGGGCGCGGGGCTCACGCGTCGTTGCGCAGCAGCCCGCGCGGACCGGGCTCGTCCTGGGGATTCGTTCCCGGGCTCAGGCGCCCTTGCGCTGACGCGGCGGCTTCGGGGTCTTGCCGCCCGCCGACGCCTCGCGGTGCAGGTGCTCCGGGCCGATCTGGCCGGACCGCAACAGCTCCAGGCGCTCGGAGAGGAGCTGCTCCAACTCGTCGATGCTGCGGCGTTCGAGCAGCATGTCCCAGTGGGTGCGCGGGGGCTTCACCTGCTTGGACTCCGGACGGTCGCCGTCGACGCGGATGGCTTCGGCGCCGCATCGCGGGCACTCCCACACCGCCGGCACGTCGGCGTCGGCGGCGAAGGGCAGATCGAAGTGGTGGGAATGCGCGCAGTCGTAACTGACCAGCTGGCGCGGCGCGGGAGCGATCTCCCGGTCATCCTCGTAGCTCGCCGCCCCGAGCCTCGAGCCTCGTAGTGCTCGCTCCGACATAAGCTCTCCATCCCCCTCCATCGTGTATGGACCTCGATGGGCCTAACGTCTGGGCCCCCACCCAGGATTCCCCGCACGGGTGAGAGTGAATCTTCGTACCGCTTCGTCCCCTTTTCGGTGCCCCCCGAGCAGTGTGCCGCGGGTGACGCCCCGTCGCAAAGCCGAACCCCTCGGTGACCGATTTGGGCCTGCTCGGTGACCGGCCCGGCCGGCCAGCGTACCCCGCCCAGGCTCACATCACCGCGGGTGACTCGTTGCCGGCGTCCCTGACCGCCCGCTCCGGGTCGACCTTCGCCAGCAGCACGAACCCGACGACGAAGAACACCGCGAGGGCGATGATCGCCGGCCGGTAGGAGTGGGTGAGCTGGTGGACGACGCCGAAGACCAGGGTGCCGAGCCAGCTGGTTCCGCGTTCGCAGGCCTGGTACAGGCTGAAGTACTCCGCCTCCCGGCCGCGGGGGACGAACTGGCTGTACAGCGAACGCGACAGCGCCTGGGTTCCGCCCAGCACGATGCCGATGAGCACACCGAGGATCAGCAGCGGTGCGACCTCGCGGGCGGGCAGGAAGTACGCCGCGACGACCACGGCGACCCACACCCACAGGGCGGCGAGGATGGTGCGGCGGCTGCCGATCCGGGCGGCGATCCGGCCGAACAGCAACGCGCCGCCGAACGCCACGAACTGCACCACCAGGATCGTCGCGATCAGAACGGTCTCCCCGAGCCCGAGCTGGCTGGACGCGTAGACCGAGGACGCGTAGATCACCGTCTGCACGCCGTCGTTGAAGAACAGGTACGCGAGCAGGAACAGCAGCGTCATCGGGTAGGCGCGGGCCTCGCGCAGGGTGGTGAACAGCTGCCCGACGCTCTGGCGTACGAACGTCCCGCGCTCCGGCACGACCGCGACCGGCGGCCGGTTGCGCAGTCCGAGGTACGGGACGAGCGTGAACGCCCCCCACCACAGCCCGGCCGACAGCAGGCTGATCCGGACCGCGGTCGAGGTCGAGATGCCGAGCGCGGTGTGGCCCTGGACGACGGCCAGGTTGACCAGCAGCAGCAGGCCCCCGCCGAGGTAGCCGAGCGCCCAGCCCCGGGAGGAGACGCGGTCGCGTTCGTCGGGGGTGGAGATGTCGCACAGCAGGGCGTCGTACACGACGATGGAGGAGGCCAGGCACAGGTTTCCCACGAAGAGCAGGGCCACGCCGAGCTGCCAGTTCGTCCCGGCGACGAACACCATCGCCGACGCGGCGGCCGCGCCGGTCCAGGCGAACCCGGCCAGCAACTGCTTGCGGTGCCGGGACCTGTCCGCGGCCGCGCCGACCACCGGCAGCACCAGCGCGGACAGCAGGGTGGTCGCGGTGATGACGTACAGCGGCAGCGAGCCGGGGGACACCGGGACGCCGAGGATGCGCAGGGTGGTGGTGCAGGGGTTCTCCGGCGTGCCGGGCGCTCCGCAGGCCGCGGTCTCCGCGATCGAGGCGAGGTACGGGCTGAACAGCACGGTGAGGATCGTGGTGACGTACGCGGAGTTGGCCCAGTCGTAGAAGTACCACGCACGCTGCTCACGACGCCGGGCGCCCGCGTCCGGGATCGGTGTCGCCGCAGTCGTCGCCGCCATACGACCGATCATGACGCCCAAAGACCCCGGGCGCTGAGCACTTCGCGAAGCGTGTCGATCCGGTCGCTGATCAGCCCGTCGACACCGAGGTCGAGCAGGGCCGCCATCTCCTCGGCGTCGTCGATCGTCCACACGTGCACCTGCTTGCCGAGCGCGTGTGCCCGGTCGACGAACGCCCTGGTCACCACCCGCAGGCCGCGGTGACCGGTCGGGACCTGGACGCAGGGCGCCGGGCCGACCAGGCGTGAACCGAGGAACGCCGGCAGCGGGAGTTTCAGCAGGCCGACCCCGAGTGGGGCCAGGCCGGTGGCCACCCGCGGGCCGAGCAGGCGGCGGGCCGCGGCCAGCCGGGAACCGGAGAACGACGAGACGCACACCCGGTCGTGCGCGGCGGAGCGCGCGATCACCTCGGCCAGCGGGCGGACGGCGTTGGCGTGCTTGACGTCGATGTTCACCCGTGCCGAGGGCCAGGTGCCGAGGATCTCCTCCAGCCTGGGGATCGGTTCCCGCCCGTCGATCCGGGCCAGGGCGACCTCGGCGTAGGGCAGGTCGGCGATCCGGCCGGTCCGGTCGGTAACCCGGTCGAGGTGGTCGTCGTGGAACGCGACCAGCACGCCGTCGCTGGTCGCGTGCACGTCCGTCTCGAGGTAGCGGTAACCGAGCGCGACGGCGTTGGCGAACGCGCGCAGGGAGTTCTCGATCCCCACGTTGGGTTCGTACTTCGCTCCGCCGCGGTGGGCGAAGGCGAGGGGCACCTCCGAGTGGAGGTACGGAAAGGAACGCGGCGGCGTGGCTGGCACGCCGGAAAGGGTATGCGGTGCAAGCCGGTACGGCAGGGGCATCGATCACACGAGTCGATCACGAGCCGATCACGAGCCCTGCCACGAGCCCTGCCCCGAGCCGGTCGCGCGGTGGCCGGCGCGTCCTCCGGGGCTGCGAGGCGGGACCCGGCCGTCACTTTCTGCCATCAACCCAGGGTTGACGCTGGCCTAGGGTCAACCTAGGGTTGACGACATGACACCCGCACCCAGCCTCCAGGACCTCATCGAGACCGTCCGCCGCGACGCCGGGAACGACGAACTCGACCAACTGGCCACCGCCCGCGCGATGGTCAACGACCTGAGCGAGACCGGCGACGCGCTGCTCGGGCACTACGTCGACCGGGCCCGCCGCAGCGGCCGGTCGTGGACCGAGATCAGCAACACGCTCGGCGTCACCAAGCAGGCCGTGCACAAGCGGTGGGCCGGGCCCTCGATCGAGGGCTTCGAACGCTTCACCACCAGGGCCCGCACCTGTCTGTCCGCCGCCGGGGACGCGGCACGGGCGATGGGCCACGGTTACGTCGGCACCGAGCACCTACTGCTCGGCCTGTACGCCGAGCCGGAGAGCATCGCCGCCCGGATCCTCACCGAGGCCGGCACCGGGCCGAAGGCCGTCCGCGCCGCCGTCGTGGCCCGGCTCTCGGCGATCGCCACTCCCGCGGCGACGGAGCGGGCCGCCCCTCCGGCGGGGGAGCTGCCGCGCACACCGCGGGCGAACGCCGCCCTCGGAGCGGCGGTGGCCGAGGCCCTGCAGCTCGGCCACAACTACATCGGCACCGAGCACCTGCTCCTCGGGCTCTACCACGACTCCGGCTCGATCTCGGCCCAGGTGCTTGCCGAACTCGGGCCGGACAAGCAGGCCGCCCACGCCAAGGTGGTGGAGATCCTCGCCGACTTCACCAGCCCCGCCACCTGATCCGGACGTACGACTGATCCGGACGTACGACACGACCGCGGGTGGCCGGGAGGGCCGGCCACCCGCGGTCGCGAACCGCTCGGAGGCTGGGTCTGGTCCGGGTTGGTCGGATCCGGGCTACGGCGCCCAGAGCTCGAGTTCGGTGAGGCCGATGTAGACCCCGTAGTTGACCGGGTTCTGGTTCGTGCCGACCAGCCGGAAGCCGGCCGCGCGGACGGGGGTGAAGTCGACCGCGTTGAACCCCTCCGCCGGCTGCGCGGGGGAGCGGCCGGTCTCCTGCACCGGAGTCCAGCCGGAGCCGTTCCAGTACTCGATCGTGTAGTCCTTCGGCGGCTTGACGCCACCGTTGTCGTTGTAGAAGTGCAGGGTGATCCGGCTCGCGGTGACCGCCCGGTCGAAGCGGACGGCGTACCAGTCCTGCACGTTCTTGGAGTTCCACGACGTCCAGCGCGGTGAGGCGGCGTAGGAGCCGTCCAGCGGGCCGAGCACCGTGTCGCCGGGATAGGTGTACGACGCGGTCGGGGTGACCGTCAGGCCGAGCGCGGAGGCGTCGGAGAGCAGGTTGGCGTTGCGTACCTCCACCTCGCGCACCTCGACGGTGCCGCCGGCCGGGGCCTCCAGCACCAGCCTGAGCTTGCGCGTCTTCACGGTGTCGAACCGCACCGTGGTGCGGCCGGCCGCCGGCGGTGCCGGGGTGACGGTGGTGTTGGAGACGTCCAGCCAGTCGCTGCCCGTCCAGGCCTGCACCCGGACGCCGGCCGGCGCGGTGTCGGCGGACCCCGCGTACAGCGTGACGGTGTTGACCGGGCGGGCCCGCATCAGGTCGACCGCGACCCAGGGAGAGGTGCCGGCGGCCGATCGCCAGGCGCTGTCGGCGCGTACCGACCCGTCGACCAGCGACCACGGGTCACCGGAACCGGCCGAGCCGGACGCCACCGGCGTACCGAAGGGTGCGCTCGCGCCGAGCGCGTTGCCGGCGAGGTTGCCGGTCGACACCGGGGCGAACTCGGCCAGGCCGACTGCCTTGCCGCCACCGGGACTGCCCAGCACGACCCGGAGCCGCTGCGTGGTCACCGGGTCGAACGCGATCTCGTTGTGGCCGGTCGCCGGTGAGGCGGGGGAGGGCCGGGCGTTGTCGACAGGCTGCCAGGCGTCGCCGGTCCAGTACTCCACGGTCGTCTTGGCCGGGGCGGCGTACCCGTCGCCGGAGCTCAGGTCCAGCCGCAGGGCGTCGACCGTGCGGGCCACCCCGAAGTCGGCGCCGTAGAAGTCGGTGGCGTTCTGCGAACCCGCGGTGGACCAGACGGCGCCGTCGGTCTTCCCGTCCAGGGGAGCCCACCGGGAGGTGTCGTCGCCGGTGGAGGCCAGCGGTGACGGATCACCCTGCGCGGCCGGGTTGAGGGCCAGGTCGGGCGCGACGTCCGGGGTCACCGGCGCCTTGGTGAAGGCGAGTGCGTCCAGCCACACGCGGTACGGGCCGCCGACGGCCGAGGTGCGTACCTCCACCGCGTGCAGCGCTTTCAGGTCGGGGTTTCCGGTCACCTTGCGGGTCCACGCCTTGTCCCCGGCCAGCGGTACGACGACCCGCTGCCAGCCGCCGCGCGCCTCGGAGTAGTCCAGCGACCAGGGGCTGAGGTAGTTCTTCGCCGGGGTGTAGTCGACGTAGTTGCCGGCGTCCTGCACCAGCCGGATGGTCGGCTGGTTGCCGTCGAAGCCGTCGCGCGTCTCCTGCTCGGAGGCCATCCAGAACTCCAGCTGGTCCGCGGCCGCGGTGTCGACCGCGCGGCGCGGCTGGTAGCGCCAGGTGACGTCGTGCGCGGTGCCGGACAGCTTGATCGAGGACCGGCCGAGCAGTGCGCGGGTGGGGTCGGCGGTGACCGTCGCGGTGGTGCCGGGGTCGCCGGCGTCGTCGGAGGTGATGCGCGCGGACCAGTCGCCGCGGTCGGCCGCGTCGGTGCCCTGCTCGACTCCGGGTGCCAGCACGTAGACGTCGCGGTGGTCCAGGCCGGCCAGCCCGCCGTCGTCGACGGTCAGCCCGACCCGGTGGAAGCCCGGGTCGAGGAACCGGTGGGTGACCGTGGCGTCGGTGGCGACGTCACCGTCGCCGAACTCCCAACGGTAGGAGAGCTTTCCGCCGTCGGCGTCGGTGGAGCCGGACGCGTCGAAGGTCACCGCATCGCCGGCGTGCACGATGCTCGGCGTCATCGCCGCCTTCGCCACGGGCGCGTTGGCGCTGGCCGCGCCGTCGAGGGTGAAGACGCCGGACACGTGCTTGTCCTGCTTGATCGCGCCGGCACCGTTGCCGCTGATGGTGTTGTTCGCCAGGGTCAGCCAGCGGGCGTCACGCATGTAGATGCCGTACGTCGTGTTGTTCTCGATCCGGTTGCGCTGGATCACCCAGTGGTAGGCGGGGTAGTCCGGCAGGTAGCCGATCGCCACCCCGGCCGAGGTGTTGTCGTGGACGTGGTTGCCGTCCAGGACGAAGTTGCTGGAGGAGCCGTTGACCACGGCGATGCCGGCGTTGCCGAACGGCTCGGGCGCGTTCTTGTTGTCTCGGCCGTTGAAGGCGGCCTCGTTGCCGATCAGCACCGTGTCGTCGGAGGCGCCGAGCCAGAACCCGTAGCTCGCGTGGTTTCCCTTGTTGCGTACGTAGGTGTTGCCCGGCGACCACGACTCCCACGCGTTGTTGTGCGCCCAGGAGGCGTCGTTGCCCTCGAAGTAGTTGCCGGTCGACACGACGCCGTTGAGCGGGCGCAGGAAGACCCCGTCGCCGCCGTAGGTGAAGTCGTTGCGCAGAACGCGGTTGTCGTTCGAACCGGTCTCGATCAGTGCACTCGTGGAGTCGCGGGCGTGCGTCTCACCCGGTGCGATCCGGATGCCCCAGCTGAAGTTGTTGTCCTCGATCCGGTTGCGGGACGCCGACCACATCTTCAGGCACACGTTGGAGCAGTGGGAGAAGTCGTTGCGGCGTACGAGATTGTCGTCGGCGTAGTGCAGAGCGAGGCCGTTCCAGTTCTCGTGCGCGGTGTTGTCCTCGATCCGGGAGCCACTCACGTGCTCCAGCAGGACCGCACCGGCGAGCTTGCCGTCACCCCAGCCGTAGTCGGGATCGGTGTAGTTGCCGGAGAACGTGTTCCCCCTGATCGTCCAGTCCCGGCCGGAGCTCACGTGCAGGGCGGTCTCGAACCCCGACACCGACAGGCCGGTGAGCGTCGCGCCGGACACACCCGTCGCTGCGACGCCGGTTCCGGTGAAGCTGTCCGGCTTGCCCTTCTGGCCGGGGCCGCGCAACGTCACGCCGGTGGCGTTCACGCGTACGTCGTCGGCGCCGATCACGATGCCCTTGCCCGAGGTGAAGTCGTACACACCGGGTTTGAACGTGGTGTCGTGCGTGATCACCATGCCGGGTTCGGGTTCCACCAACGGTGTCGCCGCCGAGGCGGACAGGGCGTTGGCGGTGGCGAGTAAAAGAGCCGCCCCCACGGCTACGACCACATGACGGGATGCGGGCACTGTCGACTCCCTCGAAGGCGCGGGCGTGCGGCGGGAAAGAGCAACCGGTGAAGCAAGATCAGCAAGCGATTCCGGCACGTTCTAGTCCGCCGCGCGCCGCGTCGTCAAGGTTCGATTGTGGAATTAACCGTTGTTGGCTGCGTATTCGGCTGAGAAACCTGTTTCCCGTACGTCCGTACGCCCGAATGTGGGAAACGTTTCTCACTCACTCGCAGGTTCGGCGCGGGGTGCTTCGGGTGCGCGCGTGCGCAGGACGGTGAACGCCACGGCGAACGCGGCCACCAGGAGTCCGGCCCCGACCGCGAAGGCCAGGTGGTAGCCGCCGGTGAGTGCGACGGACTCGTGCGCACCGGTGTCGCGCAGGCCGGCGGTGCGGGCGGCAGCCAGGGTGGACAGGACGGCGACACCGAGTGCCATGCCGATCTGCTGGGTGGTGTTGAACAGTCCCGAGGCCAGCCCGGCGTCGTCCTCGCTCGCGCCGGACATCCCCAGCGAGGTGAGTGCGGGCAGGGCCAGGCCGAAGCCGGCGGCGAGCAGCATCACCGGGAGCAGGTCGGTGAGGTAGTTCGGATGCACGGGCACGCGGGTCAGCAGCCCGAGCACCCCGAACAGCAGCACCAGGCCGGTGAGCAGGACCGCGCGCTCGCCGAAGCGGGCGTTCAGCCGCGCGGAGACTCCGAGTGAGACCGCACCGATGACCACGGCGGCCGGCAGCATCGCCAGGCCGGTCGCCGCGGCGCCGTATTCGACGACGCGCTGGAGGTACTGCGCGACCAGGATCTGGAAGGCGAAGCACGCGGCGACCATCAGCACCTGAACGAGGTTCGCCCCGCTGACGGCGCGCGAGCCGAGGATCCGCAGGGGCATCAGCGGGGTGGTGGCCGTGGCCTGCCGGCGGACGAACGCGGCGAGCAGCACGATGGCGAGCGTGCCGAGCGCCAACGTGGTCGGCGATCCGGCGCCGTGCCGTTCGATGGTGACCACGGCATAGATGCCGACGGTGAGCCCGGCGGTGACCAGCAACGCCCCCGCGACGTCGGCTCCGGCCCGCAGGCCGAGACCGCGCTCGCCGGGAAGCACCCGCGCCGCCAGCGCCACGGCGGCCAGGCCGATCGGCAGGTTGATCCAGAAGATCCAGTGCCAGCTGAGCAGGTCGGTGAGGACGCCGCCGAGAACCTGTCCGATCGATGCTCCCGCCGCGCCGGTGAAGCTGAACACCGCGATGGCCGAGGCGCGTTCGCGGGGGCGGGTGAACAACGTGACCAGGATTCCCAGGCTGACGGCGGCTGTCATCGCGCCGCCGACGCCCTGGGCGAAGCGGGCGGCGACCAGCATCGTCGGCGTCTGCGCCGTACCGGCCACGGCCGACGCGAGGGTGAAGACCGTGAGGCCCGCGACGAGGACCTGCTTGCGACCGAGCAGGTCGCCGAGCCGGCCGGCCAGCAGCAACAGGCTGCCGAACGCGATGAGGTACGCGTTGACGACCCAGCTCAGTCCGGCGGGGGAGAAGCCGAGATCGCTCTGGATCGCGGGCATCGACACGGTCACGATGCTGCCGTCGAGGATGTTCATCAGCATCCCGGCGGCGAGGACGGCGAGGGCGAGGCGGCGGTGAGCGGTGGTCTGAGGCGACGACGTGGACGCCGGAGGTGGAGTCGGATGCGAGGGCGAGGCTGCGGTGGCGGACATGCGTGGTCCCTTTGTCGTACGGGGCGGCGAGTGGTCTGTAGAGACCGTAGCAGATAGTCCTGTTGCAGATGATCGGGTTCGGATCCGGTTGCTCCAGGGTCCGTCGATGATGCGTGGGGTGATCCTCGACTTCCACCGAGAACGCGAACGGCTGTGGCGGCTGGGGTTTGAATTCATCAGGGGTGAAGGTCGCGTACCTTCGTCGGATCGCGAGCTTCGAAACTCCTGTATGCGTTGAGGAATCCCGCTCTGTTGGCAAGCCGGGCTTGTCGGTGGTGGCCGATACGATTCGATCATGTCTTCGAGCGAGTGGGGTGCCTGGACCGGTGGTGATGCCGCCGGCCGGATCCTGGCTGCGCTCGACCGGGTCGACGCTCCGCTGGACGAGGCGTGGGTCGCCCCGAAGGGTGGGCTGAAGCCGGAGGAGCTCGCGGCGGTGATCGCTGCGGCGCGGGTGAAGAAGGCCCGGCTGGAGGCCCTGGAGCTGGACCTTGTGGCTCTGGCAGAAGCCAGTGACATCGGCAGGCTGACCGGCTCCCCCAACGCCACCGTCTACCTGCGCACCGCGCAGCGGCTCGCCCAGCGGGAGGCGTCCGCGGTGGTGGGGCTGGCCCGCGACCTGGGCAAGGTGGCGCGGCTGACGTTGGAGGCGATGGCGGCCGGGGCGGTGTCGGCGATGCAGGCGAAGGTGATCGCCGAGGCGATCAAGAAGCTCCCCGAGTATGTGGGGGCCGATGAACGGCATCGGGCGGAGGAGTTCCTGATCGAGAAGGCCGGCTTCGCCAACCCCGACGAACTCCGTGGAATGGGCGAGTCGCTGCTGGAACGGATCGCGCCCGAAGAGGCCGAACGGCTGGAGGGTGAGGAACTGGCGAAGAAGGACCGCAAGGCCGAGCAGAAGCGGTCCCTGCGCTACCTGCCGAACGGGATCCCGCAGTCGGAGACGGTGCGGATCACTTTGCCGGCGTGGGAGATGGAACTGTTCCGCAAGATCATCGAACCGTTGGCCGAGCCGAAGAAGGGCGCTGAGCCTGACACCCGCCCGATCGAACAGCGGCGAGGGGACGCGTTCGCCGAAGCCCTTGGCCTGCTCGCCGCCGCCACCACCGCACCCGTGCGCGGGGGAAGGCCACCCCAGGTCGCGGTCACCATCCCCATCGACGTTCTGCTGAAAGGCACCGGCGCGGGGACGATCGACGACACCGCCACCCCCGTACGCCCCCGGCCCTGCAGCTGCCCCTGCACCGACCCCAAATACGGCACCAGCAAGGACACGAAGGGCGCCAAGGACTCCAGGCAGTCCGGCAAGGCCGGGGAGCCGACGCCGGAGGAGGCGAAGGGTCAGGAACAAGGTCGGGAATCCCAGCCAGGTAAGCAGAAACGGCAGTCGCCCGGCACCGGCTCACCCGCCGACGGGATACCACCACCGCGAACACCCGGCCAACCCCCACAACCGAACACCGACCCCGGAACCGAGGAGGATGACGCCGAACTCCAGCGTGCGGTGGGGCTGAAGGACGCCATCGACCCGCACGACGGCTGCCCCAAGTGCGGCGGCGGAGGGTCGGCCCGCTACCTCGGGGTCGACGGGAAGCCCATCTCCGCCGCCACCGTCCGCCGGTTGGCGTGCGAGGCCGACCTCATCCCCGTCATCCTCGGCGGGGACGGGCAGGTGCTCGACCTCGGCCGTTCGGACCGGTTCTTCAGGGAGCACCAGCGGCGTGCGCTCGCGATCCGGGACGGCAGCCACTGTCACTTCCCCGGCTGCCAGATCCCGGAGCCGCGCTGCATAACGCATCACATGACTGCCTGGGACCACGGCGGCCCGACCGACCTGTCCAACGGCGTGCTGTTGTGCCGCTTCCACCACGTCACCGTCCACCACAAAGGCTGGCAAGTCCGCATGGGCGCACACGGCCACCCCGAGTACGTACCCCCGGAGTGGGCGGACCCACGGCAACGCGTACTCCGCCCATGAAGCCCGGTCGGCCAAGCCCCGGGGCGCGCTCCGGGGGAATCTCTCACAGCAATCTCACGGCTGGCACAAAGGAGGTTCTCAACCCGCGGACGCAGGCTCGAAGTCGACCGGCCGCACCAGAGGCGGCCGGACGAACAATCGGGCGGATGCGATGGATCAGACGAAATCACCGGGCGGGGGCGCGGCTACGGATCGGGACCGAGGCCTCGGCCGGGTCAGGGCGCTCACCCTGTGGGCAGGAGTCGGCGCGACCGCGCTGGCAGCCGGAGTCGGGGTGGCGCTGGCGAGCAACTCGGCCGCCGACGGGACGACCACCACGACGAACTCCCACACCTCGACGGACGGCTCCACCAGCGGGTCCACCGGCGACGACTCGGTACAGGCGCCGGACACGGCCCCGCAGCAGGCGCCACAACAGGGCTCCGGCCAGGACTCGAACCAGGGATCGGGCCAGAGCTGGGGCCAGGGAACGGATCAGGGCTCCGGCCAGCAACCCGGCGTACGGTCAGGTGCGTCGTGACCGGCGGCCGAGGAGTTGCCGCGGCGGGGACCCAGCAGGCGGAAGAAGGTTCGGATCGGCGAGGTGCCGCACCCGGGCGGATGGAGTTCGCCGCGCTGGGCACGACCGCGACCCTGCTGGTCACCGACTCGCGCCGACTCGCGGCGGCGGGGGAGATTCTGCGTTCGGAACTGAACGCACTGGACCGGGCCTGCAGCAGGTTCCGTACGGACTCCGAGCTCAGCGCGGTCGAGCGTTCGGCCGGCCGGTGGACGCCGGTGAGCCCGATCCTCACCGACGTCCTCGCGGCGGCGCTGCGGGCGGCCAGGATCAGCGGCGGACTGGTGGACCCCACGGTCGGTCGTGCCGTCGCCGATCTCGGCTACGACCGCGACTTCGCCGCCGTGCCCGCCGACGGCCCGGAGCTGCCGTACCGACCCGCCCCCGCACCGGGGTGGTGGCGCATACGCCTGGACGTCGCCCGCCGTCGGGTGGTGGTGCCGCCCGGCGTCCGGGTGGACGTGGGCGCCACGGCCAAGGCGTGGGCCGCCGACCACGCGGCCCGTTCGGTCGCCACCGACCGGTGCGGCGCGCTGGTCAGCCTCGGCGGGGACATCGCGCTGGCAGGTCCGGCGCCCGAAGGCGGCTGGCTGGTCGTGGTCGGCGACGACCACGCCGCGGCCGGAAGCCCGTTCGGCGAACAGGCGATCACCCTGGCCTCCGGCGGGCTGGCGACGTCCGGCATCACCCGGCGCACCTGGCGGCGCGGGGACCGCACCCTGCACCACATCGTCGACCCACGCACCGGGGACGTGGCGCCGCCGTTCTGGCGGACCGTCACCGTGGCCGCGGCGTCCTGCCTGGACGCCAACACCGCGAGTACGGCAGCCGTGGTCCGCGGCGCCGGCGCACCCGGCTGGCTGGCCACGCACCGGCTGCCCGCCCGGCTGGTCGGGCGCGACGGGCGAATCCTCCGCACCGCCGGCTGGCCCGGCGCGCGGAGCCGGGAGGTGCGGGCATGAACGGAAACGTGCTGTGGTTCGTCAGCCGGGCAACCGGACTGGTGGCACTTCCGCTGCTCACCCTGACGTTCGTCCTCGGCATCCTCGGTCCGCTGCGGGTGGGTGAACGGCGCCGGCAGCGGTTCGTCGTGGCAGGCCTGCACCGCAACGCGTCCCTGCTGGCGGTGGGCCTGGTGGCCGTGCACGTCGCGAGCACGATCCTCGACGGGTACGTCCACCTCGGCTGGGCCGACGTGGTGGTGCCCGGCATCGCCGGCTACCGGACGTTCTGGACCGCACTGGGCACGCTGGCGCTGGACCTGATGCTGCTGCTGATCGGCACCAGCCTGCTCCGGCCGCGCATCCCGTACCGGCTGTGGCGCGCGGTGCACTGGGCGGCCTACGCCTGCTGGCCGCTCGCCGAGGTGCACGGGCTCGGAGTCGGCACCGACAGCCGGGCCGGCTGGCCGCTGCTGCTCGCGCTCGGTTGTCTCGTCGCGGCCCTCACCGCCGCGGTCGTCCGACTGCTGTCCGCGTCGTCGGCGCGGCCGGCGTCCGGGCTCACCTCCCCTTCGACCGCTCCGTCCGTGCCGGCAGGTGTGCCGGTGCCGCCGGCGCGTGCCGTTCCCACAACTCGCGAGGTACGACCATGACCACGACGACCACCCCGGTGCCACAGGCCACGGCCGGCTCCGCGACCACCTCCGAACCCCCGAACCCCCTGCCGCGGTTGACCGCGGGCTGGGCAGATGCGGCCGGCGCACCGTCGCTCGCCGACCACCTGGACCGGTACGGCGGGGTGCTGCGGCCCGAGCCGGAGCACGTGCTGGAGGTCGTACGCCGATCCGGGCTGCGCGGCCGCGGCGGCGCCGGCTTTCCCACCGGGCGCAAGCTGTCGGCCGTGGCCACCGAGGGACGCCGCCCGGGACGCTGGCGACGGCCGGTCGTCGTCGTGAACGGCTGCGAGGGCGAACCCGCCAGCGGCAAGGACCGCACGCTGCTGGCGTACGCACCGCATCTGGTCCTCGACGGTGCCGCCTACGCCGCCACCGCGGTCGGCGCGGACGAGGTGTACGTCTGCGTACACCGGCACACCCCGATCGAAGCCGGGCTGCGTGCCGCCGTCGCCCAGCGCCGGGACGACCGGGTGCGCTGGCACGTCGTCGGCATACCGGCGAGGTACGTCGCCAGTGAGGAGTCCGCGCTGGTGCACTTCCTCGACACCGGCGACGCCCGGCCGACGACCACGCCGCCGCGACCGTTCGAGCGGGGTGTCGGCGGCCGGCCGACGCTGGTCGACAACGCGGAGACGCTGGCGCACCTGGCGCAGGTCGTGCGGCACGGAGCAGAGTGGTTCAGGTCGGTCGGTACTCCCACCGACCCGGGTACGACCCTCGTCACCGTCGGCGGAGCGGTTCGCCGGCCGGGGGTGTACGAGATCGTGCTGGGCACGCCGCTCGAGTCGGTGCTGGCGACGGCCGGTGCCGCCGTGGGTGAGGCCGAGGAGACCGGTGCCGGCGACGCGGTCGTCGCGGCGCTGGTCGGCGGCTACTTCGGCGGCTGGGTGCCACTGCCACGCGACGCGGACCTGCCGCTCGGCCACGACCCGGCCGGACCCGACGGCACCCGCCTGGGCGCCGGCGTGGTGGTCGCGTTGCCCGCGCGTTCGTGCGGCCTGGCCGAGACCGCGCGGGTCGTGCGGTACCTCGCGGGGGAGTCCGCGGGTCAGTGCGGGCCGTGCGTCTTCGGGCTGCCCGCCGTGGCGGCCGACCTGGAGGCACTCGCGGCCGGCCGCGCCGACCGGGACCTGCTCGACCGGCTGCACCGGCGACTGGACGTGATTCCCGGCCGCGGCGCCTGCCGGCATCCCGATGGTGCGGTGGGGTTCGCGCGCAGTGCGCTGCGGACGTTCGCGGCCGACGTGCGGCGGCACGCGGCCGGCCACCCGTGCCGCGGAGTGGAACGCCCGCCCGTCCTGCCGCTGCCGTCCGCAGCGCGCCACCTGGCCGGAGAACCGCGATGAGCGCCCGGCGCGACCTCGTGCGCGCCGTCGTCGGCGACGGGACGGCAGTACGCGTCGACCCGATCGCCTGCGCGGCGCACGGCCTGTGCGCCGAACTCCTGCCCGAGGCCGTCACCCTCGACGAGTGGGGTTACCCGGTCGTGGACGGGCGGCGGCTCACCGCGGAGGAGGTGCGGCACGCCCGGCGGGCCGCGGCCGCGTGCCCGACGCTCGCGTTGCGACTCGAGCGGGTCGCGGGCACCCTGGCCGGGCCTCCACCTGGCCACTGAGCCGTGCACCCGGCAGGGCCCCCGACCGTCTGGAAAACCCGGCTACTTCGTGCGTCCGTCACCGTGTGAGGTGAGCCAACCGGGGTAGAACACCCGCGCTCTGCGATCACGCGACCCCGACCGCGAGGAGGACCCGTGCGCACCGAGGAAGAAGTCTCCGCCGAGCTCGCGGAGGTCAGGACTCGCCGGCAGGAGTTCTTTCCCACCCAGGACGAGCCGCTGGGCAAGGACTCGCCCGAGCCGACCGAGTTCTGGCCGGGCGCTCCCGGCGGGGAGATCACCGACCTGCTGGAGCGGGAGGCGAAGCTCGTCCTCGAACGCGCGGAGATCCGGCGGGCCGGCAGCGGGTCCGGCGAGGTCTCCGCCACCACTTCCTCACCGGCCGACACCGACGAGGAGGAGGCGGCCGCGCGGCGCATCCTGCAGCGCATCGAGGACGCCCGGAAAACCTAGGATCCGCAGGGCAGACCCTGGGTCTCCCACGCCCGGCGTACCACCTTCCCCGGTCTCCGGAGGTGCCTGATCGGTCAGCGAAGTGTCCCCGCGTCGGTCCGATCGCGGATCGACGCGGTGCGAGCCCGGATACCGGCCGCCCGCCCGGCCGTACGCGGGCACCGTTCCACGATGGTCGCCCAGTCGGGCAAGGCCGCGGCGGCAGGCATCCTCGCCTGGCTGGTCGCGGGCTGGTGGCTGGACTCCCCGCTCGCGGTCATCGCGCCGTGGGTGGCGATCGTCACCGTACAGACGACCGTCTACCGCTCCGTTCGCGACGGACTGTGGCTGCTCGGCGCGATGACGGTCGGCACCGTCCTGGCCACCGGTGTGCACGTCCTCGTCGGCAGCACGTTGGTGGCGATGTGCATCGTGCTCCCGGCGACGCTGGCGCTGACGTTGTGGTCGCGGATCGGCGACCAGGGCGTCTTCTGCGCCACGACCGCGTTGTTCGTGCTGGTGTACGGCTCGGTGACGTTCGATGGCGTGGTCGACCGGCTGCGGGAGGCAGTGATCGGCGCCGTGATCGGGGTGGTCGTCAACGCGGTCGTCCTGCCGCCCGTCTACCACCGCCGCGGCCTGGACGCCGCGCGGGCGGTGAGCCGGGAGGCGGCTGAGTTGCTGGCCCCGATCGCCGAGGGTCTGCGGTCCGGCGTCGACCGGAGCGCCGTGCTCCGGTGGGACGAACGCGGCGGTGAACTGACCCGGATGACCGACCGGGCGCGCGACCTCAGCGGCTGGAGTTCGGAGAGCCGGCGGTGGAACGTCCGGTTCGAGCCCGTACGCCGGGAGTCGGCGGGGCCCGACCCGGAGGACGTCATCGCGGTCGTCAGCAGGGTGGTCGGTTCGGTGAACGGCCTGGTGCGGGTTCTGCTGGAAGGAACCGACGAGGCGTTCCGGAGCGAGTTGCCCGACCCCGAGAGCGCCGGGCCGTACGCCGACCTGTGCGACCGGCTGGCCGCGGCCTGCCGCACCTACGCCGACCACGTGGCCGGGCGCTGTACCGACGAGGACCGGGCCGCGTACGCGGAGGCCGTCGGCGCCGCGGGCTCGCTGGCCGCGGGGCTGCAGGCCGACCTCGACGCCCGCGCCGCGGCGGACCCGTCGGCGCTCGGGATGTTCCTGCTGGAGGCCAAGCGGCTGCTCGTCGGCCTGCCGGCCGCGGACGAGGTCTGCCCCTCGGCGCCGGGCCGGCTGGAGGCCGGGGCCGCGAAGCCCGCCGGGTCAGTCGGCGCGTAGACCCGCCGGGTTGGCGCCGCCGTCGAGGTAGGTGCCGTGCCCGTGGGTGACCAGGCCGCCGGCATCCCCGCCGTTCCCGCCGTTCCCGCTGTCCTCGCCGTTCCCGCCGAATGTCAGGACCTCGTTGACGACCCCGCCCACCTGGTTGCGGTAGTTGATGACGAGGGTGCCGACGCCGACGTAGACGCCGAGCACCTCGAAGCGGAGGTCGGGGATGCGGGCCAGGCCCTCGGTCCAGTAGGCCCGCAGGGCCTCCTTGCCCCGGATGATCCCGTCGCCGCCGAGCAACCGCGCCGCGACCGGCGAGGTGAACACCACGTCGTCGGCGAAGTGCTCCAGCAGCGTGTCGAGGTCGTGGGCGTTCCAGGCGCGGACCCACCGGTCGGCGAAGGCCCGGGCGTCGTCGTGGTTCATCCGGCCATGATGGCCGACCCGAACCCTCCCGGCGGCCGGTCGTCTCACCGGACGGGATCGCCGGCCAGCCGCAGGGACGTCTCCAGGAACATCGCGTGCACGAAGGCCTGCGGGATGTTCCCGCGCAGCTGCCGCTGGCGTACGTCGTACTCCTCGGTGAACAGCCCCGGCGGCCCGCAGGCCGCGCGGTTGCGCTCGAACCAGCGCCCGGCCCGGTCGACCTGCCCCTGGTGCCAGTACGCCAGTGCCAGCTCGAAGCCGCAGAGCAGGAACGCGCCCTCGTTCTCTCCGAGCGGCACGTCGCCGTCGGCCGCGAACCGGTAGGCGTAACCGTCCTGGGTGAGCTCGTTCTCCACGGCGGTGATCGTCGCGCGTACCCGCGGATCGTCGTGGGGGAGCGCGCCCCGCACCGGGGGCAGCAGCAGAGCCGCGTCGGTGCCGTCGTGCCGCGGGCTGCGGCGCCACGCCCGGTCCGGTCGCGTGCAGCGTTTCGTGGTCTCGCCCAGGATGGTGTCGGCGAGATCGGTCAGCCGGCCCGACTCGGCGCGCGTGACGACGCCGGCGGCGGCCCGCAGCCCGGCGACGCAGGCGAGCCGGGAGTGCGTCCACCAGTCCTCGCGCAACTCCCAGATCCCGGCGTCCGGCCGGTCCCAGCGGCGGTCGATCACGTCCACGGCGAGGTGCAGCGCGCGGCGTCCGTCGTCGTCGAGCCGGTCGTGGCGGGCCGCGACGGTCAGCAGCTGGAGGATCTCGCCGAAGGCGTCGAGCTGGAACTGGCCGTGCACCCAGTTCCCGACGACGTCCGCGCCGCCGGGGTAGCCGGGAAGGTGCAGCCGCCGCTCCCGCGGGATGCCCGAGCCGTCGGCCCGGTAGCCGGGCGCGAGCCGGTCGCCGTGTTCGAGCAGGCGGGCGGTGGCCACCTTCACCGCGTCGTCGAGCAGCGGATGCGGGCCGTCGACGCCGACCGCGATCCCGGCGTAGCACTGGTCCCGGATCCACGCGTAGCGGTAGTCGTAGTTGCGGCCGGCCTCGGCCCGCTCCGGCAGACCCAGGGTGGCGGCCGCGACCATGGCGCCGGAGCCGGTGGTCAGCCCGCGCAGCAGGGCGTACGCGTGACGGGCGTCGCGGGGCGCCACCGAGGTGGCGAACTCCGGCACGGCGGCCCGCCACTCCTCCTCCGTACGCGCCCACGCCTGGTCCGGGTCGATTGGCTCGGGAAGTTCGCGGTCGCCGACCTCGAGGATCAGGTCCCGGTGGTCGCCGCCCGGCACCGTGAGCTCCAGCTCCAGACGTCCGTCCTCGGCCGGTCGGGCCGCCGGAGCTCCGGTCCAGCGGATCCACAACGGCCCGGTCCGTGCCGTCCACCGGCCGTCGATGGTGCGGCGTACGTCGCGCATCGGCTCCTGGCCGAAGCGGGCGCGCAGGTCGAGTACGACCCGGATCCGGGCGGTGCCCTCCGGGGCCTCCACCCGGCGCAGGACGACGGCCCGGTGCGGGTCGCCCGGGAAGGCGAGCGCGTCCCGGCACTCCACGATGCCGTCGGTGGTGACCCAGCGGTTGCGCCAGACGAGCGAGCCCGGCTCGTAGTGGCCGCCCCAGACGTGGCGTTCGATCGGGGTGACGGCATAGACGCCGCCGCCGCCGACCAGGCCGGACAGGACCGCGTCGTCGTCCCATCCGGGCGCGCACAGCCAGGCGATCTCCCCGCGGGGGCCGCACAGTGCGCCACGCTCGCCGTCGGCGATCAGTGCGTACTCGCGGAGTACGGACGGCTGGAAGTCGTTCGGCGTCGGCGACGGTTCGGTGGGTGACGTTTGCATAGGCGCAACTACTCCACGGATACTTGCCGGATGGGCTCAGGGGATCCCGGCCACGGGGACGAACACGTCGAGCAGGTCGACCACGCTGAGGGCGCCGAGCACGCTGATCGGCAGTTCGAGGACGCCGACCGGCAGGTCGACGCCGTGCTGCGGGCCGCGCGGGTGTGGGTCGCGGTGGTGGCGCGTTCGGTCGCCGAGGTGGAGGAAGCGGTGACTCTCAGCCAGCTCCGGGTGCTGGTGATGATCGCCACCCGTGGCCCGGTCAACCTCGGCGCCGTCGCCCGCGAACTCCGCGTCCACGCCTCCAACGCCACCCGCATCTGCGACCGGCTGGTGGCCGCCGGGCTGCTGCGGCGCGACGAGGATCCGCGCGACCGACGGCACCTCGCCCTCACGCTGACCCCGAAGGGCCGGCGCCTGGTCGACCAGATGATGCGGCACCGGCGGGCCGCGGTCGCCGACGTCGTGGCGCGCATGCCGGAGGTCCAGCGCCGGCGACTGGCCAGCGCGCTGGACGCCTTCGCGGCCGCGGCAGGTGAGGTCACGGACGTGGAGACCTCGATGCTGGGCTGGCAGGAAAGCTGAACGTCTGGCCGGCCCGGTGGGCGGCGTACAGTCCGGCGAGCGCCATCGCGGACGCGGTCACCGTCTCGGCCAGCGCGAGCGGGCGGCGCCTGCGGTCGACCGCAGCCAACCCCACCATGCTGAGCGCGTGCAGCGCGTCCACCCCCGCGCCGAGGCGGTAACCCGTCGGGGACGCGAGCACGGTGGCGGCACCGGCCTGGAGGATGTGGCGTACGCCGAGCACGCGGGCGGCGAGGCGTTCGTGCCGGTCCAGCGGGCGGCCGGCCACTCGCCGGGACACCACGTCGGGGACCGTCGCCTCGACCATGCCGTACGTGAACCGGATCGCGCTGAGCGCGGTCGCCAGGTTCACGCTGCTCAGCCTGCTCACTCCGCTCAGCCTGCTCACCCCGCTCATCGCCGGACCACCTTCGCCGCCAGGGCGGCGAGGCCGGCGAGCCCGCCGGCCGCGGCGGCCGCCGACAGGCGGGGATGGTGTGACGCCCACTGCTGCACGCTCTGCCCGGTCGCCCGCGGGTCGAACGGCCCGTGCGCGCCGAAGTCCTGTCCGCCGGGGCCGTCGGCGGGTTCCCACAGGTTGGCCGGCTGCTCGGGGTCGCGGGGCTGGTCGGTCTGCTGGGAGCCGAAGCCGGTGTGCCCGAGGTAGCGGTCGAGTACGCCGGGCAGCACGGCGTTCGCCATCAGCGTGGCGACCGTGCTGCCACCCACCCAGTACTCGCGGCGGCGCGGGTGGTCCGCGGCGTACACGACTCCGCGCGCGGCGACCTCCGGCTGGTAGATCGGGGGGACCGGCTGGGCCCGGCGCGGCAGCCGGGACAGCACCCAGGTGAACTGCGGGGTGTTTACCGCCGGCAGCTGCACCATCGTCACGTGCACGTTGCTGCGCTCGTGCAGAAGTTCACACCGCAGCGACTCGTGGAAGCCCTGGATCGCGTGTTTGGCGCCGCAGTACGCCGACTGCAGCGGGATTCCGCGGTAGGCCAGCGCCGAGCCGACCTGGACGATGGTGCCCTCGTCGCGGGTGCGCATCCGCCGCAGCGCCGCCATGGTGCCGTAGACGTAGCCGAGATAGCTCACCTCGGTGACCCGCCGGAACTCCTCGGCGCCGATCTGGTGGAACGGCGCGAACACCGAGGTGAACGCGACGTTGACCCACACGTCGATCGGGCCGAGTTCGTCCTCGACCCGGGCGGCGGCCGCCTCCACCTGGTCGGCGTCGGCGACGTCGACGGGGATCGGCAGCGCCTGCCCGCCGGCCTCGCGTACTTCCCGGGCGGCACCGGCCAGCCCGGTCTCGCCCCGCGCCAGCAGCGCGACCTTCGCTCCGCGTGCACCGAACGCCTTGGCGGTGGCGCGTCCGACTCCGGCGCTCGCGCCGGTGACCACGACTACCTGAGGACTCATGGGTTCCTCTATACCTGCAATCGTTGCGCTAACGCAAATGATCGGGTGTCCGGCGGCTCACGTACCCCGAGATCACGCCGGTAACCCGAGCTCATGCGAGCAGTCTGAGCATCCGCTCGGCCTGCCGCTCCGGCGTCCCCGGAGGGTTGCGGCGGACCGAGGGGCCGCCCGGCAGCAACGTGTACAGCCACAGGGCCGCGGCCAGCCGCCGGCTCTCCAGGAAGCGGGCCGGGTCCACGTCGAACCGGGGCCAGAACCCGTCCCAGTCGGTCTCCTTAGCCGAAAGGTGCTCGACCAGGGAGGCGAGTTCGTACGACACGTCGGACCGGCCCGCGTCCTCGAAGTCCACGATCCGCACCCGGGTGCCGTCCCACAGGTAGTTGGCGAGGTTCGGGTCGCCGTGGCCGAGCACCTTCGCGGCACCTCCGGGCAGGCGGACGTCGACCAGCCACTCACGTACGGCGTCCACGGCCCGGCCGAGCGGCCCCGGCGGGCGGGAGGCGCCGGCGAACCGCATCCGGGCCACCGCCAGCGCCTCGCGCGGTGCGAACCTCCGGCGGGGCATGGACCCGACCGGCACCGACCACAGGATGCGCAGCGCGGCCTCCAGGCCGTCGAGTTCGGGGCCGGTGAGCGCACCGCCGAGGGGTCGGCCCGGCAGTTCGCCCACCGTCAGGCTCGGGACGCTGGCCTCCAGGTCGGCCGCCAGCGGTGCCGGAGCCAGGTCGACGGTGTGCGCGTGCAGCAGCCGCAGCGCCGACCACTCGCGCAGGTGCTCACCGCGGTCCCAGGAGCGGTACCGCTTGTGCACCACGCCGCCGAGGATGGACAGCTCGTGGGTCTGGGTGACCGCCTCACTGCTCGTGGCAGCCGGCGCGGCGGTCGTGGGGGTCGTCGAAGACACTGTGGTGGACATCGATGGGGTACCTCGCGAACTCAGCCGGCACCGTTGGCGGGGGCGTTGCCGGTCTCGCCGTCTGTGGCACGGCGGCTGCCGACGGCCTCGGCGACCTGGGCGGCGGCGGAGGGCTGCACCCGGCCGTTCGCCAGTGGCTGCAGGTCGTCGCCGGCCGGACCGGCGTAGCTGTAGCTGTAGCTGTAGTCGACCCGGTTGGGCCCACTGTTCGGGCACATGTTGAGGATGGTGCCGGCGACGTGCGCGTGGACCGAGCCCAGGCGTTCGACACAGGAACGAACCTGGTCGCGGGTGGTTTTGCCGTGGCGTACCACCAGGAGCGCACCCTCGACCTGGGCGGACAGGATGGCCGCGTCCGCCACGGGAAGCAACGGTGGGGCGTCGATCAGAACGATGTCGAACGCCCGCCGCAGGTCGGCGAGAACCTCCGCCATCACACGAGACTGCAGCAGGTGCGTCGGATCGGGCGGCATCGGCCCACTGGTGAGCACCGGGAGCTTGTCCGGACCCCATTCCTGTATGGCGTCGGACAGGGCGATCCGCCCGATCAGGACGCTGGTCAGCCCGACCGAGGTTTCCAGACCGAGAGAGTCGGCGACTCCGGGGCGGCGCAGGTCGCCGTCGACGAGCGCCACCCGTTGACCCGACTGCGCCAGGGCGATGGCGAGGTTGGTCGCCGTGGTGGTCTTGCCCTCTCCGGGCAAGGAGCTGGTGACGACGAAGACCTTGCTGCGCTGGTCGACGTCGACGAACTGCAGGTTGGTCCGCAGCAAGCGGAAGGCCTCCACGCGTGGGGAGTGCGTCCGGTAGTCGGTGAGCAGGCGCCGTTTGTTCACCTTCGAGTCGTACGCGAATGAGCCCAGCACGGGTGCCGCGGTGAGCCCGGCAACCTCCTCGGGCCGACGCAAGGACGCATCCAGCGACTCCCGGAACGCCGCGGCGCCGGCGCCCAGCAGAAGACCGACCACGAAGCCGACGGCAACATTCCGGATCGGCTGTGGACTCACCGGATCCTGGCCGGTGACCGGCGGTCCCAGTGACGTGACTTTGATCGGCGTTCCCGACGTCGCGGAGTTGCTCTCCAAACGCCGCACGAAGCTGGTGAACTCGTCAGTGACCGCCTGGGCGATCCGGCCGGCCGTGTGTGGGGTCCGGTCGGTCACCCTGACGACGATGATGACGGTGTTCGGTACGACGTCGGCGCTGATCTGACCACGCAGAGCATCCGGACTGCGTTTGAAGCCGAGCCTGTCTACCACGCGCCGGGCGATCTCCGGGCCGGTCACCAGATCTGCATACGACCCGACCCGTTGCTCGGACAGGAGCCCGCCCTGATAGGCGGAGGTAAGGTCCGGCTGAGCAGTGGACACGAAAAGGCGGACGGTCGAGGTGTACTTGAGCGGCGCTTCAAGTGTGACCAGTGTCGCCGCCGCGACGCCGACAAGAGCACCGACCACGACCAGCCGCCAGCGGCGTCCGAACACCTTGAAGTAGTCGCGAAGATCCACAAAGCCTCATCTCGTTCCTGGGCAGGGCTTGAGGTCCCGTCGGCCATAGCGGATCGTGAACCATCGGCTGACGAATGCCGAGGCCGCATGTCGTTCGTGCGGAATCGATAGTGGCATCTTCGTCCGTTTATTACGAGGACATCCGCAAAATAAGCCATGGTCCACCGGCCGCAGAATTCTCGATCTTGAAATCGCCCGGCGACTTTGTGGTCGACACGTGCTCGAACACCGGGCGGGCCTTCTCGATCTGCGTACACTGCCGCCCGAGGAGCTTATGAGAATCGGTGTTCTGAGTCAGTGGTTCGATCCCGAACCGGGGCCGGCGAGCCTACCCGGCGTACTCGCGCGCGGTCTTGCGGACCGGGGTCACGACGTTCACGTCCTGACCGGCTTTCCCAATTATCCCGACGGCCAGGTCGCCGCGGGCTATCAAATCCGACGACGTTTCGATGAAACATTAGGAAATGTTCACGTCAGGCGGGTCGCGCTTTACCCGAGTCATGATTCCTCGGTACTTCGGCGCACACTGACCTACGGCTCGTTTGCCGCCTCGGCCCTGCTGTCGGGGATCGAGCGGCTGCGAGGAATGGACGCCGTGTGGGTCGGCAACTCACCGGTCACGGTGGCGGCGCCGATGTGGTGGATCCGGTATCGCCACCAGGTGCCCGTCCTGCTGCACGTGCTCGACCTGTGGCCGGACAACGTCGCCGCGAGTGGGTTCATGGGCAACGGCGGGCTCCGCGCGGTCGAAGGGGTTCTGAGTTCGTGGTGCGGACACATGTACCGCGCCGCGAGCAGCGTCGCCTACATCTCTCCTGGAGTGGGCCGGCTCCTGCAGGGCAGAGGCGTACCGGCGGACAAGCTCACCTACATTCCGCTGTGGGCCGACGAACATCCCACCCATGCCACGGCCCGGAGTATGCGAGCCGAACTCGGTCTGGACGAGAGCCACGTCGTACTCGTGTACGCGGGCACGCTCGGCGGGGCGCAGGGACTGGAGTCGCTGGTCGACGCCTGCGCGAAAGTGGACGATCCCAACTTCCGTTGCCTGGTCGCGGGGTCGGGGGTGTCCGAAGCTGATCTCCGCCGGCGGGCACGAGACGTCGGGGCCACCAACGTCCGCTTTCTCGGTCGGGTCCCGAAGGAGCGTGTGCCGGCGTTGATGGCGACCGGAGACATTCACTACGTGAGCCTTCGTCCCTCCGCGATGGCCGCGTACACGATGCCGAGCAAGGTGCAGGCGACACTGGCCGCCGGAAAGGCCATGCTCGTTGCCGCCGACGGAGATGTCGCCTCCGTGGCACGTGAGAGTGGAGCCGGGATCGCGGTCGGGCCGGCCGACCCCGCGAAGGTACTGGACGGGATCCGGCAGGCGACGGTTCTGGGGCGGGGCAACCTGCGGCTCCTCGGTGAGCGCGGCCGCGATTACTACCACAGGACGTTCTCCGCCGAGACAGGCGTGGGACGCGTGGAGAGCGCCCTGCAGAGGATCGCACGACAGGAGAAAACCCATGCTGGCTGATCCGGCGTCGGACATGGCCGGTGCGGTCATCGCGATCACCGGTGGGACAGGCTCCTTCGGAGCGACGATGGTCGAGAGACTGCTGTCCCGGGACGTGCGCGCCGTGCACGTCCTGAGCCGTGACGAGGCCAAGCAGGACGCCATGCGGCGACGCTTCGCCGACCACCGGCTGAAGCTTTTCCTGGGTGATGTACGGGATCCACGAAGTGTCCGGGAAGCGGTGTCCGGCACCGACTACGTCTTCCACGCCGCGGCCCTCAAGCAGGTGCCCTCGTGCGAGTTCTTCCCGCAGCAGGCGGTGAGCACCAACGTCCTCGGTAGCCGGAACGTCATCGAGGCCGCCGCGGCCGCCGGAGTGCGGTCGGTGGTCTGCCTCAGTACGGACAAGGCCGTTTACCCGGTCAACGCGATGGGCATGTCCAAAGCCCTGATGGAGAAGACGGCTCAAGCTTTTGCAAGGAACAACGCCGGATCCGCGACCGTCGTCTCGGTGACCCGGTACGGCAACGTGATGTACTCCCGCGGCTCGGTCATCCCGTTGTTCGTGGATCAGCTACGGACCGGCCGACCGTTGACGATCACCGAGCCCACGATGACGCGGTTCATGATGACGCTCACGGATTCGGTGGAGTTGGTGGAACACGCGTTCGTTCACGGTGAGCCCGGCGACCTCTTCGTCCGCAAGGCGTCAGCCTGCACCGTCGAGGTGCTGGCACACGCCCTGGCGAAGCTGCTCGGCTACGGCGAGCCGGCGATCAAGGTGCTGGGACCTCGCCATGGGGAGAAGCTCCACGAGACCCTGCTCAGCAGGGAGGAGATGGTGCGTGCCAGTGACCAGGGTGACTACTACCGCGTACCGCTGGACACGCGGTCCCTCGAGTACGAGGTGTACTACGAACAGGGGGCCCTCGAGGCCGCGGTCGTGGAGGACTACTCCTCGGACAACGCCGACCAGTTGGATGTCGAGCAGGCGATGGCTCTCCTCGCGACCATCCCGGAGATCCGGTCGATGACGGAACGGATGCCGCTGTGAAGGTCGTCGTGACGGGCGGGCACGGATTTCTCGGATGGCACCTGCGGGTACGCCTCCGGGCGCTCACCGACCACCAGGTCGTGGCGATCGGCCGCGCGGATTTGGACCGGTTGGACACCGAGCTCAAGGACGCCGACGCGCTGATACATCTCGCGGGTGTCAACCGCGGCACCGACGAGGAGGTCGAGCAGGGAAACGTTGCGCTGGCACAGATGGTCGGCCGGGCGGTCCGCGACAGCGGACAGTTGTCGTGCGTGGTCTTCGCCAACTCCCTCCACGCGGGGGCCGACACACCGTACGGACGGGGGAAGGCCCAGGCCGGAATCCTCCTGGCGGACAGCGCAACGACCCGCGGAGCTCGCTTCGTGGACGTGGTCCTGCCCAATCTTTTCGGTGAGCACGGCCGTCCGAACTACAACTCCTTCGTGGCGACCTTCGTCCGTGCGGTGGTGGACGAGCGACTCCCGACCATCGACGACCGACCGGTGGAGTTGCTCCACGTCCAGCGCGCGTCGGCCGACCTCATCGGCGCACTGGAGCCGGGTCCCTCGGAGATGGTCCGGCCGCGAGGTGAGGACACGTCGGTAACCCAGGTGTGGGAGTTGCTTCGCGGGATGCACCACCTGTACAGGGGTGGTGAGCTGCCGGCGCTGACGACGCAACTCGAGGTTGACTTGTTCAACACGCTTCGCGCTGCCATGTTTCCCCAGACCTATCCGATGCGGCCGACGTCCCACCGCGACGAGCGGGGAGACCTGGTCGAGTGCGTACGGTCGCACGGCGGCACCGGGCAGAGTTTCGTGTCCACCAGCATGCCCGGTGTGACGAGAGGTGACCACTTCCACCTGGGGAAGGTCGAGCGGTTCCTCGTCGTTCGCGGACAGGCGATGATCAACCTCCGCAGGCTCTTCCACGACGAGGTGATCTCCTTCGCGGTCTCCGCCGATTCTCCCGCGATCGTCGACATGCCGACGATGTGGGCACACAACATCGTCAACACTGGCGTCGACGAACTCGTCACCTTCTTCTGGACCCACACGATGCACGACCCGCTCGAGCCGGACACCTACGCCGAGCGGGTCCGGCCGCGAGTCGGGAGCGTGAGGTGAGCCACCCCGGGGTTCGGAAGCACGAGGCGATCTACCCGGCCGTGCACGTCCTGCGGTCAGAAGATGTGGCCGCGGCGGCCAGTCTGCACGCTCGGTCGTTCGCGCGATTCTTCCTGACCAGTCTGGGTGAACGGTTCCTTCGGGAGTTCTACCGCGCTTTCGTGGAGGACCCCGCGGCGGTGACGGTCGTAGCTCGAGACCCTGCCGGCGGGCTCGTCGGGGTCGTGGTCGGAACTGTCGTACCCGATCAGTTCTTCCGTCGCATGCTGTGCAGGCAACTCGGCCCCCTGATGGTGGCCAGTCTGTTGGCAGGGTTCCGGCATCCGAGGGCGGTGGTGAGGCTGCTCCGTGGGCTGGGTTATCGAGGTGGTGTCCCGATCAGGGCGCGCGGAGCGCTGCTGAGTTCCATCTGTGTTGATCCTGTCGTGGAGGCTTCCGGCGTTGGTCGCCGACTGCTGGAGGCCTGGTGGTCTGCCGTACAGGCCCGTGGTGTCACCGACGCCTACCTGACCACCGACGCCGAAGGGAACAACCGGGTCAACCGTTTCTACCAACGGGCCGGCTGGAATTTGCTCGGCAGCTATCGCGTGGCCGGAGGGCGCCGGATGAACTGCTACGGGATCTCGGCGCCGCCAGGGTGAGAATTCCCTTTCCGAACGCGGTTCTGCCAGGAGACGTGCTCACATTCTTTGCCGTGCAATTAGTAGCCGGATTGGGATCTTCTCAGATCGTCCGGTCTGGCGGCCTGGCTCATGTTCATCGGCTTAACTGGCCACGGAGGGTCGTGTCCCATGAGGAGCTCACTATGACGCGGCCGGATACGGGGGTATCAGGGTGAAGCGTGGGCTGAGGACTCTTGCCCGGCGGCCGGTTGTACTGGTCGGCCTGGACGGTGCTGCCTGGTTGCTTTCGATGGTCACGTTCGCCGCTCTTCGAATGGACGTCGCCAGTGGTCCTGTCCCGTGGGGCGGCGTGATCACTCTCGGGCTGGCGGCGACCGTATTGCACGCCGGCTTCGGCTGGGTGGTGCGCCTGCACCAGGGACGCGCGACGATGGGCAGCTTCGAGGAGATGCTGCTGCTCGGAGGCGTGACCGGATCTGTCGGGATCGTCATCGTGATCGCCAACACGGTCGCCGCCCAACCGCTCGTTCCGAGGTCGGTTCCGGTCGCGGCCTCCTTCATGACCTTTGCCCTGGTGGCCTGGTGGCGTGCCGGGTGGCGGCGGATACGGGAGTTCGGAGGCCGGAACCACGCCGACACCAGGAGCACGCCTGTGCTCATCTTCGGAGCTGGGGACGGTGGGCGCCAGCTGGTGGACTCGATGATGCGAGACCCTCAGCGGACCTGGCGACCGGTCGGCCTGTTGGACGATGATCCGCACAAGCGGTACCGGCGGCTGCGCGGCGTGCCGGTGATGGGTACCTTCGACGACTGCGCCGACGTGGTCGCACAGACGGGTTGTCGCACCCTGGTCGTGGCGATCCCCAGTGCTGGGGCGCAACTGATGCGCACCGTCGAGAGTCGCGCGGCGGCTCTCGACATGGACCTCAAGGTGCTGCCCGGTGTGGGAGAGCTGCTCAACGGCCAGGTCGCGGTCTCGGACCTGCGCAGTCTGGAGGTGGGCGATCTGCTCGGCCGGCACCAGATCGACACCGACGTCGGCGCGGTCGCGGGCTACCTCACCGGCCGGAGGGTTCTGGTGACAGGGGCCGGCGGTTCGATCGGGTCGGAGCTGTGCAGACAGATCCACCGTTACGCTCCCGCCCAGCTGATCATGCTGGACCGTGACGAGTCCGCCCTGCACACCGTCCAGCTGTCGATCCAGGGCCGGGCGATGCTGGACACCCCGGACGTCGTTCTGGCCGACATCAGGGACACTCAACAGATCCTCGACATCCTGGAGAAGCGACGTCCCGATGTGGTGTTCCACGCCGCGGCGCTCAAACACCTACCCATGTTGGAGCAGTACCCCGCCGAGGCGGTCAAGACGAACGTTTGGGGCACGATCGCGGTCCTCGACGCGGCCAAGGCCGCCGGTGTACGTCGTTTCGTCAACATCTCGACCGACAAGGCTGCGAACCCGGTCAGCGTGCTCGGCTACTCGAAACGAATCGCCGAAGGCCTCACGGCGGCGGCCGCAATGGACACAGGTGAGACCTTTCTCAGTGTCCGGTTCGGCAACGTGCTGGGGAGCAGGGGGTCCGTGCTCACCGCGTTCACCGCCCAGATCGAGGCCGGCGGTCCGGTGACAGTGACCGACCCGGAGGCCACACGTTATTTCATGACCGTCCAGGAAGCCGTGCAACTGGTGATTCAAGCGGCCGCGATCGGTGAGGCGGGCGAAGCGCTCGTCCTCGACATGGGCGCGCCGGTCCGTATCGACGATGTCGCCCGGCGGCTGATCGAGATGTCCGGTCGGCAAATCGAGGTCGTCTACACGGGGCTGCGACAGGGTGAGAAGGTGCACGAGGAGTTGCTCGGCACCGGCGAGCCGGATCGCCGGCCCGTTCATCCGCTGGTCTCACACATCGCGGTGCCGGCGGTAGAGCCGGCAACCGTCCAGGCCATCGACCTGTGGAGTGGTCCCGGGCAGGTGGTGGAGACGCTGCGGGAAACCTGCGAGAAGATGGGTGCGGGCGTGAGCACGCGATCCATGCCGTCGGCCGGCCGGTAAGCACTGAGAGTGGATCGGGTCCGCCTCCGGATCACCGAAGAACGTCGTGGGTCGTCTCGATCACCCGGTCGACGTCCTCGTCGGTCATTCCGGAGTACAGCGGGATGCTCACCACCCGGTCGAATTCGCTGCTGGCGACCGGGAACATCTCGTCCCGAAGGCCGTACTCTTCTCGCCAGTACGAGTGCATGTGCAGCGGAATGAAATGGACGCTGCAGCACACGCCGCGCCGTGACATTTCCGCGATGAACTCGTTTCGGCCGACCTCGGCGCCGTCCCACAGCCGGACGACGAACAGGTGCCATGAATGAACGTCGGTGGGCGGGGCCTCCTGCGGCAGATCGAGCGGAAGATCGGCGAAGGCGGTCCGGTAACGCCCGGCGATCTGCTCACGTCGCAGGTGCATCTTCTCCGCCCGGTCGAGTTGCACCAGCCCGATCGCGGCGGCGGTGTCGGTCAGGTTGTACTTGTATCCCGCCGCCGCGATGTTGTAGCGCCAGGCGGGACGGTCGCTGCGGTATCTGTCGAAAGCGTTGCGGTCGATGCCGTGCAACCTGGTCATCCGAACGCGGTTCGCCAGGCCGGCGTCTCGGGTGACCAGCATTCCACCCTCGCCCGTCGTGATCGTCTTCGTGGCGTAGAAACTGAAGACGGTCGCCGTGCTGTGCCCGGCGCCGACGGGTACGCCCTCACTCGCACTGGGAAACGCGTGTGCCGCGTCCTCGACGACCTGCAGGTGATGCCGGACGGCGAACTCGTGAAGCCGTGACGGTGGCACCGCCCTACCCGCGAAGTGGACCGGGAGGACGGCTCGCGTGTTTCGGGTGACCTTGCGCTCGGCGTCGGCCAGATCGATGTTGAGGGTCACCGGGTCGCTGTCGACGAACACGGGCCTGGCACCCAGGTGGACGACTATCTCGGCAGTCGCGGTGAACGTCCACGTCGGAACGAGAACCTCGTCGCCGGGACCGATCCCGAGAGCCTCCAGCGCCAGGTGCAGCCCGGCGGTGGCGGAGTTGAGTGCGATCGCCTGCACACCGTCGCCACAGAGGGCGGCGAACCGGCGCTCGAACTCCTCGACCCTGGGGCCACTGGACAACCAGCCGGACCGCAGCGCGTCCGAGACCGCCTGGATCTCCTCCTCGCCTATGTCCGGTAGCGCGAAGGGGAGAGTGTGATCGGCCATGCCAGCCCCCACGATGCGTTGTGAGCGAATACGGTGAAGAGGTTACGGTCCATATATTCGGTACGGTTCCCCTTCAGGAATACGGATATCTCCCTGGGCGGCGGGAAGTTGTCCGAAGTTCGCTCTTTTCCTTTCGGTCTGCCCGGCCGAACTCGTTAAGAAGTTTTCACTTGGGCGGTGCTGTCGGGCACCGCCCGGTAGGAATGGTCGCGATGTCCGTAATATGGAGCAGGCACCGGCTGGACGTGCAGAAGTTCGACCACATTCGGAGCCGTCAGCCGCGCGGCGGGTAAGGAGTTGCACGTGAAGGTCATGACGGTTGTGGGAACGCGACCTGAGATCATTCGACTTTCCCGGGTCATTCCTCACCTGGACTCAACGGTAGGTCACGTTCTCGTCCACACCGGTCAGAACTACGCCTACACACTGTCCGACATTTTCTTCGACGAGCTCCGACTGCGACGCCCGGACCACTATCTCGGGGTCGACACCTCCACGCTGGGGCGGATGCTGGGTGACACCCTGATCAAGGTGGAGGAGATCCTCGTGGCCGAGCGGCCCGACGCCCTGTTGGTGCTCGGTGACACCAACAGTTCGATCGCGGCGCTCATGGCGAAGCGACTGCGTATACCTGTCTTCCACATGGAGGCCGGAAACCGCTGCTTCGACGAGAACGTGCCGGAGGAGACCAACCGTCGGCTCATCGACCACATCGCCGATTTCAATCTGGTCTACACCGAGCACGCGAGGCGCAACCTCCTCGCCGAGGGCATCCAGCCCCGACGTGTCCTCCTCACGGGTTCCCCCATGAAGGAAGTCCTCGACCACTACCGTCCTCAGGTCGAGGTGTCCACAGTGCTCGATCGCCTGTCCGTGACAAGCGGTGAGTTCTTCGTGGTGAGCGCCCACCGCGAGGAGAACGTCGACAACCCGCAGCGGCTGCGGAGACTCCTGGAGTGCATCACCAACCTTCGTGACCGATGGGCGCTTCCAGTGATCGTGTCCACTCACCCGCGGACGAGGAAGCGGATGGAGGCGCTCGAGGGCTGGTCGTCACCGGACCGGGTCAACTTCTGCGAACCCTTCGGCTTCTTCGACTACGTCAAACTGCAGTTGGCTGCGTTCTGCGTCGTGTCGGACTCCGGAACGATCTCTGAGGAGGCGTCGATCCTGGGGTTCCCCGCGGTCACCCTGCGCACCTCGGTGGAAAGGCCCGAGGCGCTGGACGCCGGCGCCGTCGTGACGGCGGGGCTCGACGTGAGCACAGTGGTGGCTGCCGTGGAGTTGGTGACGTCGGGATCGCGGAACGACGCGCCGAGTATCGCCCCGCCGGAGTACCTCGTCGCCGACTGTTCGCGGCGAACGGTCCGCTTCATCCTCGGTACGACCCACGCCTACCGGGAGATCACCGGTATCCGGGATGGAGCCGGTGACCATCTCCGGTAGCCGATGAGTCTCGCGGCGTTGCGTTGGCGGCGATCCGCTACTTCTCGTCGGGGCGGCGGCCTCCGACAGCGTCGAGGGTGCGGTCCGCGGGTGTGGGTACCTTCGCGTCGGGGGAGGTGGACCGACTCGTGCTCTTCTTGGGAGTCCGGCTGCTGTAGCTGTAGCTGTAGCCGTACGATCCGGCGTTGTCCCGCTGTGGGCACCGGTTGAGCACTGTGCCGACCAGGCGGGCATGGACGGAGTCGAGGCGTTCGACCGAGCTGCGTACCTGATCGCGGGTGGTCCTCCCGAACCTCACGACCAGCAACGCGCCGTGGGCCTGCGCGGCGAGGAGCGCACCATCGGTCACCGGGAGCAGCGGGGGAGCGTCGATGAGGACGACGTCGAAGCTGCGCCGCAGCTCCTCGATCACACCGGCCATCGCCTTCGACTGGAGCAGTTCGGCCGGGTCGGGTGGAACCTCACCGCTGGTGAGGACGGACAGCCCTGGCGTTCCCCACTCCTGCAGCGCGTTGGTCAGTGCGACGCGGCCGATGAGGACGGTAGTCAGGCCGACGGCGGGTTCGAGTCCGAGGTATTCAGCGACCCTGGGCCGGCGCAGGTCGCCCTCGACCAGGGCCACCCGGCTGCCTGCCTGTGCCAGAGCGATGGCCAGGTTGCAGGAGGTCGAGGTCTTACCTTCATCAGGGACCGAGCTGGTGATGACGAAGACCTTGCTCGGTTGGTCGACGTTGGTGAACTGCAGGTTGGTTCGGAGCACGCGGAACGCCTCGACCCGCGGCGCACCCGCGGAGAGGTCGGTGATGATAGGTAGCTTGCCGGCGGCGGGGTCGAACGGCATCGAGGACAGGTTGGGCGCACCTACGAGTTGGTTCAGGTCGTCCGCACGGCGAATCGAGGTGTCGAGACTGTCGCGCAGTGCCGCCGCGCCGATGCCGAGTAGAAGCCCGAGGACGGCGCCGATGCCGAGGTTGCGGATCGGCGTCGGCTCCACTGGGCTCCTCGGGGTCTCGGGCGTACCCAGGACGCTCGCTTTGATCGGTGGCTGCTTCTTGCCCGGTGGTGTCTCCAGTCGCTGTACGAACGAGGTGAACTCGGTGGCCACCGCCGTCGCGAGGCGTTGTGCCCGCCGCGGGTCGGCGTCGAGGACCGTGATCCGGAGGATGATGGTGTTCGACGCCACGTCGGCCCTGATCTGCCCGCTCAGGGCGGACGGGCTCTCGTCGAGGTCGAGTCGGTCGACCACCCGCCGGGCGATCTCGGGTCCGGTCACTATGTCCGCGTAAGACGCCACCCGCTGCTCGGAGAGCAGGCTGCCCTGGTAGGCATCGACAGTGTCGCCGGACTGTGCGGAGACGAACATCCGGACGGTCGAGGCGTACTTCGGCGTCATCTGCATCGTTGCGGCGGCGGAGGCGGCGATCGCCAGCAGCATGACGGTGACGATCAGACGCCACCGGCGTCGTAGGATCCTGAGGTAGTCGCGAAGCTCCACGAAGACAGTCCGTTCTCCTGTAGCGGGTGGTGCTGGTCTCTACTCACGGCGCCTGAGGGGCGGCGGGCTGGTCGCACGCCCGAAGTGTTGCCAGGCGGGTACTAGACGTAACCGCCCTTGCCTGGAAGGGACTTCCGGGAGGCGCCGATGGCACCGGGATTCGGTCCGGAGGAACGGGGCGCGACCAAGGCCCTGACCGTTCCGGCGAGGATCTTCAGGTCGCCGAGGAACGACCGGGTGTCGACGTACGCCGCGTACATCTGCACCTTCCGCGGAAGCACCACCGAGACGTAGTGCTCCTCCGGGTCGGCTGCCAGTGCGAGCTCGGCCGACTCGGTCCGGTAGGTGATCGACGCCGGGTCGGTGATCCCCGGCCGCACCGACAGGATGTGGTCGCGCACGGCCGCCGGCCAGTGCGCGACGTACTTGCGGACCTCCGGCCGTGGACCGACCAGGCTCATGGTGCCGGTCAGGACGTCGTAGAGCTGCGGCAACTCGTCGAGTTTGGTGGCCCGGAGGATGCGACCGAGGCGGGTGATTCGCGGATCCCGGTCGGAGGTCACACCGGGGCCGGTGGCGTCGCGCATGGTGCGGAACTTGTGGATCAGGAACGCCCGGCCCGCCAGGCCCACACGTTCCTGCCGGAACAACACCGGTCCGCCGCCGAGCAGGCTCACGGTCGCCACCGCCAGGAAGACCGGCGAGAGGACGACGAGGAGGAAGGCGGCGACGAGGACGTCGAAGAGCCGTTTCGTCATCGCAGAAGGTGTGCGCTCGAGCATGACCGCCTCGAATGGATCACTATCGGTGCTAGACAGCCTAACTTCGTTCTACCTTCGCTGAATGCCGATATACGCAGATCCGGTGTCCTGAATACTTTCGCGTGGAGTCGGGTATGGACCGCCTCGAAGCAGCGCTCCGGTGATCCGCTGAACCAGCGGAGCGTCGTGATCAGGGCAAGGGAAAAGGCGCTTTTCCGAAGCAGTCGAAAGGTGAGACGGACTTGGTGGTCTCGTCCATGTCGCGGTCGGGTCAGGTGGTCCGGTCCATCCGCTCTCCGGCAGCCCGGGCCGTCCACGGAAAGGTGCTTCGCACCGCCACCCTGCTCTATATCGCGAGTGTCCCTTTCGACGTGCTGCCGGTGCTGGACGGCCACACGGTTTCGCCGTTCTTCGCGGTGTTGCTCGTCGTCGCATGGGTGGTGGACCACTGGTCGAGGGCCACCCGGGCCTGTCTGCGCAAGGGAGTGCAGGCGTGGGCCTACGCGGCCGTGGTGTGGCTCACCGCCACGCTCGCCTGGACGGCCGATCCGGTCGCGAGCCGGCGCGCGTGGCTGGGCGTGGTCACACTGCTGGCTGTGACGGTCGTGCTGATCGACGTGCTGGTCGGCGTGTTGTTCCACCGAGCCCTTCAGGTGGCGAGCCTCTCATCCGCCGTCCTGGCGACGGCGCTGTTGCTGGCCCCCGCCGATCCGAACCGGGCCGACCGCGCGTCGGTGGACGGCGTCAACGAGATGGGGCTGGCCTACGTGGTCGCGTTCGGAGCCGCCTGCGCCGCCTACCTTGTCGTCCGGGAGAGTAGGTATCTGCATGTCGTCACGTTCGTGCTGTGCTTCGGTGCGGCTCTGCACGTGGGATCGAGAACAGGCGCCCTCGCGGTCCTCGCGGTAGCGGTCCTGGCGGCGTTTCCCCAGCGGTCGGGAGCGCGCCCGGGAACCGCCGCCAGACACGTCGCGCTGGTGACCGGCGGGGCACTGCTGGTCACGCTGGCGCTCCGGGCTCTGGGAGCGATTCCCGACCGCGTCTACGGCAGCATCGCCGACATGGTCGCGGGCGACCCGGATCGTCAGCGGATCAGCGAGTTCTACTTCGCCTATATCGATGACTGGATCTGGCGGGGAGTGGGCCCGGGCAGCGACGCATCTTTTCTCGTCCAGCGGACGGGGACCTATCTCAATTCGCACAATCTGCTCTGGCGGGTGTGGATAGAGACGGGAATCGTCGGCGTCGCGCTTCTGGCCGCTGTGACGATCTGCGCAGCAGTGCGAGTCGTGCGCAGCGACCGGCGCCTGCTGGTGATCATGATCGGCATTCCGAGCCTGTTGTTCGCGGTCACCTTCGGCTCTTATCTGCACGCCACCTTGTGGCTCAGCGGCGCGATCATCTTCGCCGGCGGTCGGTCCGTGCCCGCGTGGCGCGCTTCGACGTTCCGCGGTCGAACGTCGACCACCGGCGGGGCACCGGCCGAGCTGTCCGCCGCCGATCGGGAGGGCAGCCGGAATGCGGGCGCGGTGGAGTGACGTGCGTGCGGAGCGGACGCGGCGCTCGGACCGGAGGAGCGAACCGCTCGTCACGACACCGGTCGTCGTGGTGGCGCCCAACCTGATTCCGCACTACCGCGTACCGGTCTTCCGGGAACTTGCCGCAAACCCGCTGTGCCGCTACCACTTCTGGGCAGGCGACGGCGAACCGTCGGCCTCGATCAAGGTCGCGGAGGCGGACCAGATCCCCAACCGTGCGGCGCTGCGGAACTACTATCTCGGTCCGTTGCTGTGGCAGGCGGGGCTACTCCGCATGGTGGCACGCGTCCGGCCGGACGCTGTGATCTTCACCGGCGACATGCACATCCTCTCGGTCTGGCTGGGGGCGGCGCTGTGCCGGGTGCTGCGGATCAGGGTGCTGTTCTGGACGCATGGATGGCGGCGGGACGAGCACGGGGTACGCCGTCTCGCCCGGCTCTCGTTCTACCGTTGCGCGCACAGACTCCTTCTGTACGGCACGCGTGCGAAGGCGATCGGGGCACGCACCGGCTACCCCGAAGATCGGATGACGGTCATCTACAACAGCATCGAGGGGCCGGACCCGTCACCGGCACGCACGGCCGAGCGTCCGATGCCGGGTGCAGGACAGACCTCCCGCACCACCATCCGCCTCATCATGTGTTCGCGGCTGATCCCCATCCGCCGGGCAGACCTGCTGTTCGAGGCGATGCGGTTGCTGGGGGACAGGGGTGTCACCACCTCGCTCCGGCTGCTGGGGGACGGACCCGACCGGCCCAGGTTGGAGCGCCTGGCCGAAGACCTGCGCGTCGACGTGCTTTTCGTGGGGGCCGCCTACGACCGCGAGGTCATCACTGCCCACCATCGCCAGTCCGACATCTGCGTCGTTCCTGCCTGGGGTGGGCTGGCCGTCATCCAGGGCCTGCTGGCGAGGGTTCCGGTAGTCATCCACTCCAATCCGGCCGACCACGGTCCGGAGGCGGAGGAGGTCGTTCCCGGCCTCACCGGAGAGCTGTTCAGCCAGGGCGACCCCCGTGATCTGGCCGCCGCCATCGAGCGTTGCGCCGGCTGGTGCGAGGTCGACGCTCCTGCGCGCGCCAAGGCGTTCGACGACATTGCCGAGCGGTACTCGCCGTCACACCAGGCCAGGCTCATCGACGAGGCGTGCCGTACGGAGATTCGTCACCGGCCGTGAGCCTGGGCACCACGGGTGGACCCGGCGGCCGTCTGTAGCATCTCGGCCTCCCGGACGGCGATCTGACGCCAGGAGTACTCCTCCGCCCGCCTTCGTAGCCGATGGGGGTCCGCCTTGTTCTCGAGTACCTCGCAGAGCCGCTCGGCGAAGCGTCGCTCGAAGTCCTCCCCGTTCGGGACGACGTACGTCGAGTCGCCGATGGCATCCGCGGTCCCGCCGGCATCCGAGCCGAGCACGGGCACGCCGCAGGCGTGGGCCTCGAGGATGACCGTCGGCCAGCCCTCGCTGCGACTCGGGACGACGAGCAGGTCGAGGCTACGCATGAATCGGGGTACGTCGCCCGGAGAGATCGGCCCGACGAAGTCGATCGGGAGCCCACTCGACCGCTGACGAAGCGACTTGTCCAGGTGCCCTCTCCCACCCACGAGGAGGCGAACGTCGGCATCGGTGAGCAGCTTCATGATGTCGACGAGCCTGTCGGCTCCCTTGATCGCTGTGAGGTGTCCGAGGTAGCCGACGACTCGCGGCCTTCGCCCGCCCGGGGGCGCAGGCTCGCCCGCGACCTCAGGCTTGAAGCGTTCCAGGTCGACCCCGTTCGGTATCACCACGGCACGATTCGGCACGGCGCCGAGGCTGCCCGCGTGCGTCCGCAGCGCCTCGCTGACGAACGACACCGCCGCCGCACTCCCGACCACTCTTCGAAGGTCGGCTCTGGTGCGCCCCTGAGCAGAGTTCACGTCGCCACCGTGGAGGGAGAGCACATAGGGAACGCGGAGTTGCTGTGCCACCTGCATCGCGATGACCCCGGCACTGGGAACGTACATTCCGTGCGCATGGACGACGTCGAACCGCGGAGCCGCGCAGGCGTGTCGGCTTACGTGTCTGGTCCCGCCCGACTCCATCATCGCGGGCAAGGAGAGCTTGACACCGCCGTAGGCGTACCAGGACGGCCGGTAGGCGGGCAGTTCGGTGATCTGTTCTCTCAGCCGGTTCAGCGCCTGCCAGGACGGTGCGGATTCTCCTGGCCACAGGGGCTTGTAGTGAAGGTGGCACAGTGTGACGTCGACTCCCAGGCGCACCAGGTGCTGGACCCGGCTCACGATGAACGTGCCGGCGAAGTGCACCTGCGGGTTCGGCCAGAGGTTGGTGAGGACGAGTACTCTCATCGGGCATCTGCTTTCAGCTGCTCAACGCGGCTTCGATCAGTTGCCGGCCGCTCATCCGGGCACCGATCTCCTGCGACAGGCCGAGCGCGGTGGAACAACCGATCCGCAGTCGGCGCCATTCGTCGTCCGGCGCCATGGTGACCATCTTCAGCACCGCGGCCAGGTCCTGCAGGTTCACCGGGTCGACCGTCCACCCGGCCGTTCCGTCCACGACGGTTGCCCAGTGCAGGGTGTTGGAGACGATCACCGGGCAACCGGCCGCCAGCGCCTCTGCCACGTTCTGTCCGAAGTTCTCCGACAGCGAGCAGCAGACGAGTGCGTGGTACCGGCCGAGCATGTCGTGCACTTCGGAGGAGTGAATCTGGCCCCTGTATCGGACCTCGGCGGTCACGGGGAGCTCTGCTGTCGCCTGGTTGCACAGCTTCCAGTAGGCCGGGTCCTCGATGGGGCCCCAGACATCCAACTGCACACGTGTCTCGACGTGGGCGAGCGCCTGGATGACTCTGTGCAGGTTCTTGATCGGGCTGATCCGTGAGATGTGGACGAGTTTCACGGGACGCTGCGGCACCGCGAGGTTGGGCCCACCGGGGATCCGGACCGTATCCGGCGATATCAGAATCCGGCTCGACGGGTGATATCTGGCGACGTCGGCGGCGTCGACCTCCGTCGAGGTGTGGAACATGACCCCGTCGTGCAGCCGTGTGCGTGCAGCGAAGGCGCGATAAAGTCGTTTTCGCGTGGGCTTCATCGAAAGTGCGTGATCGGAGAGCTCCCCGCGCGGCGCGAGCAGAAACCGTGTCCGCGTCCCGCTGATGCGCCTGACGCACAGCGGCAGGATCGATGTCAGCGTGGACATGTAGCTGTTCAGGTACACCAGGTCGGGCCTGATCCTGCGCGCTTCGGATACGGCCCAGGCGAGGTCCCGAGGCGAGCCGCCGTCAAGATAGGCGACATGTGCCGACCGATGACGTGACCATTTCCTCTTTGATGTGTGCGGATACCGGTGCCTGTCGCCGAGGTCGCGATCTCGGGTCATTATCCAGATGTCGTATTCTCCGCCGACGTCTTCGACGAAGTTGGCAACCGATCGGAGTACGCCGCCTGCCTTGAAGCCTGGCAGGAAGTGGTCGGTCAACAACAGGATGCGCGAGTTCGTGGGCACCTGGCCGGGCTCTCCTTCTCTCGGCAGGAGCCGCCGATGATCGGTTCTTCGCGCCCGGTGCTTTCCTCACCGCCGCGTCCCCGTAGCCCCTACCCAGGGGGTTTGTCTGTCATGCAGGCTTGTGAGCGGATGTGTGCGTAGGAGGTCGTGCGAAGGTTGGGCCGGGACGAGGAGGGAAATCTGCGGGTAGGTGAGCTGTCGACCACTTCATCCTGATCCTCGGCCGGAGGTTGCCATGTCCAGTTCGTGGCAAGAGTTGCAGGACCGCGGGCACGGAGCCGGACACGACTACGAGCCCGGGTCGCCGCACCTGAGGCACTGGTCCTTGCGCGACCGGCTGTCGGCGGAGATTCGGGCGGCGGTGCAGCGCTCGTTCGCCCGGAGCGGAGCCTGCCGGGTCCTAGAGATCGGCGGCGGCCATGGCACGGTGACCGACGTGGCGCTGTCGGCCGGAGCGGCAGTGACAGTGACGGAGATGAGCCGCTCGAGCGTCGCCGTACTCCAACAGAAGTACCGTGACAACGATCGGGCCGACGTCGTCCACGATCCCGACGGCCAGTCCATCCTCCGCGTGGGTTCTCGCTACGACGTCGTTCTCTTCGTCTCCGTTCTGCATCACATCCCGGACTATCTGGGGTACGTCAAGGACCTGCTCGGCATCCTCTCCCCAGGTGGTGACCTGATCAGTTTCCAGGATCCGCTCTGGTATCCGCGGCAGAGCCGAACACGCCTCGCGCTTCACTGGTCGTGCTACTTCGCGTGGCGGGTACTCCAGGGCAACATCTGGCGAGGAGTGAAGACCAGAGTTCGGCATGCTCGGGGCGTCCTCGACGAACAACTCGAGTCGGACATGGTGGAGTACCACGTCGTTCGTGACGGCGTGGACGAGGAAGCGTTGGCAGGTCTGCTGAAGAGAGAGTTCGCCAGCACCCGCCTCGACAGGTACTGGTCCACTCAGAGTCCTGTCCTGCAGAGTCTGGGGGAGCGCCTCGACGTACCGAACACCTTCGCGCTCGTGGCGCAAGGGCACCACAGGCCTCCTGGTGACGTCGGGGCATAGGCGCGCTGCGCCTCAGTCGAAACCCCGGAGAGGTTCAGCGTGGAGCTGCCCGCCGGTTCGCACGCACCTGCATGCGTACCCGCACCAGACGTCGTGGCCACCGGACCACGGCGTCTGCCATGGCCACAGCCTGCCGGACCTGCGTGGCTCCGCCGAAGACCGGCGGGCGGCCAGGTGAACTGCTCGGCTTCAGCGCATAGCGCAGTAGGCCGGCGGCCTGGTGCCGGTCGAGCTGTCGACGCCGGATCATCCGCAACATCAGGACGAACGTGTCCTGGACAAGGACTCTGTCGGCCGCACGCTGGAGCTGAGCTCTGGTGCTCGCAGGTGAGTCGAGGTGTTGCAGGGCAGACTCGAACGCAGCTCGCCGCTGTCGGAGGCCGAGCAGATGATCGGCGAACTTGGTGCGATGCATGTTGGTGTCATGCAGCCGATAGAACGCCTGGTCGACGCCCAGGACGGTGGCCACGTCGCCGTGCAGTGCCAGCCTCAGCCACCGCTCCAGGTCGCCGGAGTGCGGTAGGTCGGGGTTGTAGCCCTCGAGTTGCTTCTGGAGTGAGCTGCGGACCACCACCGAAGGCGCGGAAGGAATGTTCCTGCCGAGGAGGTAAGCGGAGGCGAACCATTCCTGGCCGGCATGGGTGATGTAGGAGTAAGGCGCGTCGGCGTCGACCTGCTGGGGTGGGGGGCCGACGAACGGACGCGCCACGCCGTACACGAAGCCGACCGCGGGCTCGGCCTCCATGATCGTGACGGCTCGTCGCAACGCGCCACGGGCGAGTAGGTCATCGGCCGAGCCCAGGACCGTGTACTCGGTGTCCGCGAGGTCCAGGCCCTCGTTGTAGGTCGCGATGTGCCCGTGGTTGTGGTCGTGACGCACGTAGCTGACTCTGGAATCGCCGGCGGCGAGTTTTCTGGCTATCCGTGGTGTGTCGTCGGTGGAGGCATCGTCGATGATGAGAGCGTGAACGTCAATTTCGTCCTGATCGAGCGAACTGCGAACACTCTCGGCAAGAAATCGCCCATAGTTGTGGCAGGGAATGATCACCGTCACCGACGAGCCCATGTCATCATCTTCCATTCTGAGTGCAGGAATCCCCGCCGGTCTTCACGCCCTGTCCATGCAGGAGTGGGCGGACTATCACGTCCTCAGAAGACCGCGCCCTCGTAGGACACCTCGCGGAGCACTGCCTCCGCCTCCAGCAGGTACCGGTAGTAGTCCACCGTCCGCGTCTGGATGGTGCCGTCTACCTTTCCCCGCTCGAGGGCCTGCTTGATCTCGACGATCCCCTCGTAGGGCGACTTCTCTGGTTTCCACCCCAGCACTCGCTCGATCTTGTCGAAGTTCACGTGGTAATTCCGTTTGTCGGGGTCGTCCGGAACAACTTCGACCTCCGTGTGGGGCACGACGTCCCGAATCATCTGGGCAATGCGGATGACCTCGAAGTTCTGCGTGCTGGAACCCACATTGAATGCCTGTCCAGCCACCAGGTCCCTCGGGGCCGACATCACGCTCATGAACGCGCGGGCGATGTCTCGGACATGCACGAGGGGCCGCCACTGCTTCCCCTGTCCCAACACGTAGATCCGCCGCCGCGTGTACGCGTGCAGAGTCATGATGTTGATCACAAGGTCGAACCGCATCCTGGGGGAGAGACCGTAGGCGGTTGCGTTACGCAACGCTGTCACGGAGAAGTCGGAGTCTTCGAGTTCAGCAAGCCGACTCTCGGCCTCGACCTTCGTCCGGGCATACAGCGAGGTCGGCCGCTTCGGGGAGTCCTCGTCCAGGATCTCCCCGTGCCCATCCCCGTAGATACTGCAGGACGAGGCGAAGATGAATCTCGGCACGCCGGCGCCCTTGGCCAGCTTCGCTGTCTGGAGAGTTCCGTCCACGTTGACAGTCTGCGAGATCTGGGGATCGAGGTCGCAAGCGGGATCGTTGGAGATTGCGGCGAGGTGGACGACAGCGTCGATCCCGTCGAACATGCGGGGCTCCGGCGAACGTACGTCGCCCTTGACGACTTCGATGTTTCCCTGCTGCTGCAGGGACGCCAGGGGTTCTGGGCCGAAGAACAGGCGATCGAGAACCACGACACGGTGCCCCTCCTCAAGGAGCATCTCGGCAAGGACCGCGCCGATGTATCCGGCGCCGCCGGTTATGAGGACGGAGGGCATGGGGTCTCCCGAGAGTCGAGGCTGAGCCGAAACGTGAGATCTGAGGCGTGAAGTGTGAAGCCGGCCTGCTCATAGAGTGCGGCGGCGGCAACATTGGTCGCCTGGGTACGGACAAGCACAACGGAGGCTCGGTTCGAAAACCAGGCGAGCGCGTGTTCGAGGATCCGCGCCGCGACGCGCCTACGCCGGAAGGCCGGCAGGGTCCCCACTAGCTCGATCTCTCCGGTCGCCGTGCCGGCGCCGTCAAGGCAGCAGGTGACGTACCCCGCGGTGGCGGTGCGGTCGACCACGCCGACAAGGAACGCGTCCGCGCGGTGCCGGTAGCTGTTCCACAACCAACGGGTGCGAAGTGCCTGCACCCGATCGGGTGTGTATGCCGGGTCGGACTCGTACCGGCTGCCCCACGCCGATCCCGCCATCCCTGAGACGATGGCGCGTACGTCGTCCTCGGTGGCGGGACGGACGACGAGATCGTCGTAGGTTGGTAGCTCCATGGGTCCTGGCAGCCGACGGACGAAGCTCACCCCGACGTCCATCAGTTCGAACCCGGACCGCTCCAATGCCCAGACGGCGGGAAGGTCGCTGGCGTCGACCCGGCGCAGGACCTGCGCGAATCCGAGTCCTCTGGCGCGCGAGGCGAGTTCGGACAACAGCTCCTGGTGTGCCTGGGCGGTCGGTGCCCGCGCGTCCAGGATCCGACCGATCTCCAGGCCGAGCAGCTCCGAGTCGAAGCTCTCCCGGCCGAAAGCGAGGCTGCCATCCGCGGCTTCGTCGAAGCCGAGGGCGACGGCGACCTTCTCATGCCCGACGCCGTTCCGTGCGGCGAGCTCGTCGGCCGTCAGCTCACGAACCTTCATCTGACCTCTTCGCGGCGCCGGCCGCTTCTCGGCGCCTGGTCCTCAGGCTTCACGGGCGGCGGCTGCGAGGACGTCGCAGACCCGGGAGACCTCGTCGTCGCGCAGGCCGTCGTAGAGCGGCAGTGAGAGCGTCCGAGCGCCGATGCTCTCGGCATTGGAAAGGTCGTGCTCGACCTTGACGTTCTCGCGCAGCCAGCGAAGCGTGTGGATCGCCCGGTAGTTGACTGCGGTCCCCACGCCGTTCCGCCCGAGGTAACCGAGGTAGGTGTCGCGCCGATCGGGCTCGACCCAGACGGTGTACAGATGCCTGGCCGGCCGCGTAGCGGCGGGGACAACCGGACGTTCCACGCCGTCCAGCTGATCGATGGCGGCGTCGTACTTCCGGGCGATCTCCTCGCGGCGCAGAAGCCGGTCGTTCAGCCTCCCGAGCTGGGGCCGCAACATGGCACCTTGGATGTTCGACATGTTGAACTTCCAGCCGAGCTCTGTCATGTCCCAGTGTTGGTAAAGACCGTGGTAGCGGTCGGCCGCGTTCTTGGTCATCCCGTGCAGGCGTAGCGTGCGAAGCCGGTCGGCCACGGCCGCGTCTCGAAGCGCTACGGCGCCGCCCTCACCTGAGGTGAGCGTCTTCGTGGCGTAGAAGCTGAAGCAGGCCGCATCGCCCAGCCCGGCGGGGCGAACGCCGTCCCGCTCTCCCTCGACGCAGTGGGCCGCATCCTCGACCAGAACAAGCCCGAAGCGGTCCGCCAACTCTCGAAGGGCAACCATGTCGCACATGGTCCCGTACAGATGGACCGGAACGATGGCGCGCGTCCTGCGAGTGATGGCCGCCTCGACGCGCTCGGGATCCAGATTGCCGGTCGAAGGCTCGACGTCGACGAAGACGGGCACTCCACCGGCGTGCAGGATGGCGGTGGCCGTTGCGACGAAGGTCAATGGAGTGGTGATCACCTCGTCGCCGGGCCGCAGGCCGAGCGCAAGGAGGGCAAGGTGCTCCGCGGCAGTGCAACTCGCGAGCGCTACCACCTCGGGCGCGCCTAGGTACTCGGCGAACTCCCTCTCGAACGCGTAGACCTCCTCGCCGGTGGTGAGGAAGAGCGAGTCGAGGACTCGTGCGACCGCGTCCTTCTCGTCGGCGCCGAGGGAGTGGCGGTAGAACTCCACCTTCTCCGTCCGACCCGGCACGACGTCACCCTGCGCGCGATGTCCCACGACGCCCCCTTGCCGCGATTCCTGCCGGTCTGTGGTCCGCTAGCTACCCACGCCAGGTAGGGAAAAACATCGGCTTCGCGGTTTCCGGCAATCCGCGACCTCGGATAGGTGACGGGTCGTCGACGTAGAAGGGCTTCACCTTCGTGTCCTCGGCGTCGACGGCGATTCGACCGATGAGCCCGACCGCTCGGTCCTGCGGGCAGCCTGGTTTACATGTCGCCGAACCTGACCAGGCTCTTGCAGAGTGTGGGGGCCACAAGGGCTTCTCCGGGGAGTTCGGGACATGTGCCATCTGACTCAGGTCGTCGCACCGTCGTGCGTGTTCTCTGAGTCGGGCGTCCGGCCGGTGGGATCGCGCCCTTGTTGTGCTGTTGGCCCGCGGAGCGCGGCCGATGACCGCTGATCGCACGCGCTCGCCCGCCCGGGGGAGCGGTCCGTCGAACGCGGACAGGCCCGCAGACGACCTCGGGACCGACGAGATGGCGGACCGGCCGCTGCCGGCGTCACTGTCGCTGCACGCCGCGAGCGGAGTCCTGTGGACCATCACCCAGAAGTTCGGCGTTCGGGTCACCAGCCTGGTGACACTGGTGATCCTCGCCCGCCAGGTGGGAGTGGAGGACTTCGGTGTCGTCGCCGCGGCCGCCGTCTACCTGAACTCGCTGTATGTGATCGCCGATCTCGGCTTCGTCTCCTACATCGTGCAGGCAGAGCGGCTGGACCGGCGGTTGCTGAGCACAGCCGTGTGGTTCAGCGCTGGCGCGGGGACGGCGCTCGCGGGACTCACCATGCTCGCTGCCCCGTTCCTCGGACAGGCCCTCGGTGTGCCGCATTTCGGTCCCGTGCTGCAAGGTCTCGCTCCGGCAATCGTCTTCACCGCTCTGGCCGGAACTCCCATGGCGTTGTTGCGGCGCCGGCTGGCGTTCCGTTCGCTGGCGGTTCCGCAGGTCGTTGCCGCCCTTTCCGCACAGGTCGTGGCAGTGGTGCTGGCGCTGACCGGCGCCGGTGTCTGGGCGCTCGTCGCCCAGTATGTGATCAATGCCGTGGTGACGTGCCTGGGCGTCTGGCTGCTGGCAGGTTGGCGCCCGTCGCTTCAGTTCTCACCCGCGACCGCGTACACGATGGCGAGGTTCGGGATCCGGGTGATCGGCGGCGACCTGGTCGGCGTGCTTCGCGGATGGATCGAGAACGTGATCATCATCAGCGTCGTCGGCGTGGCCGGGGTCGGCTACCGGAGCATCGCGCTGCGGTTGATCAGCCTTGTCACGGACACCGCTGCGAGCACGATGGTGTCGGTATCCTCCACGATCTTCGCTCAGATCAAGAACGAACGACGACGGTTGGCCGGCGCCTACCTGCGCGCGTGTGGAGTCACCCTCACGGTAGGTGTGCCCGTGCTGAGCCTCCTGGTCGTGGTCAGCCCCGTCCTCGTTCCGTTGCTGTACGGCCCGAGGTGGGAGGCGAGCGTCGCCCAGGCCCAGGTGTACGCGCTCGCCACGGTGTTCGTGGTCCACGCCACCCTCAGCCGAGGGCTCTTCCTCGGAATCGGGCGCCCGGGCGTCTGGCTGCTGTACGGCATCGCGATCGACGCGCTCACCGCGGTCGGCACCGCCATCTCCGCGCCCTACGGCCTGACCGCCATCGCCGTCACGTACCTCGGGGTCGTGATGGTGGCTGCGGTCGTCCGGCTGGTACTCATAGCGCGCACCCTGGGACTTCCCGCTCGAGTGCAGGCCTTCCAGATGGCGTCGCAGCTTGGGGTGGCTTTCGGCGCCGCGGCGCCGGTCTGGGCTCTTGTGCACTGGCTCGACGGGCGGATACCGGCCATCCTCGTCCTCGTGATCGCCTGTCTCGTGATGGGGACGACGGTCCTGGTGTTGTTCCGGTTCGCCGATCCGATGGCGCTGCGCGAGATCTGGGCACCGATGCCACGAGGGATCCGCCGGCTGGTACCGGCGTGGGTCCGCCGGCTTGGAACCTCCGGACGCAGGCGGTCCGGAGGTCCTGCGTACTGGTGGACCTAGAAACCGCGGCACCCCCGAGCAGGCTCCTGCGCGGCCGTGCGATACAGGCACGATTGGAACTCCTCGATTCCTGTCCGGTGTGTCAGCCTGTTCACCTGGAAGCCTCTGCGACAGCAACTGGCGCGCTCTGGTTTCGAACCTGTAGGCGTCGAGCGCGACAGAGCTTGGCGACTTGCGTGGGCGCTGGCTTCCGCGCTCACGTACAAGCGCGGCCAAGCTGCTCGCGCGGGTCCCCGGCGTACCCATGAACAACCACTTCTACGTCATAGCTCGCAGGGCCCCAACCAGTACGTCGTCGGCCGACGACGGGTAGCCGACCCGCCGGGGGGATCCCAAGCGCAGAACAAAGACTCCCACCAGGGATTGGCATACCCTCATGCCACACTCCCGGCCGGAGGGGAAAAATCGGGAAAGACCGTAACAGGTGAGCAGGACATTTCAAGCAGTCTGAAGCCGTGCAGATACCCGGGGTGGCACCGGCGGCGCTCCGGGGCGGCAGTGCCCATTGCGGAACGCATGCGGGTGGCGGACCTCCGGTCTCGTGGACTGTGCGCTCGGTGGTGCCCGAACAAAGAGGTGTGACATGACAAAGCCCGGTGGCATCTCGCGCGACCAAGATGCGTCACCCCGCCGCCGCAGGATCGCCATGGTCCTGGCAACAATCCTCGGCGCCGGCTGGATCGCGGCAACGCCCTCTCCTGCCAGCGCGGCACCGGTGGACCTCGGAAACGCCAAAAGCTTCGCGGTACTGGCCGGAACCTCGGTGAACAGCACCAACTTGTCCATAGTGACCGGCGACCTGGGGGTGAGCCCGGGTAACACGGTTGTCGGCTTCCCGCCCGGCCAGGTTGTCAACGGCACGATCCACGCCGGTGACGCGGTAGCTGCAGCCGCGCGGACCGACCTGCTCGCCGCCTCCGGCGCCCTGACGGCCCAGGGCCCGGCGACCAGCGTGGCCTCGGAGCTCGGCGGCACAACCAGGAGGCCCGGCGTCTACACCACCAGCGGCAGCATCTTCACCATCACGGGGACGCTCACCCTCGACGCGCAGGCGGATCCAGACGCGACCTTCATCTTCCAGGCCCAGAACCTCGCCACTGCAGATGTCAGCAACATCAACCTGATCAACGGTGCTCAGGCGAACAACGTGTTCTTCCAGCTCACCGCCTCCGCCATCCTGGGCGCCCAGTCCACCTTCTACGGCAACGTGCTCGCGCAGAGCAGAGTCACTGTCTCCAGCGGCGCGGCGGTTTACGGCCGTGTCTTCGCCCTCACCGACTACGTGATCTTCCAGGGCACGACCAACCTGTTGGGGACGCGGGTCACGCTACCGAACGACCCGCAGACGACCACGACGCTGGACGTGTCGCCAAACCCCGCGACCAGTGGACAGCAGGTCACCTTCACCGCCACCGTACGGGCGGTCGATCGCACCGTCATCCCGCAGGGTGAGGTCGCCTTTCGGGAGGGCGACACGATCCTCGGCAGGGACTTCGTTGACAGTTCCGGCGTCGCCGTCTTCACCACGTCGAACCTTCCTCCGGCGCGGCATCGGCTGACCGCCGTCTACCTGGGCGGCAACACCTTCGCCGGCGAGGAGTTCATCCACTTCGCGCCGAGCGCCTCGCCCGACGTCACCGAGGTGGTTCAGGTAAGCCTCTTCACCGGCCTCCCGGCACCGTCCGTCGAGTCGTACCCGGACCCGCGTGCGGTCACCGTGGGCGTGAAGTTCTTCTCCGCCACCGGGGGTAAGGTCGCCGGCATTCGCTTCTACAAGGGCGCGCTGAACACAGGCACTCACACGGTGAGCCTGTGGACCACCGACGGCCGGTTGCTCGCCTCGTCGGTCAGCTCGAACGAGACGGGAAGCGGCTGGCAGCAGGCCGACTTCTCCTCGCCCGTCGCCATCTCCGCCAACACGACCTACCTCGCGTCGTACCACACGACGTCCGGGTTCTACTCGGTCAATCGTCCGTACTTCACCGTGCCACAGAGAAATGGACCGCTGACGGCACCCGCGGACGGTGGTGCGCAGGGCGGTAACGGTGTTTACGCGTACGGTGCTACGAACACGTTCCCCACGAACACGTTCCAGGCCAGCAACTACTGGGTCGACGTCGCGTTCGTCCCGTCCAGCACCCTGTGGCAGAACACCACCGTGCCGGCAACGCCGTCGCATCCGGATGCGAATGCGGTCACCGTGGGCGTGAAGTTCTTCTCCGCCTCGGCCGGTACGGTCACCGGCATTCGCTTCTACAAGGGAGCGCTGAACACCGGTACCCACACCGTCAGCCTGTGGACCGCGAGCGGTCAGCTGCTCGCCTCGGCGGTCAGCTCGAACGAGACGGCCAGCGGCTGGCAGCAGGCCGACTTCTCCTCGCCCGTCGCCATCTCCGCCGACACGACCTACGTCGCGTCGTACCACACGACGTCGGGGTTCTACTCGGTCAATCGTCCGTACTTCACGATCGACTTCGTGAGCCCACCTCTGACTGCACCCGTGGACGGCGGAGTGCGCGGTGGCAACGGTGTGTACAGATACGGGTCTGCCAACAGCTTCCCGACCAGCACCTACCAGTCCAGCAACTACTGGGTCGACGTCGCCTTCGAGCTCGGCTGAGGCTGGCACGTCCCGCCGATCACACAGAAAAGACGTGTGCGGGAAAAGCCTCTCATGACTTGGGATTTTTCAATCCGTGGTTGTCGACACACCGAACAAAGCGGTCCGTATTCACCGGAATCTCCGGCTTGTCCAAGGCCTTCTTTTTAGAGTGGCTTAGTGACCAGAAGCCTACCGGTTCGCCGAATATTGCAGTACATGCTCGGAGGAGTGCTTCTTGTCAGCACGTCTCTTTCGGCGATGGCCCCTCCACACACGCCGAAAAGCGCGGTAACTGCGCAACCGTCAAAACCTCTGGCGACCGCGCAACCGTCAAAACCCGCACCGACCGCGAGCCCCGCAAAATCTGCGGTGACCGTGAAACCGTCGATGTCTGCGGTGACCGCGAAGCAGGCAGACCCCGCGGCGGCTACGCGAGCCACCAGCACCACTTTCAGTTTGTGGGATCCGTCGACGGTTCCGGCCACACCGTCGGCACCGGATACCAGCTCTGTGGAGGTGGGGGTCAAGTTCTCCTCGTCCGTGAGCGGGACGATCAACAGTATCCGGTTCTACAAGGGGCCGACCAACACCGGCACGCACACGGCGGACCTGTGGTCGTCGACGGGGACCCGGTTGGCCACTGCCACCTTCACGAACGAGACGGCCACCGGCTGGCAGCAGGTCGACTTCTCCACGCCGGTGGCGATCAACGCCAACACGACCTATGTCGCTTCCTATCTGGCACCGAACGGCGGGTACGCGGTCAACCGAAGCTACTTCACCAGTCCCTTCGTCAACGGACCGCTGACCGCAGCCATCGACGGGGGCGCGCAGGGTGGCAACGGAGTCTTTGTCTACACGAGTTCGTCGAAGTTCCCCACCGCGTCCTACCAGGCCACCAACTACTGGGTCGACGTCGTGTTCGTGCCGACGCCTGTTCCGACCTACAGTTTGTGGGATTCGTCGACGGTTCCGGACACGGCGTCGGCGGCGGACACCAGCTCCGTGGAGGTCGGGGTCAAGTTCTCCTCGTCCGTCGGCGGGACGATCAACAGCATCCGGTTCTACAAGGGGCCGACCAACACCGGGACGCACACGGCGAACCTGTGGTCGTCGACGGGGACCCGGTTGGCCACTGCCACCTTCACGAACGAGACGGCCACCGGCTGGCAGCAGGTCGACTTCTCCACGCCGGTGGCGATCAACGCCAACACGACCTATGTCGCTTCCTATCTGGCACCAACCGGCGGCTATGCGGTCAACCGGAACTACTTCACCAGTCCGCGTGTCAACGGTTCGCTCACCGCGCCCGCAGGAGCAAACGGCGTCTACAGGTACACGAAGTCGTCGGCCTTCCCGAGCGCGTCCTACCAGGCCACCAACTACTGGGTCGACGTCGTCTTCACACCGGCCACGCCGACCGACAGTTTGTGGGATGCCTCGACGGTTCCGGACACGGCTTCGGCGGCCGATACCGCGTCCTTGGAGGTGGGGGTCAAGTTCTCCTCGTCCGTCGGCGGGACGATCAGCGGTATCCGGTTCTACAAGGGGCCGGCCAACACCGGGACGCACACGGCGAGCCTGTGGTCGTTGGCGGGGGCGCGGCTGGCCACTGCCACTTTCACGAACGAGACGGCCCAGGGGTGGCAGCAGGTCAACTTCTCCGCAGCGGTGACGATCAGAGCCAAGCAGACCTATGTCGCCTCCTACTTCGCGCCCAACGGCGGGTACGCCACCAGCCTGAACTACTTCAGCAATCCGTACGCCAACGCGCCGCTGTCCGCACCCATCGACGGGGGCCCGCAAGGTGGCAACGGCGTCTTCAGATACGCCGATTCCTCGATCTTCCCCGTCGCGTCGTTGAGGTCCACCAACTACTGGGTCGACGTCGTGTTCACGCCGGCTCCGACGACCAGCAGCCTGTGGACCACGTCGACGGTTCCGGAGACGGCTTCGCAGGCGGACCGTAGCTCTGTGGAGGTAGGGGTCAAGTTCTCCTCCTCCGTCGGCGGGACGATCAACGGTGTCCGGTTCTACAAGGGGCCTGCCAACACCGGGACGCACACGGCGGACCTGTGGTCGTCGACGGGGACACGGTTGGCCACTGCCACCTTCACGAACGAGACGGCCACCGGCTGGCAGCAGGTCGACTTCTCCACACCGGTGACGATCACTGCCAACACAACCTATGTCGCATCCTATCTGGCACCGAACGGCGGCTACGCGACCAACCGAAGTTACTTCACCAGTCCGCGTGTAAGCGGCTCGCTCACCGCGCCCGCCGGAGCGAACGGCGTCTACAGGTACACGACCACGTCGGCCTTCCCGACCGCGTCCTACCAGTCCACCAACTACTGGGTGGACGTCGTTTTCAAGGCAGATCTGTGTCCGCCGAACTCCGAGATCTGCGTGGAGAATAGTAAACCGGGTAGCCCGCCCAGCGAATGGGACATCTCCGGGGCCGGGAGCACCAACATCCAGGGCTATGCCACTCAGATGAGTGTGAACAAGGGAGAGACCGTTCGATTCAAGGTCGACACCGATTCGCCGGCCTATCGCCTCGACATCTATCGGATCGGTTACTACGACGGCGACGGTGCGCGCAAGATAACCACCATCCGGCCTTCCGCGCCGCTTCCACAAGTACAACCAGCCTGCATTACGGACATCTCGGTCGGGCTCGTCGACTGCGCGAACTGGAGCGAGTCCGCCTCGTGGGCGGTGCCTGCAGATGCCGTCTCGGGAGTCTATATCGCCAAGCTCGTCCGGGAGGACGCGACAGCAGGGTCGAATCAGATCATCTTCGTCGTCCGCGACGACTCCGGTGGCTCCGACGTTCTGGTGCAGACCTCGGATGCCACCTGGCAGGCGTACAACAAGTACGGCGGATACAGTCTCTACGCCGGCGAACTCCCGGCCGGCAGGGCGTACAAGGTCAGCTACAACCGGCCGTTCACCACCAGGGGCAGCGGTTGCTGCAACGGCTCCGTGCAGAGCTGGTTCTTCGCCTCCGAGTACCCGCTGATCCGATGGCTGGAGGCCAACGGCTACGACGTCAGCTACACCACCGAAATCGACACCGCGACCCGGGGTGCGGAGATATTGGAGCACAAGACGTTCATCTCGTCCGGCCATGACGAGTACTGGTCGAACGAGATGAGAAGCGCCGTCGAGAATGCCAGGGACGCCGGTGTGAATCTCATTTTCCTGTCCGGTAACGAGATTTTCTGGAAGACCCGATGGGAGAACTCGATCGACACGACGCCGTACCGGACCCTCGTGTGCTACAAGGAAACTGCCAACAACGCGAAGATCGATCCGAGCGCCGAGTGGACCGGCACCTGGCAGGACCCGCGGTTTTCCCCTCCGTCAGACGGTGGTCGTCCGCAGAATGCGGTGACCGGCACGTTCTTCAGGGTCATCGGCGACCACCCCCTGGAAGTCCCGTACAGCTTCGGCCAGCTTCGACTGTGGCGAAACACCTCCGTGGCAAACCTTTCACCGGGACAGACCGCCACCTTCCCGCAGGGATACCTGGGGTACGAATGGGACGAGGCGCCTGACAGCAACGCCCCGCCCGGATTGGTCAGGTACTCGCAGTCGACCTTCTTCATCCCCGGAGACGCCACATCCAAGTACATGATCAGCAGTAGCTACGGCGCATCATATGGTTCGGGTACGGCGACGCACAGTCTGACGCTCTACCGAGCCGGCAGCGGTGCGCTGGTGTTCGGCTCGGGTACCGTCCAGTGGGCGTGGGGACTCGATGCCAACCACGATCTCCCGGGCACGCCGCCGGACATCAGGGTCCAGCAGGCCACCGTGAATCTGCTCGCCGACATGAAGGCGCAACCGGCCACGTTACAGCCGGGACTGGTTCCCGCCACCGCCTCCGGTGACACGACGCCCCCGACCTCGGTCTTCACCAGCCCACCGAGCGGTTCCATCACCGCTGCAACCGTGGGAACTCCCACGCTGATACAGGGGACGGCGAGTGACCCGGGTGGCGTGGTGGGTGCGGTGGAGATATCCCTCGACAACGGTGCGACCTGGCTGACTGCTCAAGGCATGGAGAACTGGCAGTACACATGGACCCCGGACTCGATCGGGACGTTCACGCTGAGAGTCCGGGCCGTCGACGACTCCGGAAATCTGCAGACGGCGACGCCGGACGCCATCACGGTCAACGTCAGCCCATGATGACGATGAGCGTCGATCCGTGCTCTTGGAGCGCTCGAGCCACCCACGACGACCACCAGTAGTTGCCAACCGTGCATCCTCTGCATGAACGCCACTGGCCCGGCATCCGCCGGCGACATGCGGGGATTCACACGAGCTTGCCCAGGTGAACAGCATGTTCGATTCGGATCGCACCGTGCTCGATCCAGGCCGGAGACCGCGGCCGCGAAAGAATGTCCGTCACGGTGTCGCCGCGTCCCTGGCCGTGGCCATCGCCGCCCTGGTCGTCGCCTGCAGCCCGAACATCACCGGTGCCACGAATGCCGCAGGTGCCGAGCGCCCCGCCCCGCCCTCGAACACCACTCCGCCGACGAATACCGGTCCACCCAGTAACCCCACGCCACGTGCGATCCCCACGCCACGTGCGAATCCCACTCCGGGCGCGGGTTCGGTGGACCTCGGCGACGGCGCTTCCTTCGCGGTGTTCGCGGGCAGGTCCGTCATCAACGAGAACACCGACACGACGGTAGCCGGAAACCTCGGGGTCAGCCCCGGCGAAGCCGTCGTCGGGTTCCCGCCTGGTCTGGTGTTGGACGGGGACGTACACGCCGGTGACGCCCTCGCCGCCAGTGCCCGGGACGACTTCGTTGCGGTCTACGACGACCTGTCCTCGAGGGGTCCGGTCGCGACGGTGCCCACGGAACTGGGCGGCACCACCAAGGGTCCCGGCATCTACACCACACCGGGAGGCGCCTTCACCATCAACGGGACCCTCACGCTCGACGGGCAGCGTGACCCGGACGCGATCTTCGTGTTCCGGGCCACCGACCTGGAAGCGGCACAGGTAAGCAACATCACCCTGGTCCGGGGCGCCCAGATCGACAACGTCTACTTCGTCCTCACCGGGTCGGCGACACTTGGCCAGTGGGTCACCTTCCAGGCGAACGTGCTGGCGCAGGGGGACGTGGAGGTGTCGGCCGGCGCCGTGACCTTCGGCCGCCTCGTGGCGCTGTCGGAGAGCGTGCGGATGAACACCGACGCAAGTTCGCTGAGCACTCACATCTCGCTGCCGAACAATCCGCCCACGACCACAACGCTGACCGCGTCGCCGAACCCGTCGCGGCCGGATGAGGCGGTCACCTTCGTCGCCACCGTGATGCCAGTCGTCGTCGGCCCCCAGCCCCAGGGTGAGGTCGTTTTCAAGGACGGCGCCACGATCATCGGATCAGACCTGCTCAACGCCTCCGGAACGGCCACGTTCAAGACGTCGGCGCTGTCCCTGGGGGAGCATGCGATAACCGCCGAGTATCTCGGCGGTCCCAGTCCCAACAACGAGGCGATCATCACCTTGGCGCCGAGCACGTCGACCAAGGTGGTCCAGGTCGTCTCGGCCGGCTGACGTGTCACCCCGCGGGTCCTCACAGGTTCTGGACGGTGAGGACGATGAACAACACGATCACCGCCTCGCTGATGATCCAGGAGTTGTTGTTCATCCAGTCCCGTAGGCGCGGCAGCGCCCGGCGACCGCGTTCGCCCAGCGCCAGCACGCACAGGGCCGGCAACCCGAGCAACAGCAGGGACAGGCCGATGAACGGCAGCATGTGCCACCACGGCCTCGCGTCGGTGGCGAGTTTGAGCCCGACGGTCAGCGACGTCACGAGGTCGCTGGGGAAGAAGCCCAGCAGCAAGAAACCCAGCACGAACGCGAACTTCACGTTCGCCTCCTGCAGCTTTCCCATCCATGCGGGCGGATCCGGGCGTTTGCGATGCAGGAAGACGTACACCATCGCGTACAGCAGAAGAAGGAAGATCACCACGTAGAACCAGCGACGCGACGATTCGGGCGCGGAGGCGCCCACCAGTTTCCGGACCACGCTCGCCGCGAGGTAGGCGACCGTGCACACGGCGGTGATGGACAGCGCCGCCCCGAACACATAGGCGAGCGAGCAGCGCCCCCACCGCGGGTTGGTGGCGAGGAACACCGCGCTGATGATCTGTGGGCCGGCGACCATGACGATCGCGAGCGGCAGGATGGTGAGGAGATCACGCACGGGGGAGGACTCCCTCCACGCTCGGTACGGCGGTCTGGCGCCGCTCCAGTCCTACTCTTGCATCGGGCGACGGCGCGTAAAGTCGAGAGAACGACAACGCACCACAGGTCGGAGAGATCCCCATGGAATATGAGCGGTTTCTCACCGTCGTGGACGCTGCGGGCGGTCTCGGCCGGGACGGCGCCGAACGCGCCACCACGGCGACCCTGCAGACGCTGGCCGAGCGTGTCTCCCAGCAGAAGGCCCAGGAGCTGGCAAGCGTGTTGCCGGCGCAGCTGGGCCCGATGGTGAACACCGAAGGTCCGGCCGAGCGCTTCGACGTGGACGATTTCCTGCGCAGGGTGGCCGAGCGGGAGGGAACCACCCCAGAACCCGCCGAACGCGACGCCGAGGCGGTCTTCAGCGCGCTCGCCGAGGCTCTCGGAGATCGCGAGTTCGCCAACCTGGTCGCTCAACTGCCCAAGGACTACGCGTGTCTGCTCCCGGGCCGTCCGCCGGTGGTTCCGGCGCCGGAGATCGTGGCGAAGGTGGCCGAGCGCACCGGCCTGGACGAGCAGAGGGCCCGCCGGGCGATCGACGCCGTACTCGAAACGCTGGCCGAGCGGGTCTCGGTGGGCGAGGCCAACCACCTGGTGGGCCGGCTTCCGGTCGCGTTGCACGAGCCGGTGCGCCGGGGCCTGCGGCACAACCCCGGCCCCGGCCGGCGGATGTCCCTCGCCGAGCTCCTCGCCCTGATGGCCGAACGCGACGGCGCACCACCGGACCAGGCGCTGGAGCACGCCCGAGCGGTGTTCATGGTCGTACGCGAGACGGTGGGCGAGGAGTTCTTCGACCGCGGCGTGCACCTGCCGCCGGACCACAGGGTGCTCTGGGCCCGGACCGCGACGTCGTGAGGTTCAGGGCAGCAGCGGGAGGAACACCCGCATCGGCCCGGCCTCCCGGTTGGCCCACGCGTAGTAGGGCACGGCGGTGATCTCGGCAGGCACGCTCGGCGGCTGTTCGGCCGGGACGTACGGCCGGTGCAACGGCTCGTCGCCGGTCACCTTCAGCGCGCCGGCGGTGGTGCGCAACGTGACCACCCCGCCGAGCAGGTCCGCGGCGAACTCCGGCCGCCAGATCTCGTCACCCGCGACGCGCAGGTCTGCCACCGCGACGTCGGCGTGGTCGGCCTGTTCGATGCAGTAGACGAGCGGTCCCCGCGTGAGTGCCACCCGCTGGTGCCCGGCCGCCACCCGCGGGTGCGTGCCGATCAGGCGTACGGGCATGGCGAAGTCCAGGCGTACTTCGTCACCGGGCTGCCAGGTGCGGGTGAGCACGAGGTAGCCGGAACGGCGTTCGGGAGTGACCTCCTCCTCGCCGACCCGGACGGTCACCTCGCCCGCCCAGCCGGGCACCGGCAGGAACACGCTGAACTCCCGCGGCTCCGCGGGTGTCAGGCGCAGGTTGACAGTGCCGTCCCAGGGCAGCCCGCAGGTGAGCTCCACCCCGACCGAGCCGCCGCCGGGCAGTGTCACCCGGGCAGAGTTTCCGACGTACAGCTGGACCCACAGGCCCTCGTCGGACGTGGTGTAGACGTAGCCCGGCAGCGAGGCGAGCAGCCGGGCGATGTTCGGCGGGCAGCAGGCGCACGTGAACCACGGCGAGCGGCGGTGCCGGCCCTCGTCGGCGAGCGGGTTCTAGTAGAAGAACTCGGTGCCCGACTGGGAGAGCCCGGGCAGCACACCGTTGTGGAGAGCGGTCTCCATCGCGTCGCGGTAGGCCCCGTCGCCGGTGCGCAGCAACAGCCGCCAGGCAAGGAAGATGTGCGCGATGGCGGCACAGGTTTCGTTGTACGCCCGGTCCGGAAGCTCGTACGCGTCACCGAACGCCTCACCGTCCCAGCGCGCGCCCACGCCTCCGGTGACGGCCGTCTTGTGCCCGGACAGGTCCGCCCACAGCCGGTCCACGACCGCGGCCAGCTCCTCGTCGCCGTTCTCCAGTACGACATCGGCGGCCGCGGCGTAGAGATAGAGCGCGCGCACCGCGTGCCCGGTGACCGACGACTGGTCGCGCAGGCGGGCATGGTCGAGGAGGTACTCGCTACCGCCCAGGACGCCCACACCACGGGAGTCCAGCTGCCACACCGCGAGCCGCAGCCAGCGCTCGTCACGGGTGGCGCGGTACAGCTCGACCAGGGCCATCTCCAGGCACGGGTGCCCGCAGGTGCCGGGCACCTGTCCGGGTGCGAACCGCGCCTCGATGTGGCCACAGGCGCGTTCGGCCACGTCGAGCAGGGCCCGGCTGCCGGTGGCACGAAAGTGCGCGACGGCGGCCTGGGTTAGGTGCCCGACGCAGTACATCTCGTGGCGTACGACAAGATCCGTCCAGCGCTCGGCCACCCGGTCCACCGAGAAGTAGGTGTTCAGATAGCCGTCGTCGTCCTGGGCGGCCTCGAACAGCCCGATCACGTCGGCCAGCCGCTCGGCCACCACGCGGTCGTCGGTCGACGCCAGGCTCCAGGACGCGGCCTCGGCCCACTTGTAGACGTCGGAGTCGGAGTAGTACATGCCGTGGAAGGGCTCGTCCGGCGCGTTCCCGGCCGCCCGGCGGAAGTTCGTCAGCGCACCGGTCGTCTCGCACTGCTCGTGCTGGGCCGGAATCGTCTGTACGCGGTTCCTGTCAAGGCGGGGTTGCCAGAAGGCGTCCCGCACCTCGACGTCGCCCACACCGACCGGGCGCAGCCGGGCGTACGGGCTGTGGGTGGTGTCGACGACTGGGGTGTGCGGGCTGGAGGTCTCGGCGGTCATAGGGGTACTCCGTGGGTCGGCGGCAATCGGGCGTGCGTGAGGCGTGTAGGGGAGTGCGATCAGGCGTCGGGAACCAGCGGGGCGTCGCTCGTCGCACCCGTTCAGGCGTCGGGAACCAGCGGTGCGTCGCTCGCCCACACCGGGTCGTCGCCGGTGGAGGCGGGGCAGGACGCGCGGACGGCGATCGAGCACGGCAGCCGGCTGACCCCGGGCGACACCGTGCCGTCGATCGACGCGAGCAGCGTCTCCCCGACGACCCGGCCGAGGCGGTAGAGGTTCATGTCCACCGACGCGAGGGCCGGCCTGGTCGAGGCCGCGAGCAGGGTCCAGTTGTCGAAGCCGACCAGGGCCACGTCGTCGGGCACGCGCCGGCCCAGGGCGGCGAGGCCGTCTGCGGCGCCGCGGGCGATCTGGTCGTTCCCGCAGAAGATCCCGTCGATCTCCGGATCGCGTTCGAGCAACCGGCGTACGTGGGTGAAACCCATCTCCTCGCTGAACGGCCCGTAGACCACGCGCGAGTCGGGCAGGTCCAGGCCCTCCTCCGCCAGCGCCGCCCGGGCTCCGGCGACCCGGTCGCGGACCGCGGCGTAGGAGGGCGGCCCGGTCAGGTGGGCGATCCGCCGGCAGCCGTACCGCGTCAACTGGCGGACCGCCAGCCGGCCGCCGTGCTCGTCGTCGACGGTGACGCTGGTGTCGGCCGGGTCCGCGGACACGGTGTAGGCGTAGACGACCGGGAACGGCAGGTCGCGTCCCACCCTGGGTGCCTGGTCGGTCTCCCGGCCGGTCACGATCAGCCCGTCCACGCGCCGGGCGGTGAGCGCGTCGATGTAGTGGCGTTCGCGTACGGCGTCCCGGCGGGCGTCGCACAGCAGCAGGCTGCAGGTGTCCGCGGACAGCGCGTCCTCGACCCCGCCGAGGAGCGCGGGGGTGAATCGGCCGTAGCCGTTGCGGGTGAGCAACCCGACCGTGTAGGTGCGGCCGCTGGTGAGCGACCGGGCGTTGCGGTTGGGCCGGAAACCCAGGTCGCGGGCCGTCTGGACGATGCGTTCCCGGGTCTCCGGTCGCATCCGGCCCTTGCCGTTGAGGCCCTTCGACGCGGTGGCGACGGAGACGCCGGCGACGCGGGCGATGTCGCGGATGGTCGGGGCCACGGCTCCTCCGGTTGCGCGGGTGAGAAAACGGTTAGTCGATGGTCGCGCCATGAGCATGCACGCCGGAACGCCATGCTGGCAAGGCCTACGACCGGGTGAGATAGCCTGCTGGCACTGGGTGGACAGCTGGTTGCGCACTATGTGAGAAACAGGTTTCCCGCTTGTTGAACCGTTGACGCGCGTTCGGCTGGCGGTCTAGCGTCACCTGTTGTGGCCGCTGCTGGTGTCCCGGGACGAGGAGCACCGTACGCTCGAGCTCGGCCTGGCGTACTTCCACGCGAGTTCGTCGGCGTTCCAGCAGCCGAACTGGCCGCTGATGATGGCCGCCTCGGTCGTGGTGCTGCTGCCGGTGCTGCTCGTGTACGTGTTCGCGCAACGCTACTTCGTGGCCGGGATCGCACTGTCCGGCGTGAAGGGATGAGATCGCGATGACCCAGGGGACACCGGGAACACAGGGGACACGGGGTTCGTTCCCGCTCGACGACTACACGCCGTACGGCTATCTCGACGTGCCCGAGCACACCCGACGGCTGACCCCGAAGGGTGTGCTGCGGTCACGCGACGTCGGCTTCGGGTGGCACTTCCCGGCGCTGGCGACGTCCTACGGCGGCCGGCGGGAGACCTACCGCACCAGCGTCCGCGTCGGGATGGACGGCGCGCTGGCCCTGGCCGACTTCGACGACGTGGCGTCGCCCTACCACTCCAAGGACCTGGTGCGGTTCGTGGCCGAGCGTGGGCCGGCCCACTTCGAGGCCGAGTTCGTGGTCGTGGGCTCGGACGTCGTGGCGGCGTTCGTCGACGTGACCTCGCGACGGCACACGACCGTCCGGGTGGACTACACCCGGCTCGTCGGCGCCGACCACGGCTGGGGCGAGTCCGGCCTGGTGGGCCGCCGGGACGGAGATCTCGTTGTCCTGCAGGGATTCGAGGATGGTGAGGCGTTCGCGCTGACGGTCGTGCCGGCGGACGGCGACGGCTTGGGGGCCGCGGCCGGCCTGCCCGAGCTCGTCGCCGGAGTCACCGCGGACAGCGCGGAGGCCGACCGGTGGACCGCCGACGGCACGCAAGGTGGGCTTGCGGAGCCGGTGACGGTGCTGGGCGAACCAGGGCAGGAGGTCACGCTGTCGGCGGTCGTCACTGTCCCGGCGGCAGGACGGCACGAGCTCCTCGTGCTGCTCTCCCGCGGCCGCACCGCGGACGAGGCCGCCGACCGGTTGGCCGACGCGCGGGACATCGCCGCCCGGGTGCGGGGCACCCGGGTCCGCTCCGACGGCGCGTTCTGGTCGCGGGCGCCGAGGCTGACCGGTGACTGGCCGGCGCATTGGCGACGGGGTCTGGTCTACGACCTGGAAACCCTGCGGATGATGGTGAAACCTCCGGTCGGGATCTACCACCACGTGTGGGACGGCATGCAGATCCAGGCGCCGCGAGTGGTGCTGGGCGAGGCGGCGATCGACGCGCTGCTGTTGTCGTACGCCGATCCGAGGCTGGCCCAGGAGTTGCTGCTCGGCGTGTTCGCGGACGCACCGCTGGCCAACGTCCCGTGCTCGCGGGAGGACGGCACGTACAACATGGTGTCCGCGGACGGGTCGGTGTGCGGCACCGGACCGCAGTGGGGTTACCCGTGGCCGGTCGTCCGCCACCTGTTCGCCGCCCACCCGGACGAGGCCTGGCTGGCCCGGATCTACCCGCCGATGGCGGCCTACCTGGACTGGTGGCTCGCCCACCGGCGAGACGCCGACGGCTGGCTGGTGCACGCGTGCAGCTGGGAGTCCGGCCAGGACCTCTCGCCGCGGTTCGGCGACCAGCCGCTCGGCGGCGGGCATCCCGCCTGGTCCGTCCGCCCGGTCGACCTGCAGGCGACGTTCGCCGACGCCGCCGCGACGATGGCGGACCTGGCCGGCGTGCTCGGCCGGGACGAGGACGTGCACCGGTGGCAGGGTCTGGCCACCGAGTTCGCCGAACGCACCGACCGGCTGTGGACCGGTGAGCGGTACGCCGACGTGGACGCGCGCACCGGGCGGGCCACCGAGGTCGACGACGTGATGCTGTTGGCGCCGCTGGCCCTCGGCCAGGCCGGCGCCGACCGGGCCGAGGCCCTGCGCGAGACGGTGCGCGCGGCCGACCCGGACACGACCGTGTGGCCGATGTTCGCCTGGACCGCGGTGGACGCGGCCGAGGCGGCGGGCGAGTACGACACCGCGGCCCGGGTGGCCGGGGGAGTGGTGGACCGGGCGTACGGCTTCTGGGACGCGCGCCGGCATGAGCCGGGCCGCACCCTGCCGGGTGTGGCGTGTGAGTACTGGCCGTTGTCGGGCCGCTGTGGCGGCGAGGGGTACGGCTGGGGCGCGTTCACCACGCATCTGTTGCTGGGCACGCTCGTGGGCCTGCGCCCGGAGGCCGCCGGCTTACGGATCCGTCCCAACCTCCCGGCCGACCTGCGCGTGCCGGGGCGGACGTACGGCGTCAGGCTGACCGTGCGGGACACCCCCGTGCACGTTCGGCTGGAGCCCACGGCGGACGGCGTCGAGGTCAGTGTCAATGACCGGTTGACGAAGCTCACCTGGGGCGAGGAGGCTCGATGGGACTGGCACGAACTCACCAGCGGCTGAGCGACGGCTGGCAGGTACGCCGGGCCGGCATGGCCGACTGGCACCCGGTGCAGGTGCCGGGATGCTGGGAGGACACCGGCATCGCCAAGGACGACCCCGGCCCGGTCGACTACCGCGTGAGCTTCGACGTCCCCGACCTCGGGCCGGGAGAGCGGCTCCGGCTGCGGTTCGGCGCGGTGAGCTACGCCTGCACGGTGTACGTCGACGAGCAGCCGGTGGGCGAGCACGTCGGCATGTGGGACGCGTTCGACGTGGAGGTCACCGCAGCGGTGCAACCTGGCGCGCGGAGCACGCTGCGGGTCCGGGCCGAGAAGCCCGCCAGCCTCACCGGCGGGCCGGACGCGCCACCGGTGCCCGGCAGCTATCCCACCCGGGAGACGCTGGTGGGTTTCCTGCCGTACGTCTGGGGTCATGTCCACGGCGGCATCTGGCAGGACGCGTCCCTCGTGGTGACCGGACCGGTGGTGTTCGGCGACGTGCACGCGACGGGAACGCCCGACGGTGCGCTGTCTGTGGAGACCTCGCTGTCCGGTGAGTGGCCCGGAAGCAAGGTCGCCTTGACGGTGACCGACCCGGACGGTGCCGTGGTGGCCGAGGACGTCCGCGAGGCTGGTAGTCCAGGCGACGGGGAGGGCAACCCCGCCGCGCGGTTCGACCTGCGGCTGCCGAGCCCCCGGCCGTGGTCGCCGGAGCAACCCGACCTTTACACCGTGCGCGTCCGGCTCCTCACCAACGCAAGGGCCGACGCCGGGGCCGACGGCTCGGACATCGACGTCGCGCCGTCGGACGAACGGACCGTCCGGATCGGGCTGCGGACGGTCGCCGCCGACGGTGCCCGCCTGCTGCTCAACGACGCGCCGGTGTACCCGCGGATGATCCTGTCCTGGGGCTGGAATCCCGACGTCCTGTACGCCAACCCCGGACCCGACCGCGTGCGCGCGGACCTGCTGGAGCTGCGCCGGCTGGGCTTCAACGGCGTCAAGCTCTGCCTGTGGTTCCCGCCCGACTACTACTTCGACCTCGCCGACGAGCTCGGCATGCTGATCTGGGTCGAGCTGCCGATGTGGCTGCCGCATCCCACCGAGCACTTCCGCGGCCAGCTCGACACCGAGGCCGAACGCCTCGTCCGGGCGGCGCGTACGCACCCGTCCGTCGTGCTCTACACCCTGGGCTGTGAGCTGAGCGCGGTGGTCGGCGACGACGTGCTCGGGCCGCTCTACGCGAAGGTGAAGGGCCTGGTCGGCGACGCGCTCGTCCGGGACAACAGCGGATCCGGTGAGGCGTACGGCGGACTGCTCACCGAGTACGCCGACTTCTACGACCACCATCTGTACTGCGAGCTGCAGCACTTCCGGGAGACGCTGGAACACTTCGCGCCCGGGTTCCGGGAGCCGAAGCCCTGGCTGTTCGGGGAGTTCTGCGACCTGGACACCTTCCGCGACCTGCGCCGGCTGGACGCGGCCGGCCCGCGGCCGTGGTGGCTCAGCGACGACCCGGAGGTCAACCCCCAGGGCGCTCGCTGGCAGTACGACTCCCACCTGCACGAGCCCAGACTGCGCGCGAACGGCTTCTGGGACAGGGGAAACCAGCTCGAGGAGATCTCCCGCAAGCAGGCGTTGCTGCACCGCAAGGTGACCCTGGAGACGGTGCGGCTGCGCGCCGACACGTCGGGCTACGTCATCACCGGTGAACGCGACACCCCGATCAGCACCGCCGGGCTGTGGGACGACCTCGGCGAGCTGAAGGTGGACGCGGAGGAGTTCCGCGGCTTCAACGACAACCTCGTGGTCGGGCTCGGCTGGGACCGGCGGCGGACCTGGCTGGCCGGCGGCGACCGGCCGGCCTATGGCGACCCGTGGTGCCACCTCGAGGGCGCGCTGGTCCGGGCGCACCTCGTGCTCGCCCACCACGGCCGCGATCCCGGTGTGGTGACGGGGGAGTGGTCTGTCGGCTTCGAGGGCGAGGAGCCGTTCGCACATGGCACGTACGCACCGGCAGGCGTTCGCTCGCCCGGCACCGTGGGCGAGCTGGCCGTCGCGGAGTTCACCGCGCCGGCGGTGGACCGGCCGCGCCAGGCGGTCGTGCGCAACCGAACCCGGGTGGGTACGCCGGGTGTGACAGGCCCGAGAGGTACGACGGAGGAGACGGCCAACTCCTGGCCGATGTGGTTCTTCCCGGCGCGGCCGTTCGACGACGCCGGCGCACTCACGCTGGCCGACCCGGGCGGCCGGTTGGCCGACCTGGCGAAGCTCGCGCCGGAGGCGGGCACGGGGCTGTCTTCCACGGCGGTGGCGATCGCCACCCGGTGGAGCGGTGAACTCGACGACCACGTGCGCTCCGGCGGGCGGGCGGTACTGCTGGTCGACGCCGCGTCCGGCGGCCCGTTCGGCACGGTCGCCGTGCCGTTCTGGCGGGAGGGCGTGAAGGTGCCCGAGCCGCATCCGGCCTGGGGCGACTTCCCGCACGACGGCTCGGTGTCGCTGCAGTTCGCCGGGTGTGCCACCGACCTCGCCCTGGACTGGAATGTGGGATCGATCCCAGCCGGCGCCGAGGTGAGCCCGATCCTGCGCCGGGTGGACGCGCGTACGGCGCAGGTGCACGACTACGCCGCCGAGCTCCGCTGGGGGGCGGGCCGGCTGATCGTGTCGACCCTGCGGTTCGAGGGATCGGCCGGTGACCAGCCACGCGGCCTCGCCCGCAACACCGGCGCGGCCTACCTGCTCAGCCGCTGGGCGCGCTACCTGCGGGAGGTGTGATCCGGCTCCTGCCTTGCGCCCGCGGACGTACCTGCGGGATGGTCGGACCTCTTCGAAGCACTCGGGAAACACCTCGGGGAGGTCCGATGGGCAGGCCGGCGCGTATGCAGCTGGGTGCGCTCACGATCGCCGCGGCCAGGCCGCGAATCCTGGCCCGGTTCTACTCCGCGCTGCTCGGGTGGCCCTACGTCCGGGAGGAGCCGCCGAAGCCGGGAGATCCGCCGGACGGCGGGTACGCACTGGTGTGCTCACCTGAGGGAGTGAACGAACCGGCGCTGAACTTCGAGTACGACCCGCACTATCGTCGGCCGGCCTGGCCGAGCGTCGAGGATGGACAGGTCGCCTCCCAGCATCTGGACGTGGGAGTGGACGACCTGGACAGCGCGGTCGCGTGGGCGGTCGAGTGCGGTGCGACGCTCGCCGACTTCCAGCCGTCGCAGACGCACCGCGTGCTGCTGGACCCGGACGGCCACCCGTTCTGTCTCTGCCTGTAGCGACTGCGCCTCCAGATCCGACCGCGAAGGGTCAGTAGTAGCCCTTCTCGCCGTCCAGCAGTTCGCGGATGGTGTCCAGGTGACCGGCGTGGCGGGCGGTCTCCTCGAGCATGTGGAGCACAACCCACCGCAAGGTGGCCCGGGCGGCGTCGAAGTCGGGGTGGCTGCCCACGTCGTCGAGGGCGTGCGCGGCGATGATCTCGTTCGACGCCGCGCACTGCCGGTCGTACTCCGCCAGCAGCTGGTCCAGCGGCACGGCCCGGTCGACGATCATCGCCTCCTCGGGGTCGTCGACGAACTGCGGCGCGCCGGGGTCGGCCGGTCCACCGGCGAAGACCACCTCGAACCACCGCCGCTCGGCCCAGCGCAGGTGGGAGAGGATGCCCGCCACCGTCATCAGGGGCGAGTCCGGCAGTACCGACCGGTGCAGGTCGTCGTGCCCCAGGCCCTCGCACTTGTAGTGGACGATCGCCCGCTGGAGGTCGTACCAGCCCATCAGCTGGGTGCGCTCGTCGGCGACGTGTGGGGGCCTGGCCCGGGGAGGGGAGGAGGTCATGGCGGCCGAGCGTACTGATGATCTCGCCGGGGCGCCGAGCGAGCCCCGTCCGGGGCCCGCGCGGGCTCGGCTGGGGGACCGGGGGGATAACGAGGTGTCGTAGTTGGCGGCGTTGCCTATCCTTGACCTCCGTATGGACACGCCGTCGCGATCATCACTTGCCCAGCTGCAGGCCCGCCTCCCGGAGTTGACGCACCACGACCGGCGCCGGCTGCAGCGCCGCATCGACGGCGTACGCAACCGCCGCGGCCGCGGTGACCAGCAGGTTTCCGGCGAGGTCCTGGACCGGATCGCCGCCGACATCGACGCCGCCGAGCAGCGCCTGGCCGCGCGACGGGCCGGCGTACCGGCCGTCAGCTACCCCGAGGAGCTGCCGGTCAGCCAGCGCCGGGACGACATCCTCGCCGCCATCCGCGACCACCAGGTGGTGATCGTGGCCGGCGAGACCGGTTCGGGCAAGACGACCCAGCTGCCCAAGATGTGCCTCGAGCTCGGCCGCGGGGTGAGCGGACTGGTCGGCCACACCCAGCCCCGGCGGCTGGCGGCCAGGACGGTGGCCGAGCGGATCGCCGAGGAGCTGGACACCCCGCTGGGTGAGGCGGTCGGCTGGAAGGTGCGGTTCACCGACAAGGTGGGCGACAACACCCTGGTCAAGGTGATGACCGACGGCATCCTGCTGGCCGAGATCCAGTCCGACCGGATGCTGCGGCAGTACGACACCCTCATCATCGACGAGGCACACGAACGCAGCCTCAACATCGACTTCATCCTCGGCTACGTCAAACAGCTGCTGCCGCGCCGGCCCGACCTGAAGGTGATCATCACCTCGGCGACGATCGACCCCGAGCGCTTCTCCCGGCACTTCGGCGACGCGCCGATCGTGGAGGTGTCCGGCCGGACCTATCCGGTGGAAGTGCGTTACCGCCCGATCGTCGAGGACGCCGAGGACCGCGACCGGGACCAGACCCAGGCGATCCTGGACGCGGTCGACGAGCTGTCCCTGGAGGGCGACGGCGACATCCTGGTGTTCCTCAGTGGCGAGCGCGAGATCCGGGACACCGCCGACGCGCTGGAGAAGCAGAACCTCCCGCGGACCGAGATCGCGCCGCTGTACGCCCGGCTGTCGGCGGCCGAGCAGCACCGGGTCTTCCAGCGGCACAGCGGGCGGCGGATCGTCCTCGCCACCAACGTCGCGGAGACCTCGCTCACCGTGCCGGGGATCAGGTACGTCATCGATCCCGGCACCGCCCGCATCTCCCGCTACAGCCAGCGGCTGAAGGTGCAGCGGCTGCCGATCGAGGCGATCTCCCAGGCCTCGGCCAACCAGCGCAAGGGACGTTGCGGTCGTACGTCGGACGGCATCTGCATCCGCCTGTACGCCGAGGACGACTTCCTCGCCCGGCCGGAGTTCACCGACCCGGAGATCCTGCGGACCAACCTCGCGTCGGTCATCCTGGCGATGACGGCGGCGGGGCTGGGCGACCTGGCGGCGTTCCCGTTCATCGACCCGCCGGACAGCCGCAACGTGAAGGCCGGCGTGCAGTTGCTGGAGGAGCTCGGTGCGCTCGCGACCGCTCCGGCCGAGGCGGCGGCGGGTGCCACGGACGCAGACGTCAAGCAGGGCTGGGATGTCGAGCCGGCCGACGACGAGCGGCCGGGCAAGGGTGGTCGGGCCGGCCGGAAATCCCGGGGCCGCGGTGACCGCGACGGTGGCAACCGGCTGACCCCGGTCGGGCGTACGCTCTCGCAGCTGCCGGTCGACCCGCGGCTGGCGCGGATGGTGGTCGAGGCCGAGCGCAACGGCTGCCTGCGCGAGGTGATGGTGATCGCCGCGGCGCTGTCCATCCAGGACCCGCGCGAACGCCCGACGGGCAAGGAGGAGGCGGCGACCCAGCAGCACGCGCGGTTCGTGGACAAGACCTCCGACTTCCTCACCTACCTCAACCTCTGGGACTACCTGCGCGAGCAGCAGCACGCCCTGTCGTCCAACCAGTTCCGCCGGCTGTGCCGCAACGAGTTCCTCAACTACCTGCGGGTGCGGGAGTGGCAGGACATCGAGAGCCAGCTGCGTCAGGTGGCGAAGTCGCTCGGCATGGCAGTCGGCAAGCGGAACGAGAACCTCGACTCCGACCGCATCCACCAGTCCCTGCTGGCCGGGCTGCTGTCCCACATCGGCCTGAAGGACAGCGAGAAGAAGAAGTCGGAGGAGAGCGCCCGGGGCGCGGGCCGGCGCTCGGCCAACGACTTCCTCGGCGCCCGGGGCGCGCGCTTCGCGGTCTTCCCCGGCTCGGCGCTGTTCAAGAACCCACCCCAGTGGGTGATGGCGGCCGAGCTGGTGGAGACCTCCCGCCTGTGGGCGCGGATCGTGGCCCGGATCGATCCCGCCTGGGTGGAGGCCCTGGCCGGTCACCTGGTCAAGCGCAACTACAGCGAGCCGCACTGGTCCAAGAAGCAGGCCGCGGTGCTGGCGTACGAGCGCGTGACGTTGTACGGCGTGCCGCTGGTGGCGCAGCGGGTGGTCAACTACGGCCGGATCGACGCCGAGCTGTCCCGCGAGCTCTTCATCCGGCATGGCCTTGTGGAAGGCGACTGGGAGACCCGGCACGAGTTCTTCCACGCCAACCGCGCGTTGCTGGACGAGGTCGAGGACCTCGAGGACCGTGCCCGGCGGCGCGACATCCTCGTCGACGACGACGCGTTGTTCGACTTCTACGACGAACGCGTCGGCAGGGATGTGGTGTCGGGGGCGCACTTCGACTCCTGGTGGAAGAAGACCCGCCGGCGCGAGCCGGACCTGCTCACCTTCTCCCTCGACATGCTGGTGAACGAGTCGGCCGAGCAGGTCGACGAGGCCGACTATCCGGATGTCTGGGAGGTGCCGGGTGCGAAGCTGCGGCTCACCTACCAGTTCGAACCCGGCGCCGACGCCGACGGCGTCACGGTGCACATCCCGCTGCCGATCCTGAACCAGCTGCGTTCGGACACCTTCGACTGGCAGATTCCCGGCCTGCGCCGAGAGCTCGTCACCGCACTGATCCGCACGCTGCCCAAGCCGTTGCGCCGCACGCTCGTACCCGCACCGGACTTCGCCCGCGCCGCGCTGGAACGCATGCAGCCCCACCGTCAACCCTTCCTTGACAGCCTGGAGGCGGCGCTGCGGCAGTTCACCGGCATTCTCCTCCCGAGGGAGTCGTGGGACCTGCAGAAGGTGCCGGACCACCTCAGGCCGACCTTCCGGGTGCTCGACGGCCGGGGACGCACCCTCGGTGAGGGCAAGGATCTCGCCGCCCTGAAGGAGAAGCTGCGCGGTGAGCTGAAGGTCACCCTGGCCAAGGCGGCCGGTGGGGTCGAACGCGCGAACATCCGCAGCTGGGACTTCGACCAGGTGCCGGCGGAGTTCGCCGAGCAGCGGGCCGGCCTGTCCGTGCGGGCCTATCCCGCCCTGGCCGACGCCGGCGACTCCGCCGCGATCAGGTTGTTCGAGTCCGAGGCGGACGCCCGGCGGGCGATGTGGGCGGGCACCCGCCGGCTGCTGTTGCTCAACCTGCCGTCCCCGGTGAAGTACGTCCTGGATCGCCAGTCCTACCAGACGAAACTCGCCCTGAGCCACAGTCCGCACGGCAGCGCCGCCGCGCTGTTCGACGACTGCCTGGCCTGTGCGGTGGACAAGCTGATGGCCGACAACGGCGGCCCGGTGCGCGATCGCGCGGGCTTCGACCGGCTGCGCGATGCCGTACGCGCCGACCTGCACGACACGGTGGCCGACACCGTCACCAGGGCGGCCGAGGTGCTGTCCGTCGCGCACGAACTCGACACCCGCCTTCGGCGTACGTCCAACCCCGTGCTGCTGCCGGCCCTGACCGATGTCAAGGCGCAGTTGGCAGGGCTGGTGTATCCGGGTTTCGTCACCGAGACCGGCTGGCGCCGGCTGACCGACCTGGTGCGCTACCTGCGGGCGATCGACCGCAGGCTGGACAAGGTGGCCGCCGAGCCCCACCGCGACGCCGAGCGGATGCGCTCGGTGCGGCAGGTCCAGGAGGCCTACGACCAGGCCCGCGAACGGCTCTCCCGCGACGCCCGGGTGTCCGGCTCGCTCAGTGCGCAGGCGGAGGAAGGCCTGCGGGAGATCCGCTGGATGATCGAAGAGCTCCGGGTCAGCTACTTCGCTCAGGTCCTGGGCACCCCCGGCCCGATCTCGGACAAGCGGATCCTGAAGGCGATCGACCGGCTCACCAGCTGAGGTTCAGCTGCCGGGGTCGGCCGCGGCGTCGGCGAAGGCGCCGTCGGCCAGCACCGGAACGCTCGTACTCGCGTCGATCTCGGCGGCGACGGCCACATCCTTGGCGAACCCCCCGGCACGTAGCTCCCGCCCGGAGGAGCAGTCCAGAAGCGCGGCGACTGGATCCATGGCCCGGTAACCCGCCCTTGCGGCGTTCGCCTCTGGTGACAGCGGACCGGCGCCGAGGTCGGCCAGGGCCGCGGCGACCGCGCCGGCTCCGAGCAGGTCCTCCAGGGCGGGACGCAGGCTCGTGTCCGGCCAGCGTTCACCGGCCGGCACCAACAGCACCGGCTGGTCCGGGGTGCCCGCACCCTGGCCGGCCAGCCACCGCGCGACGGCACCCGCGTTGCGCAGGCAGGCCGCGACCACGCGCGTACCGCGGCCGGTCGCGGCGGCGGCGATGGTGGAGCCGTTGGGGGAGGGGAGCACGAGCCGGGGTACGAGCGGCGCGTCCCGCAGCGCCGCGGGCGACAGCGACCACGGCGTGGAGGCGGTGACCTCCCGGCGCCCGACCGCCAGTGCGGCCCGGTGCCGGGCGGCGAACGCGACGGCCGTCTCGTCGCGCCACGGGTACGGCAGCACCCGCGTTCCGCGTTCGGTGGCGACGTCCACCGCCGTGGTGAAGGACAGCACGTCGACCACCACCAGCCAGCCGGGACGCCCGTCCGCCAGGCGTTCCGCCCCGGTCGGTCCCCACTCCAGGCGTACTCCGGACGACTCCTGCGCCCACCAGCGTTCACCGTGCATTGTCGGCCTTTCGACGAGGTTTCGCGCACCGAGGCCGACCCCGGCCGCGGCGTTGACAGCTCGGATCGGGCACTCCTAGCCTCCCGAGAAATCGATTACTCGGTACGAGGAGACTCGTCATGGATCGACGTCCCGCCCCTCCCGGCCGACCAAGCTCTTCCCGGCGCAGTTTTCCTCGGCCGTGTCGGTGGCGCGGCTCTGGTCCCGGTGTTCGGCTCGGTCCTGGCCGGCTGCGGTGGGGAGGAGGACGCCTCGCCGGGTGGCGCCACCTCCGGCACGGTCACCTTCGTCTACTACGGCGACGCGAACGCGCAGAAGGCGTACGACAAACTCTTCACCACGTTTCGCAAGAAGTATCCGAACATCACCCTGAAGGCCCAGGGCATCGCCGCCGACTCGTGGGCGGGCTTCGCGAACACCGTAGCCACCCGGCTGGCCGGCGGCCAGTCGCTGGACGTGGTGCAGATCGCGACCGAGGGGCAGCGGATCTTCGCCTCGAAGCGGCTGCTCGAACCGCTGGATCCCTATATCCAGAAGGACAGGGCGGCGGTGGACGCCTACTACGCCGACACGCCACCCAACCTGCGGAAGTGGCTGAAGGAGTACGCCTCGCCCGACGGTAAGACCTACTTCATGCCGGGCGGCTACAACACGATGGCGATGTACCTGAACACCGACCTGTTCGCCAGGGCCGGGCTGGAGGTCCCGCAGGCCTGGACCTGGGAGGAGTTCCGGACCGCGGGCAAGGCGATCAAGGCGAAGACCGGTGCCTTCCTCGGCGTGGCCGCCTCGGGCTACTTCACCGACGTGATGCCCTGGCTGACCAACAACGACACCTCGGCGCTCAGTGCGGACTGGAAGACCGCGCAGTACGACTCACCCGCCGCGGTCGAGGCGCTGACGTTCGCCCGGTCGCTGGTGGTCGACGGTCTGGCGCCCAAGCCCGGTGGCAACCTCGAGGCGGCGACCCTGATGGCCAAGGGCAAGCTGGCCACGTTCGGCGGCGGAAGATGGCCGACCAACGACCTGCGCCGGGTCAGGTTCGTCGACAAGGTACGACTGGTCCGCTGGCCGAAGAACGCCGGCGTAGGCTCCCCGGTCGGGTGGGACGCCTGGCCGATCCTCAAGCAGTCGAAGAACAAGGACGCCGCCTGGACTCTGATCAAGTACCTGATCTCGGAGGAGTTCGGCGACGCGATCACCACCGGAGGCGGCGGCGCCGTACCCGCCCGGATCTCCGACGCCACCGGTGCGGACTTCCTCAAAGACGCGCCACAGAACACCGAGCTGCTGGTCGAACTGCTCAAGGACGCGACGCCGATCCCGGGACCGGACCGCGGCGCGGAGTGCCAGAAGGTGATCGAGGAAGCCTGGCTGCAGGGCATCAGCGGCACCAAACAGCCGCAGGCGGCGCTGACCGAGGCCAACGCGAAACTGCAGGACCTGCTGCGATGACCCTGGCGACCGGTGCCGTGGTGAGCGACCGCCGCGACTCCGGAAGAGCGCGCCGCCCGGCCGGGACCGGGCGGGCGGAAACCCTGGCCGGCTGGCTCTTCCTGTCCCCGTCCCTGCTGCTGTTCACGCTGTTCATCCTCGGGCCGTTCGTGGCCGGGCTCGCGATGTCGCTGTTCTCCTACGACCTGCTGACCCCGCCCAGGTTCGCGGGCCTGGACAACTTCGGCCGGTTGATCCACGACGGCCTGCTGCTGCACTCGCTGCGCAACACGTTCGTCTTCGCACTCGCCTCCGTGGTCACCCACCTCGCCGGCGGGCTGCTGCTGGCGATCGCGGTCAACCGCGGCATCAACAAGGTGCTCTCCTACTTCGTCCGTACGGCGGTCTTCTTCCCCTTTCTGATCTCGTGGGCCGCGGTCGCGCTGCTGTGGAAGTACGTGCTCGACCCGACGTTCGGCATCTTCGGCTACTACCTCAGGCTGGTGAGCATCGATCCGCCGGACTGGTTCACCGACCCGGCCTGGGCACTGCCGTCGATCATCGGCATCGACTTCTGGCACACCATCGGCTACACGTTCCTGATCATGCTGGCCGGTCTGCAGACGGTGCCGTCACAGATGGTCGAGGCGGCCCGCCGCGACGGGGCGAACCGGTTCCAGACGTTCTTCCACATCACGCTGCCGCTGATGTCGCCGACGATGTTCTTCGCCTCGGTGATCACCTTCATCGGCGCGTTCCAGATCTTCGACCCGATCCAGATCATCACCCGCGGCGGGCCCGACGACGCCACCATCTCCGCGGTCATGTACCTCTACCAGACGACGTTCCAGGCGTTCCAGGTCGGCTACGGATCGACCATCGCGCTGGCCGTGTTCGTGGTGATCATGCTGGTCACGCTGCTGCAGTTCTGGGGCTCCCGGAAGTGGGTGCACAACGCATGAGCGCTTCCGGGCAACGCCTCGCACCGGTACGCCACCACCACCACGACTACCGGCGGCGCCCGGTCCGGGTCGGCCGGCTGGCGATCAGTGTGGTGCTGTTCGTGATCGGCGTGCTGATGGTGGCGCCACTGGTCTGGATGGTCAGCACCAGCCTGACCGAACCGGTGGAGGCGTTCCAGCTGCCGCCGCGGTGGCTGCCGGTCCCGTTCAGCCTGCAGAGCTTCACCGATATGGCCGGCCTGATGCCGATCGGGCGGATGGCGCTGAACAGCCTGGTCGTCGCGGTGATCAGCGTGGGTGGTTCGCTGTTCACCGCCTCGCTGGCCGCGTACTCCTTCTCCCGGATCCAGTTCCGCGGCCGCAACCAGGTGTTCCTGTTGCTGCTCAGCGCGCTGATGGTGCCGGGTCAGCTGACGATCATCCCGATCTTCATCCTGATGCGCCGGCTGGAGCTGGTGGACACCCTGGCCGCGCTGTGGCTGCCGGCCCTGATCAACGTCTTCGCGATCTTCTTCCTGCGGCAGTACTTCAACACCATCCCGCGGGAACTGGACGAGGCCGCGCGGATCGACGGCGCCGGACACCTCCGGATCCTGTTCCAGATCATGGTTCCGCTGGCCGGCCCGGCGCTCTCGGCGCTGGCCATCCTCGGCTTCGAGTCCTCCTGGAACAACTACTTCGGCCCGCTCATCTTCTTGTCCACCCCGGAGAAGATGACGCTGCCGATCGGCCTGGTGACCCTCTCCGCCGGCCAGGGCGGCGGGCCGGCCGGGGTGGTCTTCGCCGGGATCACGATGGTCGTCGTGCCGACGCTGATCGTGTTCGTCGCGTTCCAGCGGGCGTTCATCGAGAGTGTCGCCTCGATCGGCATTCGGGGCTGAACGTGGAGTCGCGGATGACCGTGGAGTCGCGGGGCTTGCCGGCGCTGGACGACGCACCCGGACCGCATCCGGACCCGCTCCGCCGGGCCGCCACGCTGCTGTGGCCCAACCTGCCGGTGCTGCTCGCCGGCTCCGTCCTGGCGGTGCTGCCACTCGGCCTGGCCCGGATGCTCGCGCCGGTGCTCGGGACCGTCGGTACGACGCTGCTCGGCGCCGCCTTCCTGTTCGCCGTCGCGCCACTGCTGCGGACGGCGATGGTGCTGCTGGCCGGTGACCACCGTGGCGTCGGCGGGCTGGCGCGGGAGCTCGGCCGGGACCTGGGAACGGCGCTGCCGATGGTCGCGCCGCCGGTCGCGGCCGCCGTACTGACCGCGGTGGCCGTGCGGACCTGGACCGTCCACGGACAGGACTGGGCAGTCGGGTCGGCGGCCGCCTGCGCCGCGGTGACGGTGATCGCGACGACGATCACGATCGTCGCCCTGCCGTACCGGCTGTACGCCGATCGGCCACCTGCGACCTGTTCGGCCCGGGAGGCCTGGCTGGTCGGCCTCTACGCGGTCACCCGGCGTCCGGTGCCGGTGCTCGGCACGCTGTGCGCGGTGGGCCTGTTCGGCTCGGTCCTGCCGTCGGTGAGCCTGGCGCTCGGCTTCGTCGGCCTCGGCCCGCTCGCGCTGCTGTGGGCGGCGGCCGCCACCGCCACCCTCGACCATGGCCGGGCACGCCTCGGCCGCCTGCCCGATGCCCCTCGTTCCCGAGCCCCTGAGACGAGACGACGATGACTGCTGCCGACGACTGGCCGGTGCTCCGCTCCTACGACGCCGCTCACCTGGACCGGATCGCGCTGCCGCTCGGTGGCATCGGCACCGGAACGATCAGCCTCGGCGGCCGGGGAGACCTGCGCGCCTTCGAGCTCGGCAACCGTCCCGCCAAGGGGTTCCGGCCGGACGTGATGTTCGTCGCCGTCCGAGCTGCCACCGGAGACGGTTCCGCGCGAACGCTGGTGGCCGAGGGGCCGCTGCCGGTCGAGGAGTACGAGGGCGCGTTCGGCTCGCCGGCGCCCAACCACGGTCTGCCTCGCTTCGCCGAGTGCGGGTTCGACGCGGCCTATCCGTTCGGCCAGGTGCGGCTGCGCGACGACGCGTTCCCGCTCGAGGTCACGGTGCAGGGCTTCAACCCGCTGGTGTTCGGCGACACCGCGACCAGCAGCCTTCCGGTCGCGGTGCTGCGCTACCGGATCCACAACCGCGGTGACGAGCCGGTGCGCACCACGATCGCCATGTCGATGAGCAATCTCGTCGGAGCCAACGGCACCTCGGACGAGACCGGGCACAACCAGAACTCCTGGCGTTCGTCCGGATCGCTTCACGGTCTCACGATGTCCGCGCCGGGTCTGCCTGCCGACGCCGAGGCGGCAGGTGAGCTGACCATGGCGATGGCCGCACCCGCCGGCGCGCACGTCAGCCACCGCACGCGGTGGGCGGACCTGTCCTGGGGTGGCTCGCTGCTGGACTTCTGGGACGACCTCACCGACGACGGCGTGCTGGAGGAACGGGAGTCGCGGACCGAGCGTCCGGTGGCCTCGCTGGCCGCGATGGTGGACGTCCCCGCGGGGGAGACGACCGACGTCACGTACCTGCTCACCTGGAACTTCCCGAACCGTCGCGCCTGGAGCGGTTCCGGAACACACCTGGGCGAGTACGGCGACGCCGTGATCGGCAATGCCTACTCCCTCGCCCACCCGGACTCCTGGGCGACCGCCCTCATGGTGGCCGAGCGGCTGTCCGAACTCGAGCGCGTGACCATCGACGCGGTGCACGCGGTGGTCGGCACCGACGCGCCGGTCGCGCTGCGGGAGGCGGCGCTGTTCAACCTCAGCACGTTGCGCAGCCCGACCGTGTTCCAGTCCGCCGCCGGCGACTACTACGGCTGGGAGGGAGTCGGTGACCGGGTAGGCAGCTGCCACGGCACGTGCACGCACGTGTGGGGGTACGAGTTCGCCACGTCGTTGCTGTTCGCGCCGGTCGCGCGGTCGTTCCGGACCACGCAGTACGCCCGTTGCACCGACGAGTCGGGCCTGATGAGCTTCCGCGCCGGCCTTCCGGTGGAGGCCTCGCGGGTCTGGGGGCTCGCTGCGGCGGACGGTCAGACGGCGTGCCTGGTGCACCTCTACCTGGACTGGAAGCTCAGCGGGGATCACGACCTGCTGCGTACGCTGTGGCCGGCGGCACGGCGCAGCCTGGAGTTCTGCTGGATACCCGGCGGTTGGGATGCCGACCAGGACGGCGTGATGGAAGGCGTCCAGCACAACACGATGGACGTGGAGTACTACGGGCCCAATCCGCAGATGGGGTCGTGGTACCTCGCGGCGCTGCGGGCGGCGGAGGAGCTGGCCCGGGCCGTCGGGGAGCCGGACTTCGCCGACCGCTGCCACGCGTTGTTCACGAGCGGGTCGGCCTGGCTGGACGAGCACCTCTTCAACGGCGACTACTACCGGCACGAGGTGCGCCCGGTCGCCGACCCGGACCAGATCGCCGAGGGCCTGCGGCACCGCAGCATGGGGTCCGCGAACACTGTCAACCCGGACTTGCAGCTGGCCGACGGGTGCCTGGTCGACCAGCTGGTGGGCCAGTACGCCGCGACGCTGACCGGCCTCGGCGCGCTCCTCGACGACGACCACGTCCGGTCCGCGCTGCTCGCCGTGCACAGGCGCAACTTCCGCCGCGGGTTCGCGCACCACTTCAACCCGATGCGCAGCTTCGTCCTCGGGGACGAGGCGGCCGTGCTGATGTGCACCTACGACGACGACCGGCGTCCGGCGCGGCCCTTCCCGTACTTCGGCGAGGTGATGACGGGCTTCGAGTACACCGCGGCCACCGGGCTCCTGCAGGTCGGTGAAACCGAGCGGGCCCTGGAGATCGTGGACGCGATCCGGGCGCGGTATGACGGACGCAGGCGCAACCCGTTCGACGAGGCCGAGTGCGGGCACCACTACGCGCGGGCGATGGCCGGGTGGTCGGCGTTCGCGACCTGGAACGCCATCGGTTACTCCGGTGTCAACCAGGTCCTGACAGTGGGCGAGCGACGCGCGTCCGGACCTGCGTTCTGGTCGACAGGTTCGGCGTTCGGCACCTGGGAGCCGAGCACCGGCGACGGACCGGGCCTGCTCCGGGTGGTGGGAGGCGAACTGCCGCTGAAGGCGCTGGAGGTCGCCGGTCGTACGTACCAACCCCACAAGGGGGTTCTTCGCGCCGGCGAGGTCTGGAACGTCGGCTGCTGAACGAGCGGTGGCGCGCGCCCGTCGTCGGAGCGGGCGCGTCGTCGGCGAGGAGGAGCCGGCCGGGTCCGCCGGTTACGGCTCGCGGCGGGAGTTGGCGATGATCGCGGCCAGCGGCGGCATCAGCGCGGCCACCACGGACATCACCACGGCCGCCGTGAGCGAGAAGTGCCGGACGACCGTCCAGGCGAGAACGAACAGACCGACGCAGCTGCCCATCAGGAGAAGGTAGGTCTTTCTGCGTCCCATCGTTGGTCAAGCATGGCACACGCCGCCGGCCTTCCGGAACAGGTCGGCGCACACTCGCCCACCATCGGCCGGATGCGCCGCCGAAGCGTTCCGTTCGCCGCAAACCCGGCACATACTGGCCCGGTTTGCGACGACAGGGGGCTCATGGGCGCTGACCGTAAGCCAGGAACCACCTCTACCAAGTCGACCACGTCCACCACCTCGACCACCTCGACCACCGGCGCCGGCGGCATCCGCGGGCGGCTCGTGGACATTCTCCGGCTCGGCCGGCTGGCGACCGCTCTGGCCTGGCGGGCAAGCCCGAAAGCGCTCCTCGGCACGGTGCTGCTGTTGTGCGCCCAGGCCGCGTCGACGCCGGTGCAACTGCTGCTCGCCCGCGAGGTCGTCAACGCCGTCGCGCGGACCACGCCCGCGGCGCACCTCGGAGGGCCCGGGAGTGCCGTGCCGTTGGCGGGCTGGATCGCCGCGATGGCGGCGACGCTGGCGCTCGGCACGCTGCTGGAACCGTTCTCACGTACGTGCCAGAGCCTGGTCGGTGACCGGCTGGTCGGCTTCGTCACCGGCGAACTCGTCCGGGCCGCGAACCGCTGGCAGGGCCTGGCGAGGTTCGAGGATCCGGACTTCGCCGACGACCTGGAACGCGTGAGCAGCCAAGCGGCCCGGTCCGGTCTGGAGGTGATGGCCTACGGCACCCGCGCGGTGACGACGGTCGCCACGCTGGTGGCGTTGTGCGTACCCCTGGTCCGGCTGCACGTCCTCGTTCCGGTCGCGCTGGTCGCGGCGTGCGTACCCCTGCTGGCACGGCAGTTCGACTTCCAGAACACCACCGGCAGCAGGCTGTACGCGCTCACGCCCCAGGCGCGAACGCTCAGGTACAGCAGGGATGTCATGGTGAGCACGGCCGAGGCCGGCGACGTCCGGTTGTTCGGACTGGGCGGGTACTTCCGGCGTCGTTACGACGAGGCGTTCGCCGGCTCGGTCGGCGACCTCGACCGGCTGCGGTGGCGGCTCACCCCGCCGATGTGCCTGAGCGCGGGGCTCGCCGGCACCGCCGTCGGGGCGGTGTTCGGCTACGCCACCTGGCAGGTCGCCACCGGCCGGGGAAGTGTCGGCGACCTCGTTCTCTACGGCGGCACGTCCGCCGCCGTGCTGTCCACGGTCACCTCGCTGGGTTTCTACCTCGGCTTCCTGCCCATGGTGTTCGCGTTCCTGCCCAGCCTGGACCGGGTGCTGAACGCGCCGCCGGACCTGCCGGAGGCACCCGATCCGTTGCCGGCGCCACGGCCGATCCGGACCGGGATCGTCTTCGAGGACGTGCATTTCGGATACCCGGGCCGCGACGAGCCCGTGCTGGCAGGTCTTTCGCTGCACCTGGCGCCGGGGGAGAGTTGCGCACTGGTCGGGCCGAACGGATCCGGCAAGACGACCATCGTCAAGCTGTTGTTGCGCCTGTACGACCCGACCGCCGGGCGGATCCTGCTGGACGGGCGCGACCTGCGCGACTACGACCTGGCCGATCTGCGCCGTGAGCTGGGCGTGCTGTTCCAGGACTTCGTACGCTACGAGTTCACCGCCGCGGACAACATCGGCTTCGGTGACCTGGCGGCACTGGACCAGGGCGGGGACCGCGCACGCCTGCTGGCCGCCGCCGAACGCGCGGGTGCCGCGGACCTGCTGGAGCGGTTGCCGGACGGGCTCGACACCGAGGTGGGTGTGCGGTTCGGCGGCCGTGAGCTGTCCGGCGGGGAGTGGCAGAAGCTCGCCCTGGCACGGGCGTTCGCCCGCGACTGCCAGGTGCTCGTACTGGACGAGCCGACCGCGTCCCTGGACACCCGGACCGAGTACGGCATCTTCGAACGCTTTGCCCAGCTGACGAAAGGGCGGACCGCGGTACTGGTGAGCCACCGGTTCTCCACCGTGCGGATGGCCGACCGGATCGTGGTGCTGGCGGCCGGGCGGGTGATCGAGGACGGAACCCACGCGGAGCTGATGGCGGCGGAAGGGGAGTACGCGCGGATGTACCGTACCCAGGCGGCGCAGTACCTCGACGACTTCGAGGACTTAGAAGTCCCGAGCGGGGAACGGCGGTGAGCGCCGTGCGGGGACTCGCGGGGCGCGTGCGGTCGACCGCCGTGCTGTACGCACGGGGCGCGCGCCTGGCCTACGCCCACCGGCCCGGCCTGGCCGCCGGCACCCTCGCCCTTCTCGCCACGACCAGCCTGCTGCCCGTACTGCAGCCGTGGCTGCTCGGCGAGGTCGTCGACGGACTGGGCCAGGGCGGCGGACCGGCCACGATCACCCTGCTGGCCGCCGGTTACGCGCTGACGCTGGTGTTGCCCGCGCTGCTCGTGCCGGTACGCCAGTCCCTCGACTCCTCCCTGGACGCGCACGCGCTCGGTGCTGTCGACCGGCACGTCCTGGACGCGGGCGGCCGGCTGGTCGACCTCACCAGGATCGAACGACCGGCCTTCCACGACGAGGCGCAGCGGGCCACCTCCTCGGCCTCGTGGGTGTCCCGGTTCGGGATCCTCACCCAGCAGACCGCCGGCCAGGGTGTGACGGTGCTCGGCCTGCTGCTGCTCGTCGCCGGACTGTCCCCGTGGGTCGCCGTTGCGCTGGCGGTGTCGGTCGTACCCCACCTGGTGGCGTACCGGAGGATGAGCTGGCAGCAGTGGCAGACGATGGCCGACCAGTCCCGCCCGGCGCGGGAGATGGACTACTGCGTACGCCTCACCACCTCCGCCGACGGCGCCAAGGAGGTAAGGGTGTTCGGGCTGGGCGAGTGGTTCCTGCGTCGCTACCAGCGGCTCTTCAGGGCGGCGTACGGCGAGGTGCGCCGGTTGCGGCTACGTCACCTCGCCGTGTCGGCGGGGTTCGGCCTCCTGCACGCGCTCGCCCTGGCCGGCGGGTTCTGGTACGTCGCGCACCAGGCCGGTGCGGGCCGGCTCGCCGTCGGCGACGTCGCGCTGTACGTCAACGCGGTGGTGCAGTTGGAGGCGGGGCTGTTCGGCCTGTCGATGTCACCCGGCATGGTGTTCGAGCTGGGCCTGTACCTGCGGCAGTTGTTCGCGTTCACCGACGCCGCCGCGCCGGGCATCGCGCTGCCGCCGGCCGCCGCCGGTCTGCCCGCGCCGGCCCGGCACCACGAGGGTGTGGACTTCACCGACGTCGCGTTCACGTATCCGAACGCATCCGCCGGAAGCGAGCCGATCCTGCGCGGTGTCAACGCCGCCTTGCCCGCCGGCACGGTCACCGCGGTGGTGGGCGACAACGGGGCGGGCAAGAGCACCCTGGTCAAGTTGCTCACCACGATGTACGACCCCACCGCCGGGTACCTCCGGCTCGACGGGCGCCCGCTGTCCGCGTACGACCTCGCGTCCCTGCGCGCCTCGACCGGCGGTGTCTTCCAGGACTTCGCCCGCTTCGCGCTCACCGCCGGTGAGAACATCGCGGTCGGGGCCGGCGACGCGACGGCCACGCCCGAGCAGATCCGCGCGGCGGCGCGGGCGGCCGGTGCGGACTCCGTGGTCGCCACCCTGCCCGACGACTACGACACCCCGCTCATCCGGACGTTCGACGGTGGCGTCGACCTGTCCGGCGGGCAGTGGCAGAAGCTCGCCACCGCACGCGGTCTGCTGCGGGACGCGGCCCTGGTGGTGCTGGACGAGCCGACTGCCGCACTCGACGTGGACGCCGAGCGCCGGTTGTTCGACACCTTCCGTACGCTGCTTGCCGGGCGGACCGGAGTGCTCGTCAGCCACCGCTTCTCCACGGTCCGGATGGCCGACCAGATCCTCGTCCTCGAGAACGGTGTCGTGGTGGAGGCGGGCAGTCACACCGACCTGCTGGCGCTCGACGGGAGGTACGCCGCGATGTTCGAGATGCAGGCGGGGCGCTACCGCTGACCGCTCGCGGAGCCGCCCCGAACATCGCGCCGACAGTGGCGGACGTGGCTCGGCCAGACCAAAGCGGTGGCCGGGGTTCCGATTCGGCAGGGTATGAGTAGTATCGTCCGGCGATGATTCGAATTCGTGGCGACGAACAGGCTGGCTACCACACCATGGTGTCCTGCGACGAGTGCCAGACCAGCATGGTGTTCCGGCCGGACGACCACGGGTTGTGGGTCGGGTCTCCCCGCCAGGTGCGGATGTATCTCACCGACCACAAGGGCTGGGTCTGGGATCACGACTCCGACTCGTTCTACTGCCCGCAGCACTTCCGCTGAGCGTTTTCGCATCCGCCCGTCTACGGTGGTCGCCACTACGTCCCGCGCTCGGGTGGGCGTGTCGTCGCGTGCGTGCGGGAGGTCATGGGTGGGGTCCGACGATCCGGTCGATCCAATCGATCCAGGTGATCCGGTCGAGGCGGTCGAACGCGAGCTCGCGGTGTTGTTGCGCCGCGCCCGGTCGACCTCGGGGACCATCGCCCGTGAGCTGCATCCCGACCTCGGCGCCGCGGCGTACGGCATCCTGTTCAACCTCCAGCAGACCGGCGGCGCCCGCATGACCGACATCGCCGCGTTCTTCGGGGTGGGCAAGCCCACCATCAGCCGCCAGGTCGGGTTGCTGGAACGCCTCGGTTTCGTGGAACGCGTCGAGGATCCCGACGACCGTCGCGCGGTGACGTTACGGCTCACCGACGAGGGCTCGGCGCGGCTGGTCGAGGCCCAGGAGGCCCGCAGGGCCCGGTTGCGCGCATCCCTGGACTCCTGGCCGCGCGAGGACCTGGGGACACTCGGCCGGCTGCTGCACCGGTTCAACGACCAACAGGTCTGAGCCGCAAGCGGGGCTTGCGGCTCGAGTAAGCCGCGAGCTGACAGCGCGCAACGCCGCGTTGACACCGCGTTGACCCACCACGTTGACCCACCGCGTCGACAGGGCGCCTCCGAGGGATGGCCGGGCGGATCCCGCGCGTCTGTCCGCTGCCGTCACCGCGACCGCAGGTCGGCGGCCACCTCGAACCGTTCGAGCACCACGGGGGTGGAGTCGCTCACGGTGAAGTCCGGGTCGCCGAGTGCCTCGCGAGCCTGCTCGCTGTGCCAGAAGTCCTCGTGGTCGGCCCGCCAGGCCTCGACGGTGGTGTGCCCCTCGCCCTCGTCGGCGGCGTGCTCCTCGTCCACGTCCTCCAGCGGAACCACCTGGACGTCGGTCGTCTCGATCACCGCCACCGGGCGGTCCGCGGAGTCGATCACGACCGACCGGTCGCCGACGGCCGGCAGCGGCTCGCGGGCGCGTTCGTACTCCGTCAGCAGGCTGGTGGTCGTGGTCTTCGCGCCGTCCAGGATCGCCGCGACCAGCCGGTCACGCAGCGGTCCGGGGAAGGCGAAGAGGGCCCGGGGCAGTCCGGACAGATCCACCGGCTCGTGCGGCGCGCCCTGGTCGGTCGTCACGAACAAGGACCCTACGACTCCGGCGCGCGGACCGGTAGCCACCCGTGCCGTCCGTCGCCGGACCGGAACAACGCGTCCACCAAGATGGTTGCTTAGGGCAGCTAATGGGCATATAGTTGCCCGGGGCAACGATGGGGGTGAACATGGATGTGACCCGCACCCAGCTCGAGGAACTCATCCGAGCGATTCACGACGTGATACTCATCCGCAAGGACATCTCCCGGCTGGCGGCGAGCAAGCGCTGTCACTTCGGCGCGCTCAGCGTGCTGGCCACGCTGGCGACGTCCGGTGACGCGAGGGTGAGCCACCTCGCCGAGGCGCTGATGGTCGACGTGTCGGTCGCCAGCAGGCAGCTCGCCCAGTTGGAGGCGCACGGATACGTGGGCCGCCGGGCGGATCCCGCCGACGGCAGAGCGCACCTGGTGTTCGTCACCGAGGCGGGACGGCAGGAGCTGGCGTCCGTTCGCGCGGACGTGGTCGACCACTTCGAGTCCGCACTGCACGAGTGGCAGGGCGGGGACGTCGCCACCCTGACCGCGCAGCTGCGCAGGTTGCGAGCCGACCTCGGCCTGAGCCGGCTCGAGCCCTCACCCGGCGCCGACACCGCGGTCCGCGCCGAGCCCGACCACCCGAACCACCAGCAGCACCGCACAGGAGTTGACGCACTCTCATGACGACCCAGACCGCTCCGGCAGCTGCTCCCGCAGCTCCCGCGTCCGAGGGGATGACGCACCGGCAGGTCCTGGAGGCGCTGTCCGGCCTCCTCCTCGGCATGCTCGTCACGATCCTGTCCTCCACCGTGGTCTCCACGGCACTGCCGCGCATCGTCAGCGAGCTCGGCGGCAGCCAGTCCGCGTTCACCTGGGTCGTCACCGCGTCCCTGCTGTCGATGACGATCAGTACGCCGATCTGGGGCAAGCTCGCCGACCTGTTCAGCCGCAAGCTTCTGGTGCAGATCGCGCTGGTCGTGTTCGTCGTCGGCTCCGCGCTGGCCGGCCTGTCGCAGAACGTCGGCGAGCTGATCGGCCTGCGGGTCCTGCAGGGCCTGGGCGCCGGTGGCCTCACCGCGCTGTCGCAGGTCATCCTGGCCGACATCATCAGCCCCCGCGACCGCGGCCGCTACATGGGCTTCCTCGGCGCGACGATGGCGGTTGGCACGGTCGCCGGACCGCTCATCGGCGGTGTCCTCACCGACTCCCCGCTGGGCTGGCGTTCGACGTTCTACGTGGGTGTGCCGTTCGCCGTGATCGCCCTTGCCGTACTGCAGAAGACCCTGCACCTGCCGCGCATCCGTCGCGAGGTGAGCATCGACTACGTGGGCGCGGTCCTGCTCAGCGCCGGCGTGGCGACTCTGCTGATCTGGGTCACGCTGGCCGGCAACCAGTTCGACTGGGCCTCCACGACCACCGCGGTCATGGTGGGCGGGGCCGTCGTGGTGCTGATCCTCGCCATCGTGGCCGAGCACCGGGCGAAGGAACCCATCCTGCCGCTGTGGCTCTTCCGCAACCGCACCTTCGTGTTCGCCGTCATCGCCAGCGTCGCGGTCGGCGTGACGATGTTCGGCACGTCGGTGTTCCTCAGCCAGTACATGCAGATCGCCCGGGGCAAGTCGCCCACGGTCGCCGGTCTGATCAGCATCCCGATGGCGGTCGGCAGCCTCGTCGCCGGCACCGTGATCGGGCAGATCATCACCCGCACCGGCCGGTGGAAGCGCTGGATGGTGCTCGGTGGCGTACTCCTGATCGCCGGATCGGTGGCGATGGGCACGATCGACTACCACACCAGCTTCACCCGGATCAGCGTCTCGCTGCTGCTCCTCGGTCTCGGCGTCGGCATGGTGATGCAGAACCTCGTCCTCGCGGTGCAGAACACCATCTCCATCAGGGAGATGGGCGCGGCCAGCGCGGGCGTGGCATTCTTCCGGAGCATGGGCGGTGCGATCGGCGTGGCCGCGCTCGGCGCCGTCCTCGCCCACCAGGTGACCTCCGACATCGCCTCCGGCCTGGCCCGGCTCGGCATCAAGGCGGCTCCCGGCGGCGACGCGGTGCCGGAGGTGTCGAAGCTGCCGCCGCCGGTGCGCGAGCTGGTGGAGAAGGCGTACGGCCAGGGTGTCGCCGACATCTTCATGGTGGCCGCGCCGATCGCGGTGATCGCGCTGATCGCGATCCTGTGCATCAAGGAGATCCCGCTCGGTACGAAGAGCGGCATCCAGCAGACCCTGGAGGCCGAGCGACTCGCTGCCGAAGGAGCTCAGGGCGCGCAGGAGGTGGAGGCCTCGCAGGGCGCGCAGACCACGCAGGTCGAGGAGACCGACCGGGTGCCGGTGCCGGTGCGGGCGAACGAGAGCCTGGAGCCGGTCGGCATCCGCAACGGCAACGGCCATCCCGCCTCCGCCGGCTCCCGCCTCGCGGCCGATGCCGCCGACTGGGCAGGCATGGACGCCGACGGCGCGGGTGGCAAGACCGTCTCGGAGCGGGACCTGGACTCCCTCGTCGGCGTCGGCGGTCCGCGCCGGGAGTGGCACGCCAACGGCGCGCACCGGCTGGACAACGGCCGATCCGACAACGGCCGTCCCGAGAACGGCCGCTCCGAGAACGGCCGGCCCGCTTCGTCCGTACGACCCGGCGCTTTCCCGCCCGCTCACCTGGCCCGCTCGCCGGAGGGGACCGGTGGGAGCGAGACCGGGTACGGCCGCGGCAACGACCAGGGCGGTGACAACGCCGACAGCGGCAACGGATTCGGTGGTGGTGGCGACGGTAACGGTGGTTTCGGCAACGGCGGTCCCGGGGGCGACGACTCCGGCGCCTCCGGAGGCCGGCCGGCCGGGCAGTCCGCCGCGGTCGTCGGTGTCGTCCGGCGCGCGGACGGAACCCCCGTCGTCAATGCGGCATTGACACTGATCAACCTCGGCGGCCACCAGGTCGGGCGTACGTCCAGCGGTTCCGACGGCCGGTACCAACTCGCCGCCGACCCGGGCGGAACGTACGTCCTGATCGCGTCGGCACCGGCCAGCGAGCCGCGCGCCTCGACGGTCTCGGTCGGGCAGACGCCGGTCACCGTCGACGTCGAACTGTCCGGGGTCAGCGGGCTGGTCGGCGAGGTGCGCTCGGCCGAGGACGGGCTCCCGGTCGCCGAGGCGGTCGCGGTGCTCACCGACGCATGTGGTGAGGTGGTCGCCTCCCGGATCGCCGGCGCCGACGGCGGCTTCCGGTTCGACGACCTGGGTGCGGCGGCGTACACCCTCGCGGTGCGGGCCGAGGGCTACCAGCCGGTGGCGCTGCCGGTCAGCGTGGCCGAGCTCGGCGAGACCCGGCGTGACGTCGAGCTTGTCGCCAAGGCCGCCCTGCGGGGGACCGCGCGCGACCGGTACGGCCGGCCGCTGCGGGACGCGCGGGTCATGCTGCTCGACGGGAACGGTGACGTCGTACGCACCGTCTTCACCGACGACAACGGCGGCTACGCTCTCGACGACCTCGCGGCCGGCGACTACACCGTCGTGGCCACCGGCTACCCGGCGGTGACCAGCTCGGTACGGCTCGGCGGCGGCGACGTCGGCGCACACGACGTCGAGCTGGGCCACCCGGAGGTGTGAGGAGCGGCATGCGCACGCAATCGGAGGATCGCTCCGCGCTCACCGCGGACCTGCGGACGCCCGACGGCTGGCCGGTGCCCCAGGGCATCGTCACGGTGACCGACCTACGCGGCCAGCAGGTGGCCCGGGCCGAGGCCGACGGCCAGGGCGCCGTCGTCACCGGACCGCTGCCGGCCGGGACCTACACCGCCATCGTCACCGCGCCCGGGCACACCCCGGCCGCTCGTACTGTCGTCGTCGGCGGCAGCGGCGCCACGCTCGGTGTGGTGACGCTGCCGCGGACCGGCGGCATGCCGCTGCCGGCGGAGGGGCCGTGGGTGATCGACCCGGACCACTCCAACATCGAGGCGACCGCCCGGCACCTGGGCTTCTCCAGCGTGAAGGGGCGGTTCACCCGGTTCGCCGGCCGGATCTACATCGCCCGGCCGATCGAGGAGTCCGAAGTCCGTGCCCTGATCTCCGCCGACAGCATCGAGACCGGCAACAAGATGCGCGACGACCACCTGCGTACGCCCGACTTCCTGGACGTCGCGCGCCACCCGACGATCGAGTTCCGCAGCGGACACCTGTCCGCGACCGGCGAGAACCGCTGGACGATGGACGGCACGCTCACCATCAACGCGATCAACCGGCCGGTGAGCCTGGACCTGCGCTTTCTCGGCGCCGGACCGGACACCTTCGGCGGGGTACGGGCCGGCTTCTGGGCCACCACCGAGCTGAAGCGCGACGACTTCGCGATCAGCTACAACCAGCTCGTACGAGCCGGAGTCGCGGCGGTCGGCGCGACGATCCGGGTGGAGCTGAACATCCAGGCCGTGCAGGGCGAGGAACTCCCGTCGTTCTGAGCGGACCCTCGTACCGACCGCCTCGTCGTACCAACCCGCCCGTCGTGCCGACCGACCGGCCCGGTCCCGCTGCGTCCGGTTGCGGACGCGGCGGACCGTCCGACGCACCGCTTCCGACCTGCCGTGGCAGGCGTTCTTCCCGATAGCGTCGTCGCGTCGGTCCGGACCCGCTCCTGGCGGGCTCGCTCCCAGGGGGCGAGGACGGACCGGCTCGACGACGAACATCTGCGGAAGGGCGTGGCGTGAGCGGTAATTCGGGTCTCGTGAGTGGCCTCGGCGATCTGGCGCACCTGTCCGGTGCGGTCACCCGGTCGATCAGCGCGGAGAACCCCACCGGTGAGAAGGGGCGCGGCGGCGCGGCGACGGACGGTACGGGTGCCAGGGCGGCCCGCGACCTCGGCCTGGGCTGGAAGGTCTCGCCCTCGATCCGGATCGGGGCGGGGGAGACGGCGACCCTCGCCGAGATCGACGGCCCCGGCGCGATCCAGCACATCTGGCTCACCACGCACGTGTCGAACTGGCGTCGGCTGCTGCTGCGCTTCTACTGGGACGACGACACCCGCCCCGCGGTCGAGGTGCCGGTGGGCGACTTCTTCGGCCAGGGCTGGGGGAAGTTCGCCCAGCTGAGCTCGATGCCGGTGGCGGTGAACCCCAACGGCGGCTTCAACTCGTACTGGACGATGCCGTTCCTGAACAACGCGCGGGTGACGCTTGAGAACCTCGCCGACGAGGACGTGATCGTCTACTACCAGGTGGACTACACGCTCACCGAGGTCGGCGGACAGGGCGACGATGGCGGCGGTGTGGCGTACTTCCACTCGCAGTGGCGGCGCAGCAACCCGCTGGCAAGCGAGGACGTGCACACGATCCTGGACGGCGTGACAGGCGCGGGCCACTACGTCGGCACCTACCTCGCGTGGGGCGTCAACAGCGTCGGCTGGTGGGGCGAGGGCGAGCTGAAGTTCTTCATGGACGGGGACGAGGAGTTCCCGACGATCTGCGGCACCGGGACCGAGGACTACTTCGGCGGGGCGTGGAATTTCGACGTGCCGGGGCAGGGGTACACCGCGTTCTCGACACCGTTCCTCGGCCTGCACCAGATCATCGCGCCGGACGGGCTGTACCAGAGCCAGCAGCGGTTCGGGATGTACCGCTGGCACGTCCTCGACCCGATCCGCTTCGCCTCCGACCTGAAGGTGACGGTGCAGGCGCTCGGCTGGCGTTCGGGCGGGCGGTACCTCCCGCTGCAGGACGACATCGCCTCGACGGCGTTCTGGTACTCCGGGGAGACCTCGCACACCGCCCCCGCGACCCCCGACCTGGACACCCTGGAAATCCTCTGACCCGACCGAGATCTCGACATCGGCCGAGCTTGGGAGACTTACGGGGCCTATGACACCCGTAAGTCTCCCAAGCTCACCTGCTCTGAGGGGCCGCACTGCCGGCAGGCCCTGACCCTTCCCCGCCATCCCCGCAAGCGCAGGACGCGGGCAATCTGTTCGGCGACCTCACATGGCCTGCCGATCGTCTCCGCCCAGCCGTACCGCAAGGTCCAGTAGCCGGTTTCCGCGGCGTGGTTGTCGCGTCGGCGGTCCCGGAACGCGCCGTCACCCACGTGGCCGAGCCGCCCGTCGAGTTCGACGACGAGGAGGTACTCGTCGTAACAGACGTCGACCCACTGGCTGATCGAATTCGTTCGCCGATGGGCCTGCCGGGTGCCGCGCGGAAGTCCGTGTGCGCGTTCGACCGTGCGCAGATAGGCCAGTTCGAGCGGCGACTGCGCACCCTTTTCGACCTCGGCGAGCATCGTCCGCAGCGGCGCACGCCATGGGGCGTTCGGACGGGCCGCGAGTGCGGCGAGTAGCCGAGCTGGTGTCGTCAGCCGGCGCTGACAGGCGCTGCACACCAGGCCGACGACTTCTGGGAACTGTTCAGCCGTCGCCGCCAGGTCGAGCACCGTGTCCTCGACTCGGGTACGTGGGGGTAAGCGGGACGGGTGCCGAATTGCCGTTACCCGTGTGGAGTAACGGAGACGCAGGCCAGGTTGGGGGCGCACACGACGGTCCCACGAGACAGTGACGTCGACCGGAGCGTCCGCGCCGACCGGTTCATCGCGCAGGCCCCACAGTTCGGCGGCGGTGCCATGACTCAACAGCGCGTCCGTGCCCGCGTACAGCAGCGCTGCCCACTGGCTGGTCGGTCGCTGCGCCGGCCCTCCATGGGTGAGGTAGACACGCGGATACAACCGTTGCCATCGACCGGATTTCACCCGGGCGCGCACCTGATCGGGGGTCATGCCGCACGTGCGCACTTGCTCCAGGAGCACCACCCCGGCCTGCGCCTCGATCGCCTCGAGGAGCGACTGCGGGAGCGGAGCGGGCATGGGTGACGGTCCCACACATCGGCCCGCCGACGCCGACGGCCTGTGGACGGCGATCCGGATACGCGGGCTGGGAGACTTACGGGGGCTATAGCACCCGTAAGTCTCCCCAGCCGTACCCAGCGCGGCGAGCGTCAGGCGCGGCGGCGGGTGCGGGTGGCGTCCTCGTCGGCCCGGGCGCGCGCCGAGGCGGCCAGCGCGGCGGTGAAGTCCTCGGTCTCCTGCAGGTGCTCGTCCATCAGCGCACCGGCCGAGCGCCGGGCCTTCCGGCGTACGGCACTCATGATCTTGGCGTGGTAGTCGATCGCGCGCTCGGCGAGCTCGGCGTTCTCCTCGACCGTGCGCCGGCGCACCGAGCGCAGCGCCCCGTCGACGGAGTGGAACAACGTCAGCGCGAACGCGTTCCCGGCCGCCCGCAGCAGCGCGTCGTGGAAGTTGACGTCGGCGGAGCTGAACGTGTCCAGGTCCTGGGCGGCCCAGGCCTCGCGCATGGTGGCCACCGCGGCCTCCATCCGATCCAGATCCTCGTCGGTACGCCGGACCGCGGCGAGTTCGGCGATTCCGCGTTCGACGATGCGGCGCAGCTCGGTCAGCTCGTGCGCGAGCTCGTACCCCGACTCCAGCAGCGCCCGCGCGTTGAGCACCGTGCTGTCGAACGGCGCCCACGTGTCGGGCTGGTTCACGAACGTGCCGCGCCCCTGCTGGACCCGCAGCACGCCCCGCTGGCGGAGGTCCTTGATGGCCTCGCGCAGCGTCAGCCGGCTGACGCCGGCACGTTCGGCGAGGACGGGCTCGGGTGGAAGTCTGCTGTCGGGTGGATAGACGCCCGCGACGATCTCGTCCAGCAGGCGTTCGGCCAGTTGGTCGGCGAGTCCGGACCGGCTGACACCGGTGAGCGAGCCCCCGGAATCCCGGGCGCCCCCTGAGCTGCGGGCGTCCCCGGCGCCTCCCGCGGCCCCACCGCTGCCGGGTCCGCGCCCGTCGCGGCCGGTCGTGAGGTGGGCCGGCTTCCTCGGTCGTGGTTTCCGGTCGGTCATGTCCGCCGTGCCTCCCAGGGTGACCGCCGAGGTGACCACCATCGGACAGGCTGGTGGGTCGACTGCGGCCCAACCATAAGGCACCCGCCCGGCGGCACGTCCCGAACACACCCCGGCCCCGCCCCGAACCTGCCGCCAACCTGCCCCGAACCTGCTCAGAACACGCCCTACGGCGGTCCGCGGCCGCTTCGGAGCGGGTACGATTTCCGGCATTGAAACATCAGATGACTTGGAAGGTGACACAAGTGACGCCAGTGCCGCCAGTGACGCCCGCCACCGACCAGCCCACGCTCGCCGACCTGACGCTGCGGCTGCACGAGACCGACAACGTCGTGATCGCGATGGGCGACCTCGCACCCGGCGGCTACGCGCTGCCCGCCGGCGGGTCCCTGCAGGTCACCGACGCCGTTCCGCGCGGCCACAAGCTCGCCGTGGCGCCGGTCGCACCGGGTGAGCCGGTCCGCAAGTACGGCCAGGTCATCGGGTTCGCCAGCGAGCCGATCGTGCCCGGGCGGCACGTGCACACGCACAACACGGCGTTCCAGATGTTCGAGCGGGAGTACGACTTCGGCGTCGACGTCCGGCCCACGGTGTACGTACCCGAGAGCGCCCGGGCCACCTTCCAGGGCATCGTCCGCCCCGACGGGCGGGTGGCGACCCGCAACTACATCGGCATCCTCACCACGGTCAACTGCTCGGCCACCGCGGCCAAGCTGATCGCCGAGCGGTTCAAGTACGACGTCCTCGACGAGTTCCCGAACGTCGACGGCGTGGTCTCCCTCACCCACAGCACCGGCTGCGGCATGGCCGGTCCGGGCAGCGAGGGCTTCGAGGTGCTCCGGCGTACTCTCACCGGCTACGCCAACCACCCGAACTTCGCCGGCTTCCTCGTCCTCGGCCTCGGCTGCGAGGTCAACCAGGTCGCCGGCCTGGTCGAGCACTGGAACATCCCCGAGCACAAGATCACCGTGCCGATGACAATCCAGGAGCTCGGCGGCACCCGCAAGACGGTGGCCGAGGGGATCGCCCGGATCAAGGACATGCTGCCCGAGGTCGACGCCGTGAGCCGCGAGACCGTGCCCGCCAGCGAGCTGATCCTGGCGATGGAGTGCGGCGGCTCCGACGGCTACTCCGGCATCACCGCCAACCCCGCGCTCGGCGCGGCCGCCGACCTGCTGGTGGCCCACGGCGGCACCGCGGTCTTCGGGGAGACGCCGGAGATCTACGGCGCGGAACACCTGCTGGCACGGCGCGCCGTCAGCCGCGAGGTGGGGGAGAAGCTGATCCGCCGGATCCACTGGTGGGAGGACTACACCGCCAAGCACTCCGGTTCGATGGACAACAACCCCTCGCCGGGCAACAAGGCGGGTGGCCTCACCACGATCCTGGAGAAGTCCCTCGGCGCCGCGGCCAAGGGCGGCACGACCAACCTGGCCGACGTCGTGGAGTTCGCCGAGCAGATCACCGCGAAGGGCCTGGTCTTCATGGACACGCCCGGCTACGACCCGGTGAACGCGACCGGCATGGTGGCCGGCGGCTCGCAGGTGCTGTGCTTCACCACCGGCCGTGGGTCGGCGTTCGGGTGCAAGCCCACGCCGTCGATGAAGCTGGCCACCAACACCGACGTTTACCAGCGGATGACCGACGACATGGACGTCAACTGCGGTGTCGTCGCCGACGGGGACGCGTCCGTGGCGGAGGTCGGCCGGCAGATCTTCGACCGGGTGCTGGCCACCGCGTCGGGTGAGAAGACCAAGAGCGAGGAGCTCGGCTACGGCGACGAGGAGTTCGTGCCGTGGCAGCTCGGCGCGGTGATGTGAGCCGGTACGCCGGACCAGGCAGAAGCGCGAACCCGAACGCGAACCCCAGCGCGAACCCCAGGGAGGAACCGCCGTGAGCGACGCCACCAGCCCCACCGGGCTCGGCCCCTTCGAGCGCGTACGCGAGCTGCAGCCCAGGGCACCCCTGCCGCGGCTGATCCCGGTCCGCCAGCACTACGACGTACCGGCCGAGCCGGACGTGGCCGCCGCGACGGCCCGTGAGCTGGAGGCGCTGCGGGCGCGGATCCGGCCGGGGATGAGCGTCGCCGTCACCGCCGGCAGCCGGGGCATCCACGACCTGGCGACGGTGGTCCGGGCGGCGTGTGACTGGCTGCGTGCCGCCGGGGCCGAGCCGTTCGTCGTACCGGCGATGGGGTCGCACGGCGGCGCCACCGCCGAGGGCCAGGTCGCCGTCCTCGCGTCGTACGGCGTCACCGAGGAGACCATGGGCGTCCCGATCCGGGCGACCATGGACACCATCGAACTCGGCCGGGTGGTGCCCGACGGCCCGATGGTCCACCTCGACGCGCAGGCCGCCCGGGCCGACGGGATCCTGCTGGTCAACCGGATCAAGCCGCACACCGACTTCCACGGGGAGATCGAGTCCGGGCTGGGCAAGATCGCCGCCATCGGCCTGGGCAAGCAGCGCGGCGCGGAGGGCATCCACGTCTACGGCTCGACCGGCCTGGCCCGCTGGATTCCCGCGGTGGGCCGGCACATCGTCGAGACGGGTCGCGTCCTCGGCGGCATCGGCATCGTGGAGAACGCCCACGAGCGGACCGCCCGGATCGCATTCGTCGAACCCGACGGCATCGCCGGCCCGGCCGAGACCGAACTGCTCGCCGAGGCGGGCCGGCTGCTCGGCCGGTTGCCGTTCGACGACCTCGACGTGCTGGTCGTGGACGAGCTCGGCAAGGACAAGTCCGGCTCCGGCATGGACACCAACGTCATCGGCCGGATGTGGATCGACGGCGTCGCCGAGCCCGAGCGTCCCCGCGTCACCAACATCACCGTGCACGGGATCAGCAAGGCGTCGTACGGCAACGCGGTGGGCGTGGGGCTCGCCGACTTCGTGCCGTTCCGGGTGCTGGAGGACATCGACCTGCACGCGCTCTACGTGAACGCGATGACGTCCGGCATCGGCGGCGTGCGCCGGGCGAAGCTGCCGATCGCGCTGCCCACCGACGAGGCCGCCGTGGCCGCGGCGATCCTGATGTGCGGGCGGCCCGACCCGGAGAACGTCCGGCTGGTCCGGGTGCACGACACCCTGGACACGGTCCATCTGCTGGTGGCGGAGAGCCTGCGCACAGAGGTGGACAAGCAGCCGCAGCTGGAGGTCGCCGGGGAGCCGGTGGCGTTCGACTGTACGCCGGACGGCGCGCTGCCGGACTGGCCGCAGCTCGAGGCCTGAGCCGCCCGGCGTTCTGCGAAAATCCCGGAGCTGGTGAACCACCCGGGTCCTCGTGTCGTGTCGTGGGAGAACTGTGCTCGACTCTGCCCATCGACCCGCGTGACAGACGGAGGACACCGTGGACACACCCGAGCGCCGCGACACAGCACCGATGACCCGACGGCACGCCCTGGGCGGGGTGGCCGTCGCGGCCGCCGCGATCCCCCTGCTCGCCGCCTGCGGTGGCGACAGTTCGAACACCAGCGGCGGTGACGACTCGGCGGGTGGGAAGACCGACGACAAGACGCCCGACGACAAGACGAAGAAGACGCCCGGGTCCGGCGACGACACCAAGGCGCCCGGCGACGACGACGGGGCCAAGGGCGGCGGGGGCGGCTCCCTCACCTCGACCAGCCAGATCCCGGTGAAGGGCGGCAAGATCTTCGCCGCGCAGAAGGTCGTGGTGACCCAGCCGGAGCAGGGGACGTTCAAGGCGTTCTCCGCGATCTGCACCCACAGGGGCTGCCCGGTCGGCGACGTGACCGGCGACATCATCAAGTGCCACTGCCACGGCAGCGCGTTCAGCGCCCTGGACGGCTCGGTCAAGAACGGGCCGGCGACCAGGCCGCTGCCGCCGGTGAAGATCAAGGTCGACGGCGGGTCGATCAAGCTCGCCTGAGCGGCCGGTTCGGGTGGTTCACCCCATCCGGTACGCCGGTAGCGGGGCGGCCCGGCGACCGTATGGGGGTGCCGTCGCCTAGGCTCGGAAAAGTGGCAGATCCCGCGACCTATCGACCCACACCCGGCTCGGTTCCCGACCAGCCGGGCGTCTACCGATTCTCCGACCCCCGGGGCCGGGTGATCTATGTCGGCAAGGCCAAGAGCCTGCGCTCCCGGCTCGGGTCGTACTTCCAGGATCTCGCCGCCCTCCACCCGCGCACCCAGGCGATGGTGCAGACCGCCGCCAAGGTCGAGTGGACGGTGGTCAACACCGAGGTCGAGGCGCTGCAGCTGGAGTACTCCTGGATCAAGGAGTACGACCCGCGGTTCAACGTCAAGTACCGCGACGACAAGAGCTACCCCTGGCTGGCGGTCACGCTGGACGAGGAGTTCCCGCGGCTGCAGGTGATGCGCGGCAGCAAGCGCAAGGGGGTGCGCTACTTCGGCCCGTACTCCCACGCCTGGGCGATCCGGGAGACGCTCGACCTGCTGCTGCGGGTGTTCCCGGCGCGCACCTGCTCCAAGGGCGTGTTCAACCGCGCCGGCCAGATCGGGCGGCCGTGCCTGCTCGGCTACATCGGCAAGTGCTCCGCGCCCTGCGTCGGCCGGGTCACCCCGGAGGAACACCGGGAGATCGTCGAGGACTTCTGCGACTTCATGGCCGGGCACGCCGCGCCCTACATCCGGCGGGTCGAGCGCGAGATGCGCCAGGCCTCCTCCGACCAGGAGTTCGAACGCGCCGCCAAGTTGCGCGACGACCTCAAGGCCCTCGAACGCGCGCTGGAGAAGAACACCGTGGTGCTGGCCGACGGCACCGACGCCGACGTGGTGGCCCTGGCCGAGGACCAGCTCGAGGCCGCCGTCCAGGTGTTCCACGTGCGCGGCGGGCGGATCCGCGGCCAGCGCGGCTGGGTCGCCGACAAGACCGACGACGCCGAGACCGGTGAGCTGGTGGAGCGGCTGCTCATCCAGCTGTACGGCGGGGAGGGCGGGGAGTCCGTTCCCCGCGAGGTGCTGGTGCCGGCCCTGCCCGCCGACGACGCGGCGCTGGCCGACTGGCTGACCGAACGCCGGGGTTCCCGGGTCGACCTGCGGGTGCCCCAGCGCGGCGACAAGAAGTCGCTGATGGAGACCGTGGCGCGCAACGCCCACCAGGCGCTCGGGCTGCACAAGACCAAGCGGGCCAGCGACCTGACCACCCGCAGCCGGGCGCTGCAGGAGATCCAGGACGCGCTCGGCCTGTCCGAGGCACCGCTGCGGATCGAGTGCTACGACATCTCCAACCTGCAGGGCTCGGACGTCGTGGCGTCCATGGTGGTGTTCGAGGACGGCCTGCCACGCAAGAGCGACTACCGCCGGTTCACGGTGCGCGCCCGCGGCCGCGACAACGGCTCCAACGACGTCGCGTCCATCCACGAGGTCATCACCCGGCGGTTCCAGCGTTACCTCGACGAGCACGCCGAGACCGGTGACGTCGGTGCGGCCTCGCCCACCGACTCCGAGGACGCGGAGGTAACGGGTGAGTCCAACGGCACCCCCGGCTCCAGCGGCGCCGCCGGACGGACGAACGGCGCCGCTACCGGCGTACCAGCGGGGATCGACCCGGAGACCGGACGGCAGCGCAGGTTCGCCTACGCACCCGGGCTCCTCGTCGTCGACGGCGGACCGCCGCAGGTCGCCGCGGCCGCCCGGGCGATGGACGAACTGGGCATCGACGACGTACCCGTCTGCGGGCTGGCCAAGCGACTCGAGGAGGTGTGGCTGCCCGGGCAGGAGGATCCGGTCATCCTGCCGCGGACCAGCGAGGGCCTCTATCTCCTCCAGCGCGTCCGCGACGAGGCACACCGGTTCGCGATCACGTTCCACCGCCAGCGGCGGTCGAAGTCGATGATCGAGAGCCTGCTGGACGACGTACCCGGGCTCGGCGCGACCCGGCGCAAGGCGCTGTTGCGGAAGTTCGGGTCGCTCAAGCGGTTGCGGGCCGCGACGGCCGAGGAGGTGGCGGAGGTGCCCGGCATCGGCATGCGTACGGCCGAGTCCGTGGTGGCGGCGCTGCACCAGCCCGAGCGGGCCGGCGGCCGGCCGGCGATCAACACCGCCACCGGTGAGATCCTGGACGACGCGCCGGAGCCGGCGCGGGACGATCAGGCAGAGCGGGACGATCAGGCGGAACGCACCGACCCGCCGTCGCCGGCCGCCGACGACGACGCGATGATGCGACCTTCTCGCACCTACCCGGGGAGTAACCGATGACGACAGACCCTCCTGAGCTGGTCCTCGTCTCCGGCATGTCCGGAGCCGGGCGCAGCGCGGCCGCGCACGTCCTGGAGGACCTCGGATGGTTCGTCGTCGACAACCTCCCGCCCGAGCTCCTGCCCACGATCGTCAAGCTGGTCGGCGGCGGCGACCGGTCGGTCTCCCGGATCGCGGTGGTCGTCGACGTCCGCTCCGGCTCGTTCTTCGCCGCCCTGCAGGGCGCGCTGGAGGCGCTGCGGGCCCGTGACGTACGCCCGATGTTGTTGTTCCTGGAAGCCGGCGACGAGGTGCTAGTCCGCCGGTACGAAAGTGTGCGGAGGCCGCACCCGCTGCAGGGTGACGGCCGGGTCCTGGACGGCATCGCCCGCGAACGCGAGGCACTGCGCGAGCTGCGTGCCGACGCCGACCTGGTCATCGACACCTCCAACCTCAACGTCCACCAGCTCGCGGCGAAGATCGTGAACGCGTTCGGCGCCGAGGACGACAAGGCACTCCAGGCCACGATCGTGTCGTTCGGCTACAAGTACGGCATCCCGGTCGACGCAGACCTCGTGGTCGACTGCCGCTTCCTGCCCAACCCGCACTGGCAGCCGGAGCTGCGGCCGCGGACGGGTTTGGACCCGGAGGTTCGGGAGTACGTCCTGAAGCAGGAAGACGCGCTGCCGTTCCTCGACCAGTACGAAGGCCTGGTGACCCTGCTGGCGCGGGGGTATCTGCGGGAGGGGAAACGGTTCGCGACGATCGCGGTCGGATGCACCGGCGGCAAGCACCGGAGTGTGGCGATGGCGGAGGAACTCGGCTCGAGGCTGCGGGAGCACGGCATCGGCAACCTCGTCCTGCACCGTGACCTGGGGCGCGAATGAGCTCGCTCCAGGGGACGGAGCAGGCGGGCGGCGGGCCGAAGGTCGTCGCGCTCGGCGGCGGGCACGGCCTGTCCGCGTCCCTGTCGGCGCTGCGCCAGGTCACCGAGCGGCTCACCGCGGTGGTGACGGTGGCCGACGACGGCGGTTCCTCCGGTCGGTTGCGTTCGGAGTTCGGCGTGCTTCCGCCCGGTGATCTGCGGCAGGCACTGGCCGCTCTGTGCGGCGACGACGAATGGGGACGTACGTGGGCCGAGGTGCTGCAGCACCGGTTCGCCAGCGACGGTGAGCTGTCCGGGCACGCGGTCGGCAACCTGCTCATCGTGGCGCTGTGGGAACGCCTGGCGCAGCGATCCTCCGGCTCCGTCCCGGGCCCGCCTGGTACGCCTGATACGCCTGGTACGGAAGCCGGCACGGGGATGCCGGCGGACCGGCATGTCGCCGGCCTGGACTGGGTGGCCCGGCTGCTCGGCGCCCGTGGCCGGGTGCTGCCGATGTGCGCCGTCCCGTTGCGGATCACCGCCCAGGTCGACGGTCTCGATCCGGCGAACCCCGCGCTGGTGGAGACGGTGCGCGGCCAGTCGGAGGTGGCGAGCACCCCGGGCCGGGTCCGGAGCGTGGCACTGGAGCCGCCCGACCCGCCGGCCTGTCCGGAAGCGGTAGCGGCCGTCCGCGAGGCCGACGGCGTGGTGCTCGGGCCGGGCTCGTGGTTCACCAGCGTTCTCGTTCACCTGCTGGTCCCCGAGCTGGCGGCGGCGTTGCACGAGACGAAGGCGCGCCGCATCCTTACTCTCAACCTCGCACCGCAGGCGGGGGAGACGCGCGGGTTCTCGCCCGAGCGGCACCTGGAGGTGCTCGCCGCGCACGCTCCTGACCTGCGCGTGGACGTCGTGGTGGCCGACGACGCGTTCGTCGCCGACCATCCGGCACTGGTCGACGCGACCACCCGGCTCGGCGCCGAACTCGTGCTGGCCGACGTCGCCTGGACCGACGGTTCGCCCAAGCATGATCCTCAGCGACTCGCCCGTGTGTATGCCAAAGTGTTATCGTCGTGACTCTGGGTAGCGAAAGATGATCCTGAGAAGCCTCACCGGCTCGACCCATTCGCGGTACGAATTCCCCTTTCGTGGCAGGATCGGGCCATGGCGATGACGGCGCAGGTCAAGGCGGAGCTCACCAGCGCGACGGTGACGAAACCCTGTTGCCGCAAAGCGGAGGTGTCCGCGACCCTTCGGTTCGCCGGCGGCCTGCACATCGTCAGCGGCCGGATCGTCATCGAGGCCGAGCTGGACACCGGTGCTTCGGTCCGGCGACTACGCAGAGAGATCGCCGAGGTCTTCGGCCACGTCAGCGACGTGCTGGTGCTCGCTCCTGGTGGCCTTCGCAAGTCCAACCGGTTCGTCCTGCGCGTGGTCCGGGAGGGTGAGGCGCTCGCCCGCCAGACCGGCCTGCTCGACGGTCGCGGCCGGCCCGTACGCGGGCTGCCGCCGCAGGTGGTCAACGGTTCGACGTGTGACGCCGTGGCCGCCTGGCGCGGCGCCTTCCTCGCCCACGGCTCGCTGACCGAGCCGGGTCGTTCCGGCGCGCTGGAGGTCACCTGCCCCGGCCCGGAGGCCGCGCTCGCCCTGGTCGGCGCCGCCCGGCGGATCGGCATCGTGGCCAAGGCCCGCGAGGTGCGCGGCATCGACCGGGTGGTGATCCGCGACGGCGACGCGATCGGCGCGCTGCTCACCCGGCTGGGTGCGCACGAGAGCCTGATGGCCTGGGAGGAACGCCGGATGCGCCGGGAGGTGCGCGCCACCGCCAACCGGCTCGCCAACTTCGACGACGCCAACCTCCGGCGTTCGGCCCGCGCCGCCGTGGCCGCGGGGTCCCGGGTCCAGCGCGCGCTGGAGATCCTGGGTGAGGAGGTGCCCGAGCACCTGCAGCTGGCCGGCCGGCTGCGCCTGGAACACCGGCAGGCCTCCCTGGAGGAGCTCGGCCAGATCCACGAGCCGCCCCTGACCAAGGACGCGATCGCCGGTCGCATCCGGCGGCTCCTGGCGATGGCCGACAAACGGGCGGCCGACCTCGGGGTTCCCGGCACCGACGCCAACCTCACCGCGGAGATGATGAGTTCCTGACGGCTTCCCGGCACCTTCGGGCCGGGTGCCCCACCGGGTTCGCGACCAGCGGCTCCGTCCGTCGCGGGCCGGGTCGGGGGATGGTGGGGCTGACCAGATAGTCTCCGCGGTGAGAATGCCTCGGCGCACACCCAGGGAATCCCCGCCAGGCAACGAGGCCAGGCCCCTGTCCGCAGCGCAGATGCACGACAAGCAACGACCCCATGCGAGGGAGCGTCCTGTGACCATTCGGGTTGGAATCAACGGCTTCGGCCGGATCGGCCGTAACTTCTTCCGGGCCGCACTCGCCCAGGGTGCGGACGTCGAGATCGTCGGTGTGAACGACCTCACCGGCAACGACGTCCTGGCCCACATGCTGAAGTACGACTCGGTGCTCGGCCGGCTCGACGCCGAGGTGACGTACGACGACACGTCGCTGACCGTCGACGGCAAGTCCTTCCGCGCCACCGCGGAGACCGACCCGGCGAAGCTGCCGTGGGCGGAGCTCGGCGCGGACGTCGTCATCGAGTCGACCGGTCGCTTCACCAAGGCGGCCGACGCCCGCAAGCACGTCGAAGCCGGCGCCAAGAAGGTCATCATCTCCGCGCCGGCCACCGATGAGGACATCACCATCGTGCTCGGCGTCAACGACGACAAGTACGACCCGGCGAAGCACCACGTCATCTCCAACGCGTCGTGCACCACCAACTGCGTGGCGCCGATGACGAAGGTGCTGCTCGACAACTTCGGGTTCACCAAGGGTCTGATGACCACGATCCACGCCTACACCACCGAGCAGCAGCTGCTCGACCAGATCGCGGTGACCCGCAAGGGCTCGGTCAACCTGCGCCGTGCGCGGGCGGCCGCCATCAACATCATCCCCACGACCACGGGTGCGGCGAAGGCGACCAGCCTGGTCATCCCCGAGGTCAAGGGCAAGCTCGACGGCATGGCGTTCCGTGTCCCGGTGCCGACCGGCTCCGTCACCGACCTCGTGGTCGACCTGGAGCGGGAGACCACCAAGGAGGAGGTCAACGCGGCGTTCAAGGCTGCCGCCGAGGGCCCGCTGAAGGACATCCTCGTCTACACCGAGGACGAGATCGTCTCCTCCGACATCGTCAACACCGCACCGAGCTGCACGATCGACGCGTCGCTGACGATGGTCAACGGCAACCAGGTCAAGGTCGTCGGCTGGTACGACAACGAGTGGGGCTACTCCAACCGTCTGGTCGACCTCGCCGCCCTCGTGGGTCGGTCCCTGTGACCCTGGCGACCATCGACGACCTGGGTGACCTTCGTGGCCGGCTGGTGCTGGTCCGCTCCGACCTGAACGTCCCGCTGGACGAGGGGCGGATCACCGACGACGGCCGCATCCGGGCCAGCGTCCCGACCATCCGCGCGCTCGCCGACAAGGGCGCGCGGGTGGTCGTGACCGCCCACCTCGGCCGGCCGAAGGGCGCACCGGACCCGAAGTTCTCCCTGGCGCCGGTGGCCGAGCGCCTCGGTGAGGTGCTCGGCGCCCCGGTGGCGTTCGCCTCCGACCTGGTCGGTTCGAGCGCGCAGGAGACGGTGGACGGCCTGGCCGACGGGCAGGTCGCCCTGCTGGAGAACGTCCGGTTCGACCCGCGGGAGACCAGCAAGGACGACGCCGAGCGCGGTGCGCTGGCCGACGAGCTGGCGAAGTTCGCCGACGCGTTCGTCTCCGACGGGTTCGGTGCGGTGCACCGCAAGCACGCCAGCGTGTACGACGTGGCGCAGCGGCTGCCGCACGCCGCCGGCGGCCTGGTGGTCGCCGAGGTCGAGGCGCTCCGCCGGCTGACCGACCAGCCCGAACGCCCCTACGCCGTCGTGCTGGGTGGCGCGAAGGTCTCCGACAAGCTCGGCGTCATCGACAACCTGCTCGGCAAAGCCGACCTGCTGCTGATCGGCGGCGGCATGGTCTTCACCTTCCTCGCCGCGCAGGGGCACGAGATCGGCAAGAGCCTGCTCGAGGCCGACCAGCTGGAGACCGTCAAGCGCTACTTGTCGCAGAACGGCGACCGGATCGTGCTGCCGGTCGACGTGGTCGCCGCGACCGAGTTCTCCGGGGACGCCGAGCACGACGTCGTGTCCGTGGACGCGATCCCGGCCGACCGGCTCGGCCTGGACATCGGCCCGGAGTCGGGCCGGCTGTTCGCGGAGAAGCTGTCCGGCGCGAAGACGGTGTTCTGGAACGGCCCGATGGGCGTCTCGGAGATCCCGGCCTACGCGGAGGGCACCCGGGCGGTCGCGCAGGTGCTCACCGAGATCGACGGCCTGTCGGTCGTCGGCGGCGGCGACTCCGCGGCGGCGGTGCGTACTCTCGGCTTCGACGAGGACGCTTTCGGACACATCTCGACCGGTGGCGGTGCGAGCCTCGAATACCTCGAGGGCAAGACGCTGCCGGGCATCGCGGTCCTGGAGGACTAGACAGTGGCGACGAAGCAGACCGGCGGCCGCAGGGTGCTGATGGCCGGCAACTGGAAGATGAACCTCGATCACCGCGAGGCAGTCCACCTGGTCCAGAAGCTCACCTGGATCCTGCAGGACAAGAAGCACGACTACGAACGCGTCGAGGTGGCCGTGCTGCCGGCGTTCACCGCGATCCGGTCGGTGCAGACGCTGATCGACGGCGACAAGCTCCACCTGGTGCACGGTGCGCAGGACATCAGCCAGTACGACAAGGGCGCCTACACCGGGGACGTCTCCGGTGAGATGCTCGCCAAGCTGGGCTGCAGGTACGTCCTCGTCGGGCACTCCGAGCGCCGGCAGTACCACAACGAGGACGACCAGCTCGTCAACGCCAAGGTGCAGGCCGCGTTCCGGCACGGCCTGGTGCCGATCCTGTGTGTCGGCGAGGGCCTGGAGGTCCGGCGCGAGGGACGCCAGGTCGAGCACGCCGTCGGCCAGGTGCAAGCAGCACTTGACGGTCTGAAGGCCGAGCAGGTCGCCGACATCGTGATCGCGTACGAGCCGGTGTGGGCGATCGGCACCGGTGAGGTGGCCACGCCCGAGGACGCGCAGGAGGTCTGCGCGGCCATCCGGCAGGCGGTCGCCGACCGTTACGACGCCAACGTCGCGGACGCGGTGCGGGTGCTCTACGGCGGGTCGGTGAAGGCGGCCAACTCGGCCGGCATCATGGCCCAGCCCGACGTCGACGGCGCTCTGGTCGGCGGGGCGAGCCTGGACCCGGAGGAGTTCGCCGGGATCTGCCGTTACCACGAGCTGCCCAACCTGCCTTCCTGAGCAGGGAATCACCGTGGTCGCTTGCCCTGGTCGTCGCACGTGGTGACCGACCCGGTGATCGACCCGGTGAGTGACATGCCCGAACGCCCGTACGTCGTCGCCAGTGCGGCCCAGTCGGTGGACGGTTACCTGGACGACAGTGCCGACGCCCGGCTGGTCCTGTCCGGTGAGGCGGACCTGGACCGGGTGGACGACGTACGGGCCGGGTGCGACGCGATCCTGGTCGGTGCGCACACCGTCCGGCGGGACGACCCGCGACTGCTGGTCCGGTCCTCCGAACGCCGGCAGGCGCGGGTGGCGGCCGGTCTTCCACCGAACCCGGCCAAGGTGGTGCTCACCCGTTCCGGCGACCTCGACCCCGGTGCGGCGTTCTTCACCGCCGGTCCGGAGACGACGCCGCGGCTCGTCTACGCCTCCGCCGGCTCGGCCGCGGAGCTGCGTGCGCGACTGGGCTCCACGGCCACGGTCGTCGACACCGACGACCTGGTTGGCGATTTGGCAGGCGACCTGAGTGGCGGCCCTTCGGACGGGGTGGACCTCACCGCGGTGCTCGCCGACCTGCATCGGCGCGGCGTGCGCCGCCTGCTGGTCGAGGGTGGTTCGCGCATCCTCACCGCGTTCCTCGCCGCGGATCTGGTGGACGAACTGCACCTGGTGGTCGCGCCGTTCTTCGTCGGCGACCCGGACGCGCCCCGACTGGTCGGTGCGGGCGACTTCCCGCACGGGCCGGGCAACCGGATGCGGCTGGCCGAGGTACGCCAGGTCGGTGACGTGATGCTGGCCCGCTACCTGCTCGCGGCCGCCGACGACTTCTGGCTGCGGCGGGCGATCGAGCTGTCCCGCGCCTGCCCGCCCACCGAGTCGGCGTACGCGGTGGGTGCGGTGGTCGTCGACGACACCGGACACGAGATCGCCACCGGCTACTCCCGGGAGACCGGCCCGCGCGAGCACGCCGAGGAGGTCGCGCTGAGCCGGGTCGACCCGGCCGACCCGCGGCTGGCCGCGGCCACGATGTACACCAGCCTGGAGCCCTGCAGCGCCCGCGCCTCCCATCCCGTGCCCTGCGCGGACCTGATCATCCGCGCGGGCATCCGCCGGGTGGTGCTCGCCTGGCGCGAACCCGCGCTGTTCGTCGACTGCCACGGCGTGGAACGCCTGCGCGACGCGGGCGTCGAGGTGGTGGAGCTACCCGAGCTCGCCCCGCTGGTCCGCGAGGTCAACGCCCACCTCTTCGACTAGGAGATGGCGTTCCGGGCCTCCTCCCGAACGGGGTGGAGGTACTCAACGGGCTTGCCGATCCTGGTGGCGTAGGCGATCTCGCGGTTGGTGGACTCTCCGACGTAGCCGCCGACGTTCAGCACCAGCACCTCGTCGGCCAGGTCGATCTTCCGCAGATGCAGCGCGCCGAGCCGCGCCTTCAGCTCGTCCACCTCGCCCGCGCCGTCCGCCCCGAACAGGTCACCGTCGGCCCTGGTGTCACAGCCGATCGACAGGACGATCACGCTGGCCAGGGTGAGCCGAAGGTTCTGCCGGCGGAACTCCTCGTAGAACCTCGTGGAGCCGCACAGGACCACGATCCGCGGCCGGTCGCCGCCGAAGTCGCGCACCAGGTCGTGATGCTCGGCGCACTCGGCCGAGTCGTGGGCAGAGCTCATTGCGTGTCGTCCCTTCCGTACGGCCCGCGCCGAGGCTTCTCCGCCGGCGCGGTCCGTGCCGGTGCCGGACCGGCGCCTCCGCATTATCGCCAGTCGGTGTTCGATGCAGGTTTCCGGCTGCGGCCGAGGGCGATTCGCACCACGACCGCGGTGTACGCGCAGAGCACGGCGAGCCCGCCCCACCACGGGAGCGGGAAGTACCCGGCCGACGGCGCGTAGTGCGCGGTCACCTGCGGATACCTCACCATCGTCTGCTGGACGGCGAAGCCCGCGGCCGGGGTGAGCCGCAGCAGCCACTCCGACACCGTGTCCGGCAGCAGCGGGACCGCGGTGACGGCGTAGGGCACGGCGATCAGCGACGAACCGACGAGGATCGCCGCCCAGCCGCGCCGCAGCAGCACACCGAGTCCGTACGTGAGCATCGCGCACAGCGCGAGCACCGCCGCGACTCCGACGCTCACCCGCGCGCCGGTCGCGGCGGACACCGGCTGTACGGGGATGCCGCTGCCCTCGAGGATCACCAGCCCCACCGGGAGGGTGACGCCGACAGCGACCAGACCGGTGACGAAGGTGGCTGCCCCGAGGACGGCCGCCTGGGCGGCGATCACGCGTCGGGAGCCCATGCCAGGAGCCGTACGGGCGCCGTAGCGGCCCGCGACGACGATCACGACGATCAGTGCGACCGTCAGGCCGAGCAGGATCATCGCGACGGCCGGCACGCCCTCCTCACTGCGTGGGCCGATGTCGCCGGTGCCACTGACCGTGACACCGCCGTCGTGCCGCACCGCTCCGGACGGGTGGTGGTCCTTCTCCCAGTCGGTCTCGTTCATCCGGCCGACCGGGCTGCTGACCCAGGAGCCGGTGGCACTGCCCTCGACGGTGACATGGTCGAACGTGCCGACGGCCTGGGTGAACCGGACCTCCTCGATCGCACCGCCGAGGCCGACCTTGCGGAGGGTCAGGTCGCCGGGGGAGGTGGCGAAGAGCCCGACCTGCACGGTGTTCGGCAGCCCGGCGAGTTTCACCGTCCCGACGGTGTGCCACCGCCGGCCGTCGGTGGACTCGGCGCCGGTGATGGTGCCGGCCGAGCGGGTGAGGCGCAGCCAGCGCGGGGACCGCTCCGATACGCCGCCCACGCTTCCGGCGACGTCGTGCTCGTAGTCGTACTGGAAGCGCACGCCGTGGCTGCCGGTCATCATCAGCGCCGCGTACGGCGAGCCCTGCCGCAACCCGTCCTTGACGATGATTCCGGCCTTCGCCCACGGCACGAGGCCGGACACGATCTGGTCGTGGTTCGGCGGAGGGTAGGTGATCGTCCCCGTCATCGAGGTCATCCGGACCGTGATGCTGCCCTCGGGCCCCAGGTCACGATGCAGGAACCAGAACCTGTCGCTGACGGTGGAACCGTCGCCGGCGACGGGAACGGACGGGCAGGGGCCAGGGTCGCAGGACGAGCGGTTGGCGAGGCAGACCAGCAGGCCGACGGAGATGACGGTGAGGGCTGCGGCGGCCAGGGCGACGAGCCGGCCAGGGTGGCAGAACGCGGTCCACTCCCGCCGAAGGAGTTCGGTGGTCGACATGCCGTCGGTTCTACGAGGCAGTGGGTAACACGGCCCGAACCGATGCTGTCATGCCGCTGTTAGGTGGTGCCGGGCATGCTGGTGGCATGACCAGGCTTCGCGGCGGAACGGTGGGCGTGCGCTTCACGATCCTGTACGCGGTGGTGTTCCTCCTGTCCGGCGCCGGGTTGCTGGGCCTGACCCTGCTCCTCTCCGACGTCAGCATGAGCAGGTCGGTCCCGGCCGGGGGTGTTCCGGGCGGGAATCCCCCCGCCCAGGACAGCCTCGCCGTGGCGCAGCAGCGCATCCGGCAGCTGGAGGACCAGCTGGGCGCGGTGCACACACAGCAGTCCCGCCAGTTCCTGGTGGCCTCGCTGATGGCGCTGCTCGTGATGGCGGTCGCCGCGTTGCTACTCGGTCGGGTGCTGGCCAGGCGTGTTCTGCGGCCGTTGCGGCTCATCACGAGTGCCACGCAGCGCATCTCCGCCGACAGCCTGGATCGGCGGCTGGGCGTGTCCGGTCCGGCCGACGAGGTGAAGGAACTCGCCGACACCATCGACGGCTTGCTCGGTCGGCTCGAGGCGTCGTTCACCGCGCAACGTCGCTTCGTCGCCAACTCCTCCCACGACCTCCGGACACCGCTGGCGACGATGCGGGCGTCGCTGGACGTCGCGGTCGCCAAGCCGGACCCTCCCGCCTCGACGGTGGCACTCGCGGAACGTCTGCGGACCCAGCTCGATCGGGTCGATCACCTGCTGGACGGCTTCCTCGTACTGGCGCGGGCGCAGCACGGCCCGCTGCCCGACACCGCCGTGGTGGATCTCGGCGGGCTGATCGACGGCGCGCTGAGCGAAAGAGCAGCCGACGTACAGGGGAAGCGGCTGCGGGTGACGGCGGACCTTCGGCCGGGGACGGCGATCCAGGGCAGCCCGGCGCTGCTGGCGCGGCTGGTGGGCAACGTCGTCGACAACGCCGTGACCCACAACGAGGACGGCGGGTGGATCGCGATCACCGGGTCCGCCGGCGAGCAGGAGACGGTGTTCGCCGTCGAGACCGGCGGGCTGGTCCTCGACCAGCGGGAGGTCGACCGGCTGACGCACCCCTTCGAGCGGCTCGGCGGCGAGCGTACCGGCTCCTCGGGTCTGGGTCTGTCCATCGTGGCCGCTGTCGCCGCCGCACACGGCGGCCGGCTCGCGCTGTTCGCCCGGCCGGAGGGCGGCCTGCGGGTGTCGGTCACCCTCCCGGCGAGGTCTGCCGACCACCGCGCGACCATTCTTCCGGCGAACGTCGCGGGGGTTCCGGTGGCATGAGGGTTCTCGTGGTCGAAGACGAACGCGCCCTCGCCGACGTCGTCGTGGAAGGGCTGCGCGACCAGGGGATGGCCGTCGACCTCGCGCGGGACGGCCTGACCGCCGTCGGCAAGCTCGACCTCACCGCGTACGACGTAGTGCTCCTGGACCGGGATCTGCCCGGTCTGCACGGCGACACGCTGTGCCGGATGGTCAGCGAGCGCGCGGACCGACCGATGGTGCTGATGCTGACCGCAGCTAGCGCCCCCGGCGACCGGGTCAGCGGGCTGACCCTGGGCGCGGACGACTATCTCGGCAAGCCGTTCCACTTCCCCGAGCTGGTCCTGCGCATCCGCGCGCTGGCTCGACGCAGGCCGGACGCGCGGCCCAGGCACCTGCGCGCGGCCGGCATCGAGCTGGATCCGGTCCGGCGTACCGCCGTCCGCGACGGGCGGGACCTCGACCTCTCGGTGAAGGAGTTCGCCGTGCTGGAGGCGCTGCTGCGGGCGAGTCCGGGTTTCCTGAGCGCCGAGGCCCTGCTGGAGCAGGTGTGGGACGAGAACGCCGACCCGTTCACCAACACCGTGGCGGTGACGGTGGGAAGGCTCCGGCGCAAGCTCGGCGACCCACCGGTCATCGCGACGACGCCCGGAGTCGGCTACCGGGTCGGGTGATCCGGCGACCCGCGTCGCGCGTGCTCCTCCACGACGTCGGCGAGGGTCTGGGCCAGCAGCCCGGCCACCGGCATGGTCACCCCGGCGACCCGGCCCGCGGCGACCACCTCCCACAGGTCCTTGCTCCACGGCCGGGACCGGACGGGCACCTGCGAGGCGTCGTAGGCCTGCGCGGTGCGGTCGAAGAAGCCCCACTCGCGTGCCGGCCAGGAGTCGCCGGTGCTGGTCCGGGCGACCTCCAGGACGGTCTCCACCGGAACCTCGTGCGCCTGCGCCAGCCGGAGCGCCTCGTGGGTGCCGGCCAGGGAGGCGAACATCATCAGCTGGTTCGCGAGCTTCACCGCGGAGCCCGCCCCCGGCGGACCGGCGTGCACCACCTGGTCGGCGATGGTGTCGAGGTACGGCCGGGCGGACGCGAGCGCCGGCTCGTCCGCACCGACCATGACCGTGAGCGCCCCCCGCTCGGCGCGTTCGGCGCCACCGCTGACCGGCGCGTCCAGGAACGCCAGCGAGCGATCCCGGGCACGGTCGCCGAGTTCCCGCGCGGTCGCGGGCAGCACGGTGCTGTGCACGGCGACCAGCGCGTCGTCGGCGAGTCGGTCGAGCAGCTTGGGGGTGTCCAGGACGGCGGTCACGGTGTCGTCGTCGGGTACGGCGAGGGCGAGCACCTGACAACCGGCGAGGTCGGCGAGGGAGTCCGCGCCGTCGGCACCGCGCTCGACCATCGTGGCGACCGTGCTTGAGTTGACGTCGTACGCCGTGACCGGCCATCCGGCCCGAACCAGCGCGGTGGCCATCGGGAGTCCGAGGTTGCCCAGTCCGACGAACCCGATCCGGGCCGATTTCGGCAGCGCGGCCATGGGGTCTCCTCTGGTCGGCGGTGATCTTGGTGACTATTGTCTACAACAGGCAAGCGCCTTCCACAATCGCCGAAGGGAAACGCTTCGTGGCCGGACGTCGCCGCATCGACCCGCCGAGCCTGGTGCAACTCGCCGCGCAGGAGTTACGCCGGATGATCCTGGCCGGTGAGCTGGCACCCGGCGAACGTCTGATCGAGGAACGGCTCACCGAGGAGCTCGGGATCAGCCGGCCGCCGCTGCGCGAGGCGATGCGGACGCTGCAGCACGAGGGTCTGGTCGAGATCACCCCGCGGCGCGGCGCGTCGGTGACCCGGCTGGCCGACGGCGACGTGGTGGAGATCCTCACGCTGCGGTCCTCGCTGGAGCGGCTGGCCGTCGAGATGGGGGTGCCGGTCACCGATCCCACCAGGCTGGCCCGCTGCCGGGCGGCGCTGGCCGAAATGCAGCGGTGCGCCGAGAGCGCCGACCGGGCCCAGCTGGTCGAGCGGGGCTACGAGTTCCACCGGGCGATCGTCGGCCTGGCCGGTCACCGGCGGCTGGAGGGCATCTACGACTCGCTGCACCAGCAGCAGCTGTGGTGCATGGCGATGAACCTCCACACCCGCGAGCACTTCTACGAGGACCTCGGCACCCACGTCGCCCGCCACCGGGACCTGCTCGACCTGATCGAGGCCGGCGATCCCGACGCCGTACTCCACGCGTTGGCGCACCACGGCGAGCGGTCGTTCACCCACGGCTTCCGGCAGCCCCGGCAGGACGCACCAACGGCACCGGACGCACGCGAAGCACCAGGCACATCAGACGCATCAGACGCATCAGACGCAGTGAGCAGGTGACAACGGCTACGCCCGCCCAGCACCCCGAAAGAGGTGGCCCGTGCACGGCAGCTCCGCACCTCACGATGTCGAACGTCCCGACCTGTCCCGGCGAGGTTTCCTGGCCCGTGCCGGGTTCGCCGCCGGCGGCCTGGCCTCCGTGGCCGCGGCGTGTTCGCCGTTTCGCGGCGAGGTGGACGACGAGAAGTCCGGTTCCACCACGATCCGGTTCATCACCCCGGCCGACCTGGGGCTGGAACGCACGCCCTACAAGGGTTTTCTGAAGGACTTCGAGAAGGCCAACTCCGGTACGAAGGTCACCGTCACCTTCGAGGCCTGGGACGACTACATGGCCAAGCTGCCCACGTTGCTGGCCGGTGGCGCCGTACCCGATCTGATCCACCAGCACCAGAGCATCGTGCAGGACTACGGCCACCGTCGTGGAACATCAGCATGGCGGCGTCGATGTTCTTGGTGATCCCGGTGCTGATCGTGTTCTTCGTCGCCCAGCGGCATTTCATCCGGGGCGTGGTGATGACCGGCATCTCGGGCAGGTGAACCCAGGCAGGGAAGGGAAACGCGCATGGACCAGGGGAGCCTTTCGGGCGTACGGGTGGTGGAGGCCGGGGTCTTCATGGCCGCGCCGTTCGCCGGAATGCAACTCGCCGACCTCGGCGCCGACGTGGTGAAGGTGGAGCCGCCGGGCAGGGGAGACCCGGCCCGCCAGGTCGGGCCGTACCTGCGGGGAGAGGGTTCGGCGTTCCTCCGGCTCAACCGCAACAAGCGTTCGGTGGCGGTCGACCTCAAGCATCCTGAAGGCAAGGCGGTGTTGACACGGCTGCTCACGAACGCCGACGTGTTCCTGCAGAACCTCCGCCCCGGCGCGATGGACGCGCTCGGCTTCGACTACGAGACCGTGCGGGCGCTGAACCCGCGGCTGGTCTACGTGTCGCTGTCGGGGTGGGGGCAGGACGGCCCGCGGGCGAGCCTGCCCGGCCTGGACGTGATGGCGCAGGCACGAGCGGGGCTGATGAGCATCACGGGGGAGCCGGACGGCCCGCCGGCGAAGGTGGGCGTACCCCTGTGTGACCTCACCTGCGGTCTGTACGCCGCGCTGGCGGCGGTCGCCGCGCTGCGCGCCCGGGACGCCGGCGGTGCCGACGGGGTGGGGCAGCACGTCGACGTGTCGCTGTTCGAGTCTGCGGTGTCGATGGGCATCTGGGAGGCCGGGAGGTACTTCGCCACCGGTGAGGTCGGCGGCCGGCTGGGCTCGGCCCACCAGAGCACCGCGCCCTACCAGGCGTTCGCCACCGCCGACGGATGGGTGACGTTCGGCGCCGTCACACCGCGCACCTGGGTGGCGGCCTGCGACGTGCTGGGCCTGGGTGAACTGGCCGACGACCCGCGCTACGCCGACGCCTACCAGCGGCAGCTGCTGCGGTCCGAGCTCACCCCTGTGATCGGGCGCGCAACCCGCGGTTGGCAGACCGGCGTCCTGGTGGGTGCGCTGGAGAAGGCCGGTGTCCCGTGCGCGCCGATCGCGGACTACGCCGAGGTGTTCACCGACGACCATCTGGGGGAGCGGGGCTACTACTGGGACGCGCCGCACCCCACGCTGGGAGACGTACGCCAGCTCGGTTCGCCGATGCGGATGTCGGCCACCCCGCCGGTGCGCGGGCCGGCCGGCCCGCCACTGGGCGCCGACAGCCGCGACGTCCTGCGCGAGGCGGGATTCGCGAGGTCGGAGATCGAGCGACTGGAAGCCGCCGGTGCCGTGCGGTGCGGTGAGCCGGACCGGGAAGGACGGTCGGAGTGAGTGACGCGGAACCATCGGGAACCACCGGAGCCACCGGAGCCACGGGAGCCACCAGAGCCACGGGAGCCACCAAGGATCTGCTCGTCGAGCGCGACGGGCCGGTGCTGCGGGTGACGTTCAACCGCCCGGAGCGGCGCAACGCCATGACCTGGGCGATGTACGACGGGTTGCTGGCCGCCTGCGCACAGGCAGAGTCCGACACCGAGATCCGGGTGATGGTGGTGCGGGGCGCCGGTGACGAGGCGTTCGTCGCGGGCACCGACATCGGGCAGTTCGCGGAGTTCACCGGCGGCGACGCCGGGGTGGCGTACGAGCGGCGGATGACCCGGCTGCTGGAGGCGGTGGCGGGGGTGCGGGTGCCGACCGTCGCGGTGATCACCGGCTACTGCGTGGGCGCGGGCCTGGCCATCGCCGCGTCCTGCGACCTGCGGATCGCCGCCCGCGGCGCGCGGTTCGGCGTACCGATCGCGCGGACCGTCGGCAACTGCCTGTCCACCGGCACGGTCGCGCTGCTGGTGGACAACCTCGGCCCCGCCCGCACCCTCGACATGGTGCTGCGGGCCAGGCTGCTGGACGAGACCGAGGTCGCCGCGGCGGGGTTCCTCTCGCAGGTCTGCGAGCTCGAGGAGGTCGACACCGCGGCCGAGGCCCTGGTCGCCAGGCTGGTCGAGCACGCGCCGCTGACGATGTGGGCCACCAAGCAGGCCGTATGCCGGATCATGGCCGCGCGCGTCCCGGACGACACCGACCTCGTGCACCGCGTCTACGACAGCGCGGACTTCCGTGCGGGGGTGGCGGCGTTCGTGGCCAAGCGGCGCCCCACCTGGACCGGCACCTAAACAATCTCCGGCGCGCCGATGAGGGTGGCGACGTCGGCGGCGATCCGGTCGGGAAACTCGCCGTTGACGGCGTGCGAGGCGTCCGGGTAGACCCGGACCGTGCCGTGGCGGAGCGCGCGCTCGGCGGTTCGGGCGGCGACCTCGGGGCGGTGCATGACGGACCGGCCGGCGATGATCGCGAGCACCGGCAGGTCGAGGGTGGCGAGTCGTTCCTCGGTGATCCGGCCGGGCTGGGGGAGCTTCAGGGCGTAGTGCCGCATGCCGGCCTCGATCATGTCCGCGACGGGCACGTCCTTCACGGGGGCGCCGCCCGCGGTGTAGGAGTTGAAGCCGTCCCGCCAGGACTTCGGCAACCACGGCAGCGCCGCCGGCAGGGACCGGACGATCGTCGCGAGCGGCATGTCGTCGAACACGAAGACGGGATCGACGAGCGTGACGCTGGCGAGGTGTCCGGGTTCGCGCAGGGCGAGGTTGGCCGCGGTCCAGCCGCCGATGGAGATTCCGACGAGGTGGAACGCCTTCTCCGGCAGGGCTTCCAGGGTCTGGTGCAGCCAGGCCGCCTGGTCGGCGTCGGTGCTGATCGGGTGTTCCTGGACGCTCATCCCGGGTTCGCCGAGCAGGTCGACGGTGTAGACGTCGCCGAGCCGGAGCAGGGACGGCAGGTTGTCCGCCCACACCGGGGAGGCCGACGCCCGGCCGGGCAGCAGGACGAGCGGAGCTGTGTCGTTCCCGGTGCCGGCGAAGCGGTAGACGCGGACGACGCCGTAGTCGGTGCGTACGTCGATGGTCCGGGCCGGCTCGGGCAGAGCGGCGAACGCCGCGTCGTAGGCGGACAGGAACCGCCTCCGTCCCTCGGCACTGTCCCAGTGACCCACGCGAGTACCTCGCCGCCTGCGGGTGTCCACCACTGCCGCCCCCCTGACCGATCGGTAAGTAATTCAACCCTACGGTAAGGTGCGGGGGTGGCGACAAGGCGGGCGGCGACAGGACGAGCCGCGGACGGCGACGCGCGGGCGCTGACGCTGACCGAGCGGGCGCGCAGGGCACAGCTGATCGACATCACGATCGATCGGGTCGCGGAGAAGGGACATGCCGGTACGTCACTGGCGGGCATCGCCGAGGCCGCCGGCATCACCAAGGCGGCGGTGCTCTACCACTTCGCGACCAAGGAAACCCTCGTGAAGGCCGCGTACGACCAGGTGCTGGGCGCACTCGCCACCGACGTCGCCGCCGCGACCGAAGCCGCCGGCGAGCTCGCGGCTCCGGCGGCCTACGTACGGTCGATGATCGGTCATCTGCACAGGCATCCGCGCCACACGCGCATGATCGTCGAGGCGGTCAGCCACGGCGGGGCCGAGCACGCGACGCAGGCGCGGTGGCGGCCGCTGGCCCACCTCGTCGACGTCGCCGCGCGGGCTCGCGGTGGCGCGGGCGTCGACTCGCGGACACTGGCGATCATCATCGGCGGCGCGATCGACGCCATCGTCACCGAGCGCCTCCGGGACCCCGGCTTCGACACCGCCGGGGCGGCCGACCGCCTCGCGGAGCTTGTCGAGGCTGCCCTGGCGGGTTGACCGCCGACCACCGCTGGCTTCCGCCCGCCACCGCCGGCCACTGCCGGCCCGGAACGCGCGCGGTGGCCGGGCCCCGAAGGACCCGGCCGCCGCTGCTCACTGCCGACTGCACGGTGTTGCCGCAGCCGCCGTGACGTCGTACTGGTTCAGCTACTTCCGTGTGTCAGCTACTTCTGTGTGTCAGCTGGTGCCGTGCGAGTCGCAGGGCAACCGTCAGAGCCGAGCCTTGCCGGCCGCCTTGGCCTCGGCCTGCGCGTCCGCCCGGCGCTCCTTGACCTCACCGGAGAGGTCGGCCTTGCGGTCCTGCGGCGCGGCCATCGTCCGCATCGCGGCCGGGGCCTGGAGGTTCTCGAACTGACCCGACACCGTGCCACGCACGCGGTTGTTCTCACCGGTCGGGGCCGGGTCGTTCCCGGTGCCGGACAGGTTGCCGCGCACGATGTTGTTGCTCACCACGACGGTCGCGGTGTTGTTGGAGACGTCCACGTTGCCACCCCAGTAGCTGGTGCCGGAGCACGGAGCCAGCGGCCCGTCGCCGCCCAGCTGCAGGGTGTCGGAGTTGCCGGTGTAGCTGGCGTCCCCGTAGACCTCGCTCTCGCAGAAGACCGAGCCCTCCTTGTTGCCGGCGACCGTCAGCTTGCCGCCGATCGTGGAGTTGTAGACGTCCAGGTAACGCGTGCCCTGGCCGGTGAGAGCGCCACCGACCTGTGTGCCGTCGATGACGACCTCGCCCGGGACCGCCGCGTTGACCCGGCCGGTGACCTTGGAGTCGACGGCGTAGACGAACCCGTCCTGCTCAGCGCCCTGGTCGGCGTTGGCGTTGACCGCGCCACCGACGTTGCTGCCGTAGAAGTACGACCCGAACGCGTTGCTGGCCGAGACGTTCTTGGCGATCGTGGTGTCGGTGGTGTCGATGTAGCCGTCCTTCGCCACCGCGACGGTGCCCTTGAACGTCGCACCGTCCACGATCAGATCGGCACCGGCCGCTACCCGGACGTTGCCCTCGACGGTGGTGCCGTTGAGCCAGCAGGCCTTGCCCGCCGGAACAACCAGGTCACCCGGAACCGTAACGGCACCGCCCTCACCGACGCAGCTGGTCACGAGGTCGGCGTTGGCCGGCATCGCGAACGCGATCCCGCCCGCTGCGACCAGAGACGTCGCGGCGATTGCACTTCGTAGCTTCATATGGTGCGGTCCTCCCCGGTAAGTGGTGGTGGTCCGCCTGGAGGAACGCGGTAGTGCAAGAACGAACATCCCCCCCGTACGGACGAACATCATCTTTCACGAAAGGTCCGCTATGTGAAGCTTGGTTCCATATGCTTCCGGAATCGGACGTCCGTTCCGCACCAAACGGACATCGTGCCGCCACATTCAGACGTCGGCGAGCCGCGCACCGGCCACCGGCCGTCGCGTCCGCAACCTCGTTCGAGCGCTGCGAAAATGCCGGTCAGGGAATGCGCGCGGTCCATTCGGCGGTGCCGAACTTCGTCGCCACCAGATCGGCGGCTGCCTGCTGCTCGTTCGCCGTCAAGGTGTCGTTGACAAGGCCGTAACGCCTGCGGAAGTGCGCGACCATCCTGTCGACGATCTCCGTCCGCGGCAACCCGGTCTGGCGCCGAAGGGGGTCCACTCGCTTGCCCGCGCTGGTCGTTCCCTTGTCCGACAGCTTTTCCCGGCCGATGCGGAGGACTTCCAGCATCTTGTCGGCGTCGATGTCGTAGGCCATCGTCACGTGGTGCAGGACCGAGCCGGTGGCCAGCCGCTTCTGCGCCGCCCCGCCGATCTTGCCGCCGTCGGAGGTGATGTCGTTGAGCGGTTGGTACCACGCGCGCACGCCGAGGTCCTCGTTGAACGCCCCGAGCACCCAGTCGTCGAGGTAGGCGTAGGAGTCCGCGAACGACATCCCGTCGATGAGCGACGTCGGCGCGTACAGCGAGTACGTGATGGTGTTGCCCGGCTCGATGAACATCGCGCCGCCACCGCTGATCCGCCGGACCACCTCGATGCCGTGCCGGTGGGCGCCCTCGCCGTCGACCTCGTTGCGCAGCGACTGGAAGCTGCCGATCACCACACAGGGCTTCGCCCACTCCCAGATCCGCAGTGTCGGCGGGCGGCGTCCGGCGGCGACGTCCACGGCCAGCACCTCGTCGATCGCCATGTGCATCGCCGGGTCCTGCGGTCCCTCGTGGACCAGGTGCCAGTCGTGGTCGTGCCACTCGGTGGCCCGGGCCAGGGCGCGGCGGACCGCGATCGCCACCGCCTGGGCGGAGAAGCCGAGGAGTACGGCGTCGGGGCCGAGCCCGGCGTCCACGCGTTCGGCCAGCACCCGGGTGTCGGCGGTGGCGGGCAGCCCGGTCAGTGCGGCGTTGATCGCGTCCAGTGCCTCGTCGGGTTCGAGGAAGAAGTCACCGCTGACCCGGACGTCCGCCAGCACGCCGCCGGCGACGTCGAGGTCGGCGACCACCAGCTTGCCGCCCGGCACCTTGTACTCACCGTGCACTTCGCCACCTGCCTGTCCTGTTCGCGGTCGGCACCCGCTGCGTCCGCCGCCGTCGGTGTCAACGTCGGCGGACGCCGAGGTCCTTCCCGTCGGCCCGTCGGCCCGTCGGCCGGTTCGCCTCAGGCGCCCTCGAGGACGGCGTCGACGACCGCGCGGGCCTCCTTCTGCACCTCCGCCAGGTGTTCGGGTCCCTGGAACGACTCGGCGTAGATCTTGTAGACGTCCTCGGTGCCGGAGGGCCGGGCGGCGAACCACGCACTGCGCGTCGTCACCTTGAGGCCGCCGATCGGTGCGTCGTTGCCCGGCGCCGTGGTGAGCTTGGCGGTGATCTCCTCACCGGCGAGCTCGGTGGCGGTGACCTGCTCGGGCGCGAGTTTGCCCAGGGCGGCCTTCTGCTCGCGGTTGGCGGGCGCGTCCACCCGGGCGTACGCCGGCTCGCCGAACCTCGCCGTCAGGTCGGCGTAGTGCTCGCTGGGGGAGCGGCCGGTGACCGCCTGGATCTCCGAGGCGAGCAGGGCCAGGATCAGGCCGTCCTTGTCGGTGGTCCAGACCGTTCCGTCGGTACGCAGGAACGACGCGCCCGCGCTCTCCTCGCCGCCGAAGCCCACCGAGCCGTCGAGCAGCCCCGGCACGAACCACTTGAAGCCCACCGGGACCTCCAGCAGCGTGCGGCCGAGGTCGTCGGCCACCAGGTCGATCATCGAGGAGCTGACCAGCGTCTTGCCGACCGCCGCGCCGCCGGGCCAGCCGTCCCGGTGGCCGAACAGGTAGGAGATCGCCACCGCGAGGTAGTGGTTGGGGTTCATCAGCCCGTCGGGGGTGACGATGCCGTGCCGGTCGGCGTCGGCATCGTTGCCGGTGGCGATCTGGTACGCCTCACGCTTGCCGATCAGCGAGGCCATCGCGTGCGGCGAGGAGCAGTCCATCCGGATCTTGCCGTCCCAGTCCAGCGTCATGAACCGCCAGGTCGGGTCCGCGACCGGGTTGACCACGGTGAGGTCCAGCCCGTACCGCTCACCGATCTCGCCCCAGTAGGCGACGCTCGCCCCGCCCAGCGGGTCCGCGCCGATCCGCACCCCCGCCGACCGGATCGCCGCGAGGTCCACGACGGCCGGGAGGTCGCGCACGTAGGCGTCGAGGAAGTCGTACCGGTCGGTGGTGTCGGCCGCCCGCGCCCGGGCGAACGGGATCCGGCGTACGTCGGACAGCCCGGCGCGGACGATCTCGTTCGCGCGGTTCTGGATCCACTTCGTGATGTCGGTGTCGGCAGGTCCGCCGTTCGGCGGGTTGTACTTGAACCCGCCGTCCGCGGGCGGGTTGTGCGACGGGGTCACGACCACGCCGTCGGCGAGGCCCTCGGTGCGGTCGCGGTTGTGGGTGAGGATCGCGTGCGACAGCGCCGGCGTCGGCGTGTAGCCGTCGCGGGCGTCGATCAGCACGGTCACGTCGTTGGCCGCGAACACCTCCAGCGCGGTGGTCCATGCCGGCTCGGACAGGGCGTGGGTGTCCCGGGCGAGGAACAGCGGTCCGGTGACGCCGGCGTTCGCGCGGTGCTCGCAGATGGCCTGGCTGACCGCGGCGATGTGGTCGTCGTTGAACGACAGGGACAGGCTCGACCCGCGATGGCCGGACGTACCGAACGACACCTGCTGGTCGGCCACCTCGGCGTCGGGGTGCCCGGCGTAGTAGGCGGTGACCAGGTGGGCGACGTCCACGAGGTCGGATTCCTCGGCGGGCTGCCCGGCACGTGCGTCGACGCTCATCGGCTCGTCCCTCTCCTCGAACTCGGGTGGTCAGCGGAGCCGGCGCTCCGGCTGCTCGGGTCCAGCCTGCCAGCCGGAGGCGCACCACACGTGCCGACCCGTCCGCGCTCCTGGCTGCCTGCGGCCACGGGCACGGACACCGGCTGCCCGCGGCTCTGGCTGCCTGCGGCCACGGCGGCGAATCCCGGTGGCGACCGAGCGGGCGCGCACCGCAGAATGGCACCTTGTGACAGGTCCTCGTCCCACCGAGGCGGCACCCGGTGGGCAGGGCCCCACGGGATGGCGCCGCCGGCTGACCGCGCTGTGGCCCGACCTCACCCCGCTGCGCACCTCCCGTGACTTCCGCCTGCTGTGGATCGCCGGAACGGTGTTCTACCTGGGGGGGATGGTCTCGTACGTCGCTTTGCCCTACCAGCTCTACCACCTCACCGGCTCCAACTTCGCCGTCGGAGCGCTCGGCCTGGTGCAGCTGGTCCCGCTGGTCGTCTGCGGGTTGTACGGCGGCGCGCTGGCCGACCGCGCGGACCGGCGCAAGGTGCTGGTGGGCACCGGCCTCGGGCAGTGCCTGCTCACCGCCGTACTCCTCGCGAACGCCGCTCTCGACGACCCGTCGGTCGCGGCGATCTACGCCGTGGGCGCGCTGCTCGCGGTGGCCCAGGCGCTGCAGCGGCCGAGCCGGGAGGCGCTCATTCCGCGGGTGGTCGGGCACGACCAGCTTCCGGCCGCGGTCGCGCTCAGCTCGATCGGCGTGCAGGTGAGCATGCTGGCCGGGCCCACCCTCGGCGGGCTGATCCTGGCGTCCGGGGGAGCGGCCTGGGCGTACGCCGTGGACGTCGCGGGGCTGGCCGTGGCCACGGCGATCTTCGCCGGCCTGCGGCCCTGCCCTCCGGTGGCGAGGGCGATCAGCTCCGGGATCGCGGCGACCGTACGCGAGATCGGCGACGGGCTGTCCTACGCCGTACGCCGTCGCGACCTGCTCGGCACCTACATCGTCGACCTCACCGCGATGTTCCTGGCGATGCCGACCGTGCTGTTCCCGGCGTTCGCCGCCGACGTGCTGCGTGAACCCGCCGCACTGGGCCTGCTGTACTCCGCCGGCACCGTCGGGTCGCTGCTGGCCACCGCGACCAGCGGCTGGGTCGCGCGGGTCCACCACCACGGCCGCGCGGTGGTGCTCGCGGCGGCGACCTGGGGTGCGGCGGTGGTGCTCGCCGGACTCTCGCCGTCGGTGTGGCTCGCCGTGGTCGCCCTGGCGGTGGCCGGAGCCGCCGACATGGTGAGCGGACTGTTCCGGAGCGTGATCTGGAACCAGACGATTCCCGACGAACGCCGGGGCCGGCTCGCCGGGATCGAGATGCTGTCGTACTCCATCGGGCCGCTCGGCGGCGAGGCGCGCGCCGGTCTGGTCGCCGACGCCACCAGTGTGCGAACCGCGATCGTGAGCGGTGGCGCACTGTGCGTCCTCGGCGTCGGGCTGGTGGCCGCCTGGCTGCACGACTTCTGGCGCTACGACGACCGCACCGACGAGCACGCGATCCACGAACGCGAGGTGCGCGCCGCCCGCGCCGCTCAGACGCCGGTCGGCTGAGCCCTTTCGTGATCCGGTCAGGCCCGGCCGCCGGGTCCGGCTCACCCCGCGGAAACACCCGGGCGGTGCCGGGGGCGGCAACCTGCCCAGGTGTGTCGTAGTCTGGTTTCCTCGAAGAGAGCCGGTCATTCGGCTCGGCTGACAATCGGCGTCGTCTGACAAAGGGGTTCACCGGAACGTGGTCACCGCGCTTTCGATCCTGCTGATCCTCACGAGCCTCGTGCTCGTGCTGCTGGTCCTGCTCCACAAAGGGCGGGGCGGCGGTTTGTCCGACCTGTTCGGTGGAGGGGTGACGTCGAGCCTGGGTGGCTCCTCCATCGCCGAGCGCAACCTCGACCGCATCACGGTCGGTATGGGCCTCATCTGGTTCGCCTGCATCGTGGCGCTCGGTTTGTTGCTCAAGTTCAGCTAGTCTCCTCTCACCCGATTCCAGCCAGGCTTTCGCAGTTTCACCACCAGACCATCGACGTAAAGCCCGACCGTTTCCTCGAATCCGATATAACGCCGATGTCAGCATCCATCGGTCGGCACGTCAGTCATTCCGTACGAGGGAGATCGTCCGTGGCAAGTGGCAGCGCCATTCGAGGAAGCCGGGTCGGTGCCGGTCCGATGGGAGAGGCCGAGCGGGGTGACACCGCTCCACGCCGTCGCGTCACCTACTGGTGCGCCAACGGGCACGAGACCCGGCCGAGCTTCGCGATCGAGGCGCAGATTCCGGACTCCTGGGACTGTCCGCGATGCGGTCTGCCGGCCAGCGTCGACTCCGGCAACCCCCCGCCGGTGCCGCGCAACGAGCCGTACAAGACACACCTGGCCTACGTGAAGGAACGCCGTAGCGAGGAGGAGGCCCGCCAGATCCTGGAGGAGGCCCTTCAGCAGCTGCGCGGCCGGGTGAACCGGGGCGAAGTCATCCTCTGAGCCGGCGTGGGCCGGTAGGTCCGCAGTCCGTTCGGTGAGTGGTGGGCCTCAGGTCGACTCCGTTCCCCTGATCGTCCCCTGATCGGCGGGGTCGGCTCGAGCCCGACGCCGGGCCGTCCGTTCCGACCCGCCCCCGTTCCGATACACGTTCCGATGGCCGGTCGCGTGATCCACGCGACCGGCCATCGGCATGTGAGCGCCCTGTTCGACATCACCTCGGGTTCAGGTGACCTCGGTTCCTCGTGACTCGGCGTCGCGATCGAGTCTTTGCGTCCGGCCCCGGCCAGGTCGGTGCCCGCGTCCTTGTGCGCCTGCTTCTCACCCGCTCTACTGAGCAGGTCAGGACATCCCATGTCCCACGTCCGGCGTCGTGGCACCGCCGTGCCGGTCCCACGGCACCCGGGTTCGGCCGACGACGATCGAGGAGCCGCCATGGCCACCTCACCAGCCCACGAACGCCGCGGGGCGTTCCCCACCCGCGGCAGGAGCAGGCGACGTGCCGTCCTCGCCGCCAGCCTGACCGCCGCCAGTCTCGGCCTGGCCGCGACGAGCCCGGCTCGGGCGGCCCCACCGGCACCGGCGGATGCGGTGAGTGCAGCGGGTCGGGCGGCGTTTCCTGATGTGGGTGGACGGTGTCCAGGTCGCGGCCGCCACCTCGCCGGCGGGGTCGGTCACCGAGGGAAAGGAGTTCGGCGTCCAGGGCATCCACATCGGTGAGCGGGTGGACGGGACCAGCCGGTTCCGAGGCTCGCTGGACGAGGTGCGGGTCTATCGCCGCGCGTTGTCGCCTTCGGAGATCACCCGGCTGTACGAGACGAACCTCTCGGGCCGCCGCGGCCTGGCGCTGTGGCTGCCGTTCGAGCGCGTCGACCCCAACTGACGCTGCCGACAGGCGAGGAAGTTCGGTGAGGCGGGAAGACCTGCGGGTGCTCTGGGCCCCGTGGGTCTTCCCGCCTCGTCCCGCTCACGCGTGCTCGGCAACCGACGAAGCGGTGTCAGCGGCGGACGGTGCGGCTGCGGCTCGGCTCGCTCTCGTGCTGGATCCGGTCGAGCGCGGTGACGACGTAGGTGTAGGTCTGCCCCGTGCCCGCCGTGGTGTCGACGAACGTCTGCCGGCTCGCTCCGGTGTCGCGGACCGTCGCCACCAGGCCGTGCGCGTCGGCGAGGTCGCAGGTGTCCACGGTGGCTCGCCCGTCGAACCGGTAGACGGCGTACGAGGTGGGTGCGGGCCCGCCCGGCGGACGGGCCACCCAGGTCAGCCGGATCCCGTCCGCGACCGGCTCGGCGGCGGAAAGCAGCGGCTGGGCGGGCGCGTGCCCGCCCAACTGCTCGGCCACCGGAATCAGCGCGGGCCGGGAGTAGTGCTCGGCGCGCACGATGTCCATGTGGCTCAGCCGGTTGGCCCGGACGTCCTTGGCGCTGAAGTACACGTCGCCGAGCACCTCGGGGTAGTCGCGGTTGAAGGTGAGGTGCCGGCTCATCTCCCGTGGATCGGACCACTCCGGCGACTGGGTGGACGTGCCGACCTTGTAGGTGGCCTGGCCGATGAAGAGCTGGACGTCGGTGCCCTCGACCTGCTCCGACCACCACGGGATCAGCACGGCGTAGTCGGCCGGCGCGAAGCCGATGCTCCAGTAGACCTGCGGAGCGATGTAGTCGATCCACTCCTCCCGCACCCACTTGCGGGTGTCGGCCGCGAGGTCGTCGTAGGTCTGGGCCCCCGCCGTGGTGGCCGAGCCTTCCGGGTCGGTGGCCTGGTTGCGCCACACCGCGAACGGGCTGACGCCGAACTTCACCCACGGCTTGGCGTCCTTGATCGCCGCACCCAGCTCCTGGATCAGCAGGTCGATGTTGTGCCGCCGCCAGGACGCCTTGTCGGCGAAGCCGTCGCCGTACCGCTCGTACGTCGCGTCGTCGTCGAACGGCGTCGTGCCCACCGGGTAGGGGTAGAAGTAGTCGTCGAAGTGCACTCCGTCGATGTCGTACCGCCGCACCGCGTCCATGATCGCGTCCTCGCAGAAGCGGCGGACCTCCGGAATGCCGGGGTTGTAGTAGAGCTTCCCGCCGTAGGCCACGATCCAGTCCGGGTGCTTCCGGGCGGGGTGGTCGGGGGTGAGGACGGACGGGTCGGTCCCCATGCTCACGCGGTAGGGGTTGAACCACGCGTGGAACTCCAGGTTGCGCGCGTGCGCCTCCCGGACCGCGAACTCCAGCGGGTCGTAGCCGGGATCGCGTCCCTGGGTGCCGGTCAACCAGGACGACCAGGGTTCGTACGGCGACGGCCAGAACGCGTCGGCGGTCGGCCTGACCTGGACCACGACCGCGTTGAACCGGTTGCGTTCGGCGTCGTCCAGCAGGGCGCGGTATTCGGCCTGCTGTTCGGCAACACTGAGCCCGGGACGGGAGGGCCAGTCGATGTTGGCCACACTCGCGATCCACACCGCGCGGAACTGGCGCTTGGGCATGGCCGGATCCGGCGCCGGGCAGTCGGCGGCGGCGTGGCTCACGCCGGTACCCGCGGCGGCCGCGGCGGGGGAGGCGCCGAGCGCGAGCCCCCCGGACACCGACGCGAACGCGGCGCCCAGGCCCACGCCCAGAACGCCGCGGCGGGACAACGCGTGCGGTCGCTGCGGACCGTGCCCCTCTGACCACTGTGCCGGCGACTGTGCGGACGACTCATCGGACGACTCTGCGAAACCGGACTCGTGGACCACGGGTACCCCCTCGGACGACGGCGTTTCGAAGGAATTGTGCCGGTGAGAGTCGTGACGCGTCTATCGTTCACGGCGACGAATCCAGCCCCTCGACCGCCACGCCGGTGAGCTGCTCGGACCGCTCCCACAGCCGGGCGGCGGTCTCGGGGTCGTATGCCTTGGCCGTGGCCTTCACCCTGGTGGGATGGCCGCGGGAACCGCCGAAGGAGTCCGGGCCGAAGAACTCCCCGCCGCGCACGTCGGGCATCGTCGCGGCGTACAACGTGGTCAGCGCGCCCTGGGCGGCGGGCTGGGCGACGAGCCGGGTGACGGCAGCGCTCGCGTGCCGCACCCAGGCCCGGCGCCGGGTCTGCGCGGCGGCGTTCTGCAGGTTGGTGGCGGCGTATCCGGGGTGGGTGGCCACGCTGGTCAGCGGCATGCCCGCCCGATCGGCCCGGCGCTGCAGCTCGAACGTGAACAGCAGGTTGGCCAGCTTGCTCTGCCCGTACGCCTTCCACGGGCCGTACCTGCGTTCGGACATCAGGTCGTCGAAGTCGATGGTGCCCATCGCGTGCATCTGGCTGGAGACGGTGACGACCCGCGGCTCCGGAGCGGCGAGAAGGGCGGGCAGCAGCAGCCCGGTCAGGGCGAAGTGGCCGAGGTGGTTGACGCCGAGCTGGCGCTCGAAGCCGTCGACGGTCAGCGCGCGTGGCAGGGCCATGATGCCCGCGTTGTTGACCAGCAGGTCGAGCGAGGGGTGCTCGGCGGTGACGTCGGCGGCGAACCCGCGCACGCTGCTCAGGTCGCCCAGGTCGAGCGGGCGCAGCTCGACGGCCGGGCGGGCGAGCTCGCGCCGGATCCGGGCCAGCGCGGCCTCGCCGCGCCGGAGGTCGCGGCAGGCCAGCACCACGGCGGCGCCGTACCTCGCCAGCTCGAGCGCGACGTGGTAGCCGAGGCCGGCGTTGGCTCCGGTCACCACCGCGGTGCGGCCGGTGAGGTCGGGAATCTGGTCGGCAGTCCAGGACGGTGAACCCATGCGCTCATCATCGCCGCCGCCACCGACACCCGGCCGAAGGGGGCCGAACCAGGGCGAACGGGGCGGGACCAAGGCGGCCCGTGACCGGGTGCCGGGATCGCGGCCGACTGGCGACCGTCCGGCGATCAGGCATACTCGGGTGCTGTGAAGCTCCTCAGAAACAGTGCCGCCGGCAAGGCCTCCGACGTCGCGATCGGCTACCTCATGCGCGCCGGTATCGACGGCGGCGGCGACCTCGCCTCGGCGAGCAAGGCCGCGGAGCGGGCGCTGGCCGCCACCGACGACCCGGAGCAGGCCATCGACCGGATCGTCGCCATGCACACCAGGCTCGCCGCCGCCGGTGGGTTCGTCACCGGTCTGGGTGGGTTCCTGACGCTTCCGGTGGCGCTCTCGGCCAACGTGGTGGGCTTCTACGTCGTGGCCACCCGGATGGTCGCGGCGATCGCCGCGGTGCGCGGCCACGACGTCAGTCACGACGCCGTCCGTACGACCGTGCTCCTCACCCTCACCGGCAACGACTCCAGCACCGTGTTGTCGAAGGCGGGCATCGGTGTGAACGGCATCGCCGCGGCCGCCCTGCAGGGCGTGTCCCCGGCGGCGTTGATGATGGTCAACAAGGCGGTGGCGTTCCGGTTGTTCGCGCAGGTCGGCCAGAAGAGCCTGGCTCGGCTAGGTCGCGCGGTGCCGGTGGTGGGTGGCGTCGTCGGCGGCGCCTTCGACGCGATGCTGATGCACCGGATCGCCTCGCACGCCCGGATGCACTTCCCCCAGGCGCCGCGTGAGCTCGGCGCCGACCAGGCCGCCGAGCGCGGCTGAGAGCCACAGCGGAGCAGGGCGTTCAGCAGATCAGGCCACGCTTGCTGGCGATTCCGTGCGCGGTCGGGCTGGCGCCCACCCAGCGCGGGTCGGCGGGCTCACTCGCCCGTTGGTACCTCAGGTCGCAGGAGAGCCGCACCCGGGTCGAGGTGTTGTCCAGACTCCCGTGCAGCGTGTACATCGGGAACGTCACCACATCGCCTGCGGCGTACTCCCCGGTGACCCAGCGCAGGCCGAGGTCGGCGCGCAGCGCCACCGGGTCGGGGGAGAAGACGCCGTTCCAGCCCCAGCGCCCCTCCCGCGCGAGCTCGGCCTCCTCCTCGTCGTTCTCGCAGTACGCGTCGACGTCGCGGGTGTGGTAGTCGCGGCGTACGCTCTCCAGCCGGTTCGACCCCTCCAGCAGCATCAGGCCGCCGAGCCGAAGGTCGACGTCACCGAGCGGCACCCACGCAGTGAGCAGGTTCGGCGTACCGCGATTCATGAACACGCTGTCGCCGTGTGGTGCGGTGCCCCGGCCCGGGCGGACCGCCCGCAGCCAGGTGTAGTCGTAGTGGCGGACCGGCTCGCCGAACAGCCGCTCGTACAGCCGGACCATCGCGCCCGCGTACAGCACCCGCCGCAGCGGTTCGCTCGCCTTCGCCAGGTCGTCGAAGATGCGGTTGTGCTCGCTCGGACCGGGCACGGCGAGCATCGGGTCGGCTTCGGGGTCGAGGATGCCCTCGCCCGCCAGTGAGGTGGCGATGTCGCGCCGGGCGGCCAGCACCTCCTCCCGGTCGAGGTACCCGGGAAGGTACAGATAGCCGTCGGTGTCCAGCCGGCGCCAGAGTTCGTCCGGGTCGTTCACCGCGTCGTCGGAACGCCGCAGTGGGCCGAGCGCGTCCGGACTCGGTTGCAGGGTGCGGTCCTGGGCGCGCAGCGGCGGCAGCTCCGAGGTCGCGACGGACGAGGTGGTCGAGGCGGTCGCCATGTCGGCTCCTCCGTTGCCAAGAGACGGGCACTCCCGGACGCGCGGGTGTCCCGTCGCGGGTGCCACCCCCAGAATGGTGGGCACCGACGGCGAGCGGCAAGGCTCGGCAGCGATGCGACCGGCTGTGGTCGCGCGGGGAGGCCGGATGGGCAGGGCGCGGGTGTGCGTGCTCGGCAGCGCCAACATGGACCTGGTGGTGTACGCCGAACGCGCGCCGGAGCTGGGGGAGACGGTCACCGGCCGGCGGTTCGTCACCGTGCCCGGGGGCAAGGGCGCCAACCAGGCGATCGCGGCCGCGCGCGCCGGCGGTGCCGTCACCATGGTCGGTTCGGTCGGCGGCGACCCCTACGGCCGGCAGTTGCGCGCGGTGCTGGACGACGCCGGCGTGGACACCCGTGCGCTGGCCGAGGTGGCCGAGGCCACGGGTACGGCGCACATCCTGGTCGAGGACGGCGGCGACAACTCGATCGTGGTCGTACCCGGCGCGAACGGCACGGTGCACGGCCCGGCCCCGGGTCTGGAGGACGCGTTGAGCGGCGCACACCTGCTGTTGCTCCAGCTGGAGTTGCCGCTGGACGCGGTGCTCGCGGGGGCGAGGGCGGCGCGGGAACGCGGTGTCAAGGTCGTCCTGACACCGGCGCCGGCCCGGCCGTTGCCGGCGGACCTGCTGGCGTGTGTCGACCTGCTGGTGCCCAACGAGTCCGAGGCGCGGGTGCTGACCGGGAAGGACGACGCGGAGTCGGCCGCGCGGGCGCTGGCGGAGACGGTGCCGGAGGTCGTGGTCACCCTCGGCGCGGACGGTGCGCGCTGGCTACGCCGGGACGGCGCCGGCGAGCACGTGCCCGCGCCGTCGGTCCAGGTGCGCGACACCACCGCGGCCGGGGACACGTTCGTGGGCACCCTGGCGGTCGCGCTCGGCGAGGGCCGGCCGATGGAGCAGGCCCTGCGGTGGGCGACCGCCGCAGCCGCGCTGTCGGTGGGACAGGAGGGCGCGAGCACCTCCATGCCGGCCCGGGCGCGGATCGAGGAGTTCGGCGCCGAGACGTTCGGCGCCGAGACGTTCGGCGCCGAGTCGTTCGGGGCGCCATTCGACGGCGGGGCGTCCGAGCGGTGATCCGGCGTCCCAGGGCTCCGGCTCAGGACCCGGCTCGGGTCTCGGCTCAGGCCCGGCCGCGGACGACCAGCCCGTCCAGCAGGTCCTGTGTCGCCCGGGCGACCGCCTCCACCGCCGCGTCGAACGCCTCGGCGTTGTGCGCGGCCGGGGCGCGGAACCCGGAGATCTTCCGGACGTACTGCAGCGCGGCGGCGTGCACGTCGGTGGACGTGGCGGACTCGACGTACGGCGCCCGCAGGGTCTTGATGCTTCGGCACATCTGCTTCTCCTCGCACTCGACGCCGTCCAGTCAACCACCGACCACCCCCGTCCCCGGAGGCTGCCGCGGCCACCGGCGAGGATCGGTCGCGACATGAACGCCGAGAACGACCCGCACGACCCGGGCGAACCGCAGGACCCACGCGACCCGCGTGATCCGGGTGATCCGCGCGTGACCCCTCCGCTGCTGGACTTCGTACTCGCGAACGCGCAGATCCGGGCCGTGGGGGCCATGGGCTCGCGGCAGGTCCGCGACAACGGCTACACGCTCGTGCGGCGTACCGTGCCCGACTACAACCTGATCTTCCTGCGGCAGGGCCGGGTGACCTGGGTCCTCGGCGACGAACCCGTTCCGCTGGCCGCCGGCGATCTGCTGGTGGTCCCACCCGGCGTTCCGCACCACGCCACTCCGGTGAGCAGGCGCGTGGTGCTGGGGTCGCTGCACGTGGAGGCCACGCTGGCCGGCGGTCAGGACGTCTTCGACCTGCTCCGGCCGCCTCGCGTCCGCACGGTGCGGTCCGGCACCCGCCTCGCCGGGCACCTGCGTTCGGCGGTGGCCGAGTGGGATCGCGACCCCCGGCTGACCCGCCTCACGCTGCCCGCCTGGGCGCAGCTGGTGACCCTGGAGCTGCTGGTGCACGACGCCGAACTCGGCCTGCTGCGGCCCCGCCCGGTCGACCCGGTGGTCGCCTGGGTGCTGGACGAGCTCACCGAACGCGTCGGGCGGCGGACGACTCTGGACGACCTGGCCGGCAGGTTCGGGTTCAGCGGGCAGCATCTGAACCGCGTCTTCGGCCGGGTGCTCGGCGTCACTCCGCTGCAGTACCTCACCCGGCTGCGACTGGACCGGGCCGCGGCGATGCTGATCGACCGGCAGCTGACGATCAGGGCGGTCGCCCGGGAGGTGGGCTACGACGACCCCTACTACTTCAGCCGGGCGTTCCGGGCGCGGTTCGGCCGCAGCCCGTCGGAGTACCGGCGCGACCTCGACCCGGTGAGCCCGTTCGACTGAGCCCACCCCGTACCCGGGATTCAGATTGTCCATCCCGGCGTTCACCGCATCCATTCCGTCCCGCGCGACGCGGACCTAGCGTGACGGAAGTGCCGGAGATCCGGAAACGATGCCAAGGAGTGCAATGAGTGCAATGACTGGCCTGGTCACCACGGTCACCGCGGAGCAGTGGGACTTCTACGAGGAGAACGGCTACGTCGTCCTCGGCCGCGTCCTGTCCGACGACGACCTGTCCGGACTGCGCGACCGCATCGACGACATCATGCTCGGCCGCGCCGCCATCGACTACGACCGGCTGCTGATGCAGCTCGACAGTCGCAACGGCGCGTACGGCGACGCCGGAAAGCAGTCCAAGGGCTGGAAGGGCGCGACGCTGGACTACCGCAAGATCCAGGACCTCGAGTTCGACCCGCTGTTCCTGTCCTACCTCCGGCAGCCGCTGTTCGAGGAGATCTGCCGGCAGACCTATGGCGACGCGCCGGTCTCGGCGTTCCGGGCGATGTTCATGAACAAGCCGGCCCGCCAGGGGACGTTCCTCCCGTGGCACCAGGACCGCTGGGCGTTCCTCGACCGCGACCCGCTGATCACGGTGTGGACCGCGCTCGACCCGGCGACGGTCGCGAACGGCTGCGTCCAGGTGATCCCGGGCAGCCACAAGTACGGCCTGATCAACCCCGAGCACGGCTCCGGTTTCCTCAAGGAGGAGCAGGCGAAGGAGTACTGCCTGCCGGAGAAGGTGCACCACCTCGAACTCCAGCCGGGCGAGGCCGTCCTGCTGCACAACTGGCTGGTGCACTCCTCCGACGTCAACTCCACCGACATTCCCCGCCGCGCCTTCAGCGTCTGCTACATGGACGCGCGCACCCAGCACACGAAGGGCCGCGAGGAGTACTCCCGAGTGTTCGGCGAGGGCGCGCTGACCCCGGCGGACCTCAAGCCCGGCAGCCCGGTCGCCACCGCCTGAGTCCCGTCGTGCCGTCCGTCACAGCTCCCACACGGACACGCTGACGAACCTGATGCGTTCGTACGCCGACCGCTCGCCCGCCTCGTGCAGCACCCCGATCCCGGCGTGCCCGGGGTCGGAGCCGCTGCCGAGGTGGTCGGGGTGGTCGGGCTGGTCGAGGTGGGAGAGGTCGACAAGATCGGAGTAGGCCGCCGGCCCGGGCCACACCACCAGCGAACGTGCCCAGGTGTGGCCCGCGTCGGCGCTCACCCGCAAGGTGAGGTTGCGCCGCTCGCCCGCGTCATCCGGACCGGCGAACACCAGCAGGGCCGGCGGGCTCGGGACCGACAGCACCGAGCACTGCACGACCGGGGCGACCAGGCCGGACACCGAGGCGTACGGCCGATCGAAGGTCTCCCCACCGGACGAGCTCCACGTGTGCGCCCGGGTGGTCACGGCACCGTCGGCCTGGTTGCGGGTGGCGGCGTAGGCCCGGCCGTCGGGGAGTTCGGCGACGGCGGTCTCGTTAGGCCTGATCTCCTCACCCGCCGCACTGTCGGGCCCACCGGGCCCACCGGGCCCACCGGGGTCGACCGCCCCGATCCGCCACGACCGGCCGCCGTCGTCGCTCAGCAACAGGTGCCCGCCGTAGCCGGTGCCGGGTGCGGAGTGGTTCGCGGGTACGACCAGGCGGCCGGGGAACGAGCCCATCCGCAGCGCCACCCCGTGTCCTGGGCCGGTGGCGTACCACCGCCAGTCCGGACGCTTCGCCGTCTCGGTGACGTCGACCGGCTCGCTCCACGTCCGGCCCGCGTCGGTGCTGCGCCGAACGCGTACCCGGCGGCCGTCCGCCGGCCCGACCCGACCGGTCAGGATGCGCTCCTCGCTCGCGTCCGCCGCCGCGCAGGTGCTGAGCAGAACCACGTCGCCGGTGGCCGGATCCACCACCGGACAGGGGTTTCCGACGGTCAGGTCGGTGCCGGTGGCGACCACCGCCAGGGGACCCCACGTGCGACCGCCGTCGGCCGACCGGCGGAGTACGAGATCGATCCGGCCGGTGTCCCCCGCGCCGTCCCGGCGGCCCTCGGCGAACGCCAGCAGCGTCCCGTCGCCCGCGAGCACGAGCGCCGGGATCCGGAACGTGTGGTAGCCGTCGGTCCCGGCCGCGAACACCGTCGTGTCCCCCGCGGTGGTCCCGGTCAGCACAGCCCGGCGCGTTCGAGGTGGCCGAGCACGGCGGCGTTCTCGGTGTCGTTCAGCCCGATCATCGGCCGGCTGGTGGTGCCGGAGGCGATCACGCCGCGGTGGACCAGCGCCGCCTTGAACGCGCCGATCGCCGCGGAGTAGCGCCCCATCCGGGCCGGGTCGCCGGCGTCGATCATCCCGAACAGCGCACGCAGGCGTTCCTGCTCCGCGGTCGCGGCGGCCCAGTCCCCACGGCGCGCGGCGTCGTACAGCCGGACGTACCCGTGCGGATCGACGTTGCCGAGTCCGGGGACGATCCCGGCCCCGCCCGCCAGCAGGGCGAGGTCGGCGTGGGTCTCCGAGCCGGTGAACGCGACGAACCCGGGCACCAGCGCGGTGGCGCCGCACGCCGCGCGGAACCCGTCGACGTCGCCGCTGGAGTCCTTCAGCCCGGCCAGTACGCCGTCCGCGGCGAGTTCGGCCACCAGACCGGTGGGCAGTTTGGTGTGCACCGCACTCGGGATGTCGTACGCCAGCAGCGGGAGGTCCACCGCCTCGCGGACGGACCGGAAGTGGACCGCGATCTCGGCCGGGTGGGTGGGGGCGTAGAACGGCGCCGTGGCGACCAGGGCGTCGGCGCCGAGCCGGGCCGCGGTGCGGGCGTGGCCGAGCACCCGCTCGGTGGTCAGGTCGATGGTGCCCGCGACCACCGGGACCTGGCCCGCGACGAGACCCACGACCGCGGACAGCACGCGGGCGCGACGGTCGTCGGTGAGGTACGCCGTCTCGCCGGTCGAGCCGCCCACGAAGAGTCCCGCCACGCCGGCGTCGAGCAGGAAGCCGCAGAGGCGCTCGAGGGAGGCGAGATCGAGTTCGCGGTCCGGGGTGAGTGGCGTGCACACGGGCGGGATCACGCCGCCCGCGACGGGCCGGGCCGACTGCGGGTGGTGGGGTGCGGGTTGACCGGGCACGAAACTCCTCGAAGACATGGGACATGGGATGTCTGGACGGCCGAGCGTTACGCTAGCCGAGGTTCGTTCCGATCCGAAAGGTGTGTACTCCATGGCGGAAAGTGGCCGGCGCAGGCACCTGGAGGAACGCGTCGTCGACCTGATCCTCGAGCAGGGCCTGCCGGCCGGTGCGCCGCTCCCGTCCGAGCCGGCTCTGGTCGACACGCTGGGCGTGAGCCGCAACTCCGTGCGGGAGGCTCTGCGCGCGCTGCACACGCTGGGCATCGTGGACATCCGGCACGGCTACGGCACGTTCGTGGGGAGCGCGCCGCTGACCGCGGTGACGCCGGGCCTGCTGTTCCGTACCCGGCTGCGGGTGCGTGACGACCCCGGCGCCCTCGCCGACCTGGTGGAGGTCCGCGAACTCCTCGAGCTCGGCCTGATCGAACACGTCGCCACCAGCGTCGACGAAGCCCAGCTCGAGACCCTGGACCGCGCGGTCGAGGCGATGGCCGAGGGCGATCTCGCCGCCGCCGACCGCCGTTTCCACGAGGCGCTGTACGCACCGGTGGCCAACGAGCTCGCCATTCAGCTGATCTCGGTGTTCTGGGACATCTACCACCAGGTGGCCGGCGAACTGGAACGCACGCCGGTCGATCGTGACCGGGTGGTCCAGGGGCACCGCCGGGTGGTGGAGGCGCTCCGCTCGGGCGACCCGGCGCAGGCCCGGCAGGCGTTGCTGAACCACTTCGCCGACCTGCGCGATCGCGTCCGGCGGCTGGTGACGGCCGTCTCCGAGTCCCGCTGACTCCGGCTCCGCGCCCGCACGCCCGCCTGCCCGCGGCTTCCCCGGACCGGGCGACATCCGCGGACCGGGCGGCTTCCACGCCCGGGTGACCTCTGCGGATCCCGCGCCGCTCACCGGTCCGACCGGCGGGCCCTCGGCGGCCGCCCGAGGTGGGAGTGCCCCTCGGGCAACTGGCACGATGTGGCCGTGCCCCGATCCCTCGACGAACTCCGCGACCTGCTCGACCTCGAGAAGATCGAGGACAACCTCTTCCGTGGCCGGCAGCCCGAGACCAGGCTCCAGCGGGTGTTCGGCGGCCAGGTCGCGGGCCAGGCCCTGGTGGCGGCCAGCCGCACCATGGGACCGGACCGGATGGTGCACTCGCTGCACGCGTACTTCCTGCGCCCGGGCGACACCAGCGTCCCGATCGTCTACGACGTCGAGTGCACCCGCGACGGCCGGTCGTTCAGCACCCGGCGGGTGGTGGCCCGCCAGCACGGCCGGACGATCTTCTACATGAGCGCGTCGTTCCACGTGCCCGAGCCCGGTTACGAGCACCAGGACGCCATGCCGGACGTACCCGACCCCGAGCGCTGCCCGACCCTGGGCGAGGTGCTGGAGAAGGTGTCCGGCCGGCCCAGTGCCGCCTGGGCGGAGGAGTGGGCGGCGCTGGACGTGCGGTACGCCGGGGACTCCGCACGTGGCGGCGTGCCCGCCGACCCCGAGCACCCGGCCCGCGCCCGGGTGTGGCTGCGGGCCGCCGGCACCCTGCCCGACGATCCGGTGCTGCACAGCTGTGTGCTCGCGTACGCCAGCGACCTCACCCTGCTCGGCGCCACGCTGGTGCCGCACGGCACCCACATCGGCGCACCCGACCTGCAAACCGTGTCGCTGGACCACGCGATCTGGTTCCACCGGGCGTTCCGGGCCGACGACTGGCTGCTCTACGACCAGGTTTCCCCGTCGGCGGCGGACTCGCGCGGCCTGGCGACCGGGCGGCTGTTCACCCCGGACGGCTCACTCGTCGCCTCCGTCGTGCAGGAGGGGCTGATCCGGCAGGTTCCGCGTACGGAAAGGTAGGACCCATGATCGTGGCCTTCAGCATCAGTCCCACCAGCGGAGCCGACGACGGCAGTGTGAGCGAGGCGGTCGCCGAGGCGGTCCGGGTCGTCCGCGAGTCCGGGCTGCCGAACGAGACCAACGCGATGTTCACCAACATCGAGGGGGAGTGGGACGAGGTGATGGCGGTGGTCAAGCGGGCGGTCGACGTCGTGGCCGCGACCTCGCCCCGCGTCGGCCTGGTCCTCAAGGCCGACATTCGTCCCGGCCACACCGGCGAGCTCACCGGCAAGGTCGAACGCGTCGAGCGCCTGCTCGCCGACTGACGTACGCCCTGGACCCCGCGCGCGGCGACTACTCGTCGAGCACCAGGACGAACTCCGCGACCTCCGCGCCGCGGCCGTTGGCGAACCCCCGGTCCTGCCCGCACACCCGGAACCCGCACCGCTGCAGCACCCGCAGCGAGGCGGCGTTGTCCTGCACCGCGCGGGCGCGCAGTGGTCGCAGTGTCACCTCGGTCAGGAACGCCCGGAGCGCGAGGGTCGCGACGCCACGGCCCCAGTGCTCGCGGCCGAGCCAGTACGTCACCTCGGTGTCGCCGCCGGACTCGTAGCTCGCCACGTGCCCGGCGACCTGCCCGTCGGCAAGGATCGTCCGCACGATCCCGGTCGGGTGGGTACGGATGCGCTGCCAGCGGGCGGCGAACGCGTCACCGTCGCTCGGGTCGGCGGGGGTGAACGCCGCCATCCGGATCGCCTCCGGGTCCTGCAGGTGCCCGAAGAAGACCGGCAGGTCGGCGTCCTCGACGGCTCGCAGTCGTACGTCCGGTGCCGTCATGCCGACGTGTCCTCGGTACGTCCTCGCGGCCGCCCGTCGTCGGGTTCGGCCGGGTCGCGCAGCGGCCGCAGACCGGCCACGAGTTCGGCCACCCGGTCCGGCAGCACCAGCCGGGCCCGGACCGCACCGGAGGCGAGCCGGCGGGTCAGCCCGTCCAGCGGCAGGTCGGCGTTGGAGGCCAGCAGCAGCACGTTGCCGTACCTGCGGCCGCGTAGCTGCGACGGCTCGGCGATCAGCGCCACGTGCGCGAACACCTCCCGTAGGGTGGCCGCCTCCGCGCGGGCGTGGCGTTGCTCGGTGCGGTCGGCGACGTTGGCGACGTACACCCCCGATGGGTCCAGCACCCGCACCAGGTCGTGCGCGAACTCCAGGGTGGTCAGGTGTTCCGGCACCCGGTTTCCGGTGAACGCGTCCCGGATCACCACGTCCTGGGAGCCGTCGCGCAGTGACGCCAGGCCGGCGCGGGCGTCACCGATGCGGACACCGATGCCGCGGCCGCGTACCAGACCGAAGCCCTCCCGCACCAGGTCGACCAGAGCCCCGTCGATCTCGAACACCACCTGCCGTGAGCCCGGCCGGGTGGCGGTGACGTAGCGGGCGAGGGTGCAGCCGGCGCCGCCGAGGTGCGCGACCCGCAGCGGACCGGGAGGCAGGTGGTCGAGGATGTCGCCGGTCCAGCGGACGTACTCGAAGTCCAGCCGGGTCGGGTCGCCGAGATGGACGTAGGAGCTCGGGACGCCGTTGACGATCACGAACCACCCACCCGGGTCGCCCGGGTCGGCGGTGAGGGTGACCTCGCCGGTGTCGATGGGGTGGGTTCCGGCGGGTACGGCGGACTGTGCGGAATCGGCGGGGCCGCGGTTGGTGGCCCGCCGGGTCCGGGCGGGTGGTCGGCGGTCGGGCACACCTCAGCCTCGCACGCCGCCCGGCGGCCCGCCGGAGGGGGCCGCGACAGCCGCCGGCGTTCGAACGCAACCCGACCTTGACAGCTCTGCCGGACGGTTACGATCGCGCCATGGGCAGGATCTGCGTCCTGGACGCGCCGTCCAACCTCGGTCTGGCGATGCCCTCGCCCGGTGTCGTGCCCGGCTGCCACAAGCTGGCCGGTGCCCTGCGCGACAACGGCCTGGTGACCCGCAGCCGCGCCACCGACGTCGGCTGTGTCGTTGCGCCGCGCTACGACGCCGCGGGCTGGGAGCCCGGCGACGGAGTGATCAACGCCGCCGCCATCGCCGACTTCACCCGCCGGCTGGCCGACCGGGTGAGCGTACGACTGGCCGGCGGCGACTTCCTCGTGGTGCTCGGCGGTGACTGCAGCATCCTGCTCGGTCCCGCGCTCGCCCTGCGCCGGCACGGCCGGTACGGCCTGGTGTTCGTCGACGGCCACTCCGACTTCCGCCACCTGGGCGGCAACGCGGACTACGTGGGTGCCGCGGCGGGGGAGGACCTCGCGCTGGTGACCGGGCGGGGGCAGGACGACCTGGCCGACATCGACGGCCTGGCTCCGTACGTCCACGACCGGGACGCCGTGGTGCTCGGGATCCGGGACAACGACGTCCACCTCACCGAGCTTGCCGACCTCGGCATTCCGGTCCGAACCGCCCTTGCCATCCGGGCCGAGGGCGCCCGCCGGATCGCCAGCCAGACGGTGCGCTACCTCCGCGAACTCGACGGCTTCTGGGTGCACGTGGACGCCGACGTCCTCGACCCCCTGGTGATGCCGGCGGTCGACTCGCCCTGCCCGGGCGGGCTGGAACACTCCGAGCTCGCCGCGCTGCTCGGTCCGATGCTGGCCGACCCACGCTGCCGCGGCCTGGACGTCACCGTCTTCGACCCCGACCTCGACCCCGGCGGCACTCTCGCCGCCCGGTTCACCGAGACGATGGTGGAGGCGCTGGCGGGCCGGGCACAGGCGCAGGACTGAGGCCGCCGGCCGTGGGACACTGCCGGTAGCCGATCAGCGGAGGTGGGCCACGTGGCCGGCAAGGGAAAGTTCAGCAGGAGCGTGATCAACTACGCCGTGAAGTACGGCCCGCTGGCCTACGAGGCGGTCAAGCACGGACGCGAACCCGCCCAGCGCGCCGTCACCAACGCGCTCGCCCGCCAGGGCAACCGCCGGCAGGCCCTGCGGCACGCCGGGACCGTCGTCGACGGCTCGGTCCTCCGGGTCTTCCACCGGGGCGAGCAGGTGTGGGTGGTGTTCGCCGCGGAGACCCCGATCGCGGCCTACCCGGGCGTCGACCGGCCGCTGCCCGAGCTGCTCGAGCACGCCGACCTGAACCAACGCGTCCGGCCGGGTGAGGAGTCGTCGCCGCGACTGCCGGCCGGGCTCCCCGGACGGGTGCCGGACGCCGTACGCAAACTCCTTCCGCGCCGGCGCACCTGACCCACCGGCTCACTCGGCGGGCCCGTGCCAACCCGCCGGTCCGTCAGTAGTCGGGCCGGCGGCGCATCCGCTTGACGTCGCCCTGCCGCTTCTTCGACGACAGCCGGCGCTCCACCGACCCCCGGGACGGGCGGGTACGCCGGCGCGCTCTCGGCGGGGGTGCGAGTGCCTGGTCCAGCAGCATCCCGAGCCGGGCCAGCGCCGCCCGCCGGTTGGCGAGCTGGGATCGGTGCTCGGACGCGGTGACGGTGAGTACGCCGTCCACCAGCCGGTCACCGAGCCGGGACGTGGCCCGTGACCGTGCCGCCTCGCTCAGCGCGGGCGAACGCGCCAGGTCGAACGACAGGCTGACCCGGGAGTCGGTGGTGTTGACGCCCTGCCCGCCGGGGCCGCCGGCCCGGGAGAAACGCCAGGTCAGCTCGCCCGGGTCCAGGTCGACAGGGCCCACTCGCAGCGATCCCGGTGCCATCGGTGGCCTGTCAGCTCGACGTCGTGGAGGCCGTGGTGGCGGCGGTGACGGCAGCCATCGTGGCGGCGTTCACCGCGGCGACCGCCTTCTTCACCGCGTCCGCGGCCCAGGCGCCTTCGGAGATCTCCTTGGCCCGCCGCCGGACCGCGCGCCTGTCGGGCGCCTCGACCACCTTCGGCACGACGTCGATCGCCGCCAGCAGTGACACCAGCGCGCCGGTCCGGTCGTCCGGGGTGAGGCCCTGGACCAGCACACCCGACAGCGTCGTGCGCAGGGAGTTCTCGTGCGAGGAGTCCTCGGCGGGCCAGCGCGTGGTGGGGAAGATCCCGAGCACCCGGCCCTTCTCCTGCCGGAGTACGCCGCGGCCGGCGAGGTCGGCGAGCAGCCGTTCCCGCAGTCCCTTGGCGAGTTTGCCGAGGACGTTCGCGGGCTTGCTGCCCTCCCGCGCGTCCAGGATCGACAGACCGTGGTCGAGGACCGGCTCGCCGGTGGGGCTCTCGTCGCGTACGACCAGGCGCCCCTTGCGTACGTCCTCGCCCGGACCCGCGACGTCGACCTTCCCCCGCAGCGTCAGTTCGAGCAGGACCGCGCCGGCGAGGGCGTGGTCCAGTTTGGTGCCGTCGGTCACCGGCAGTCCGGTGCTGTCGTCCAGGAGTAACAGCAGCAGGTCCTCCGCCAGGAGCATGGTCCGGTCCCCGTCCAGGTCGTCATGCGTGATGGGTCGTGATGCGTGAGTGGTCGTGATGCGTGGGTCAGGGTCGCCCCCAGCATAGGAGGTGCGGTGACCACCACCGGTAGCTCGCCGCCGGACTGTCAGACGGTCGTGGAAGACTCCGCTGACATGGGATACAACGCTGCCGACGATCGTTACGACACGATGCAATACCGCCGCTCCGGTGCCAGCGGCCTGCACCTGCCCGCCGTCTCACTCGGCCTGTGGCACAACTTCGGTGACGACGTGCCGCTGGAGCGGCAGCGGGGGATCCTCAGGCGGGCCTTCGACCTCGGGATCAACCACTTCGACCTGGCCAACAACTACGGTCCGCCCGCGGGGTCGGCCGAGCTCAACTTCGGCAAGCTGTTCAAGCAGGACTTCACGCCCTACCGCGACGAACTCCTCATCTCCACCAAGGCGGGTTACCTCATGTGGCCGGGCCCGTACGGCGAGTGGGGCTCGCGCAAGTACCTCCTCGCCAGCCTCGACCAGAGCCTCTCGCGGATGGGCCTGGACTACGTCGACGTCTTCTACTCCCACCGGTTCGACCCGGACACTCCGCTGGAGGAGACGATGGGCGCGCTGGACACCGCGGTGCGCCAGGGCAAGGCGCTGTACGCCGGGATCTCGTCCTACTCCCCGGAGGACACCCGCAGGGCTGCCGCGATCCTCGCGGACCTCGGTACGCCGATGCTCATCCACCAGCCGTCGTACAGCATGCTCAACCGCTGGATCGAGGAGGCGCTGCTGGACGCGCTGGAGGACGCCGGAGCCGGCTGCATCGCCTTCTCCCCGCTGGCGCAGGGAATGCTCACCGACAAGTACCTCAACGGCATTCCGGAGGGTTCGCGGGCCTCGCAGGGCAAGTCCCTGTCACCGGACCAGCTGTCGGAGAAGAACCTCGGCCACATCCGCGCCCTGAACGCGATCGCGGAGCGCAGGGGGCAGTCGCTGGCTCAGATGGCGCTGTCGTGGGCGCTGCGCGACCCGCGGATGACGTCGGTCCTCGTCGGCGCCAGCAGCATCGGGCAGCTCGAGGACAACGTGGCCGCGCTCAACCGGCTCGACTTCACCGCGGCCGAGCTGGACGAGATCGACAAGCACGCGGTGGAGGCCGGTATCAACCTGTGGGCGAGGTCCAGCCGGATCGAGACCTCCTGACCGGGTGTTCCTCAGGGACATTTCGGGGTCGGCTAGGGGATGTCGCCGAAGCGCCCGGGCCGACTGCCGAGCGTAAGGTGTGCGCAGGAGGTAACCATGCTTCGGATCTTGCTGATCATCGCGATCGTCTGGCTGGTACTCAGCATCCTCGGCTTCCTGGTCAAGGGCCTGCTGTGGTTGGGCTTCGTCGCACTCGTGCTGTTCCTCGCCACGGCTGCGTGGGGATGGGTCAAGCGCAACTCCGCAAGCTGACGTGAGCTTGCGGACCACCTGAAGGTCCGGCCGCCGCGGCAAGGATTTCCTGCCGTGACGGACCGGAACCCGGGCGGCGTACCGACGCGGTGGTGACGACATCCGGTCGTCGCCACCGCGTCGTCGCGTTCACCTTCCTCTCACCGCCCGCCCACGAGCCGATCGACCCGCCTGCAAGCCGGAGTTGACGTTCGTTTGTCGTCGTCCCCCTAGCGTCCTGGGCACCGGCATCGGTCCGGTTTCGACGTGCACACAGCGGTCTCGTCCGTACGAGCTCCGTGTGCTTCTCACCGGGGCGGGGCGCCGGCATGTCCAATGGGGGGACAATCCAGATGCGACTTCGGTCGACCGTGGCCGCCTTCGTGGCGGCGCTGAGTGTGGCGATGACGGGCGTGGCGGTGCTCGGCGCGCCGGGCCCGTTCGTGGGCAGTGCGGACGCCGCCACCGCGATCCGGTTCGGCCGGATCCAGTACGACTCGCCCGGCACCGACAACCGCAGCAACAAGAGCCTGAACGCGGAGTACGTCGTGGTCCGCAACATCGGCACGACGTCGGTAAACCTTCGCGGGTGGACCGTGCGCGACGCGCAGCGCCACGTGTACACCTTCGGCACCTTCACGCTGAAGCACGGCACCTCGGTCACCCTGCACACCGGGCGGGGGACCAACACCGCGAGCCACCGCTACTGGGGTTCGGGTGCCTACATCTGGAACAACACCGGCGACACCGCCACGTTGCGGTCCGGCTCGGGCGCGACGCAGGACACCTGCCGTTGGACCAAGGCCGGCAGCGGCGCGACCAACTGCTGACGCCCGTCACGAACGTCTGCCCGCCGGCCCACCGCCCGGCGGGCAGACTTGTCTCCGGACCTATCCTCAGGCATGACGTACGGACTGTCGGCCGAGCTTGTGTGCTGGGCCGGCGGCCGGGCTCAGGGCTGGGCTTACAGCTCGGCTTACGGCTCCACACCGTCGGTCTGGAAGCCGATGGTCGCGCTGGCACGGCGCACAGCACCGACCGGGTCGTGCGGCACCACCTCGTCGAGGAACGCGTAGTCCTTGGCGACGTCACCGAGCCCCGGAACCCGCTTGGCGACCTGCCACCAGCCGGCGATGTCGGCCCAGCCCGGCGCCGACAACGAGCCGCCGAAGTGCTGGACTGACAGCGCGGCGCACAGGTTGGCGAACCGCAGCCGGTGCAGCAACGGCCAGCCGGACAGCGTGGACGTGACGAACCCGGCGGCGAAGACGTCGCCGGCACCGGTCGCGTCCATCGCCTCGACCGGAAGGGCGGGCACGTCGGCGTGCTCCCCGGTCTCGTTGTCGACGGCCAGCGCACCCTTGCTGCCCCGGGTGACCACCGCCACCGGGACCAGGTTGCCGAGCTTCGACAGAGCCGCCTCGGGGGTGTCGGTGCGGGTGTAGGCGAGGGCCTCCGGAGTGTTGGGCATGAACGCGTAGCAGGAGCTGAGGCGTTCCAGCAGCTCCTGCGACCACTGTTCGGTCGGGTCCCAGCCGACGTCGGCGAAGACCCGGGTGCCCTCGGCGGCCGCCTTGCGGGTCCAGTCCTCCATCTCCGGGCCGAGATCGACGAAGCAGGCCCGGCTGCGCGGCAGCCCGCTGGTGGCGATCATCTCGTCGGCGGACAGTGGCGGCTCGTGCGCGTGGGTGATCAGGCTGCGGTCGGCCTGGTAGGCAAGAGACACCGTGACCGGCGAGTGCCAGTGGGGGAACTCCCGCGACGCCGTCAGGTCGACGTCCTCCTGCTGTTCGAGGGTGCGCCGGCAGAACGTGCCGTACACGTCGTGGCCGAACGCGGCGGCGAGGGAGGTGCGCAGCCCGAGCCGGGACAGTGCGATCGCGAGGTTGGCGACGCCGCCGGGGGAGCAGCCCATGCCGTCGGTGTAGATCTCGGTTCCGCTGGTGGGCGGGCCGGCCAGGCCGGTGAAGATGATGTCCAGGAACACCGTGCCGGACAGGAAGACGTCGAACGGCGGGTCGTCGGGGCGGCGTACGGCGGCCATCGGGTCGTGGGCCGGCCCACGACCGACGACCCGGCCCAGCTCCCACGGGGTGCTGCTGGGGTCGCTGGAGCCGGCGTTCGGGCCGGTGGGGTGGGCGGCCGCGTCCGGACCCGGCCTGCCTTCCGCCGTGTCCATGGGTTTCTCCCTCGCTCTTGCCCGGGCGTACCCGTCCGGGCGTACTTCTCTGGGCGTCTTCTCCGGGCAACCGGATGTGGGGACTTACCGTAGCGCGCGAACCGGCGGTGTCGGCTGTCCGGGGCCGGTCAGTCGTACGGATGTCATGACAATGTTCCGGAGTGCGGGCACCGGGCGCCGTGGCGTGAGCGGCTGCCCGGCTGCGGGCTCGCGAAGCCGGGCGGGTGCGGACGTGGTTGTGCCCCGGACGACCGGGGCGTCCGGGGCACGAGGGGATGGTGCTTCGAGCCGGGCCGCCCGGGGTCGGGCCCCACGCGGCCGGCTACGGAGGGTCAGGCCGCGTTCGGCCCGACCAGGTCGGGCTCGGCGATCTTGCGGAGGCGGTGCAGGGCGTCGCGCTCAAGCTGGCGAACCCGCTCGCGGGAGAGCCCGAACCGGTCGGCGATCTCCGCGAGCTTCCACGGCCTGCCGTCGTCCAGGCCGTACCGCAGCCGGACGATCTCCGCGGACCGGTCGTCGAGGGTCTCGATCAGGGCGGCGAGCCGCGAGCTGGACTCGGCGGCGACGACCGTCTCGTCCGGACCCGGCATGACGTCACGGGCGACCAGGTCGCCGAGCGAGGTCTCGCCGTCGTCGTCGACGGTGACGTCCAGCGACACGTGGTCACGTCCCCAGCTGACGAGCTCCTCCACTCGGTGCTCCCCGACACCGAGCTGGGCGGCGAGCTCGGCGGTCTCGGGGTCGCGCCCGAGCTCGCGCTCCAGCGCTCGGCGGGCCGCGCCGAGCGCGTTCAGGTCCTCGACCACATGCACCGGAAGCCGGACGACCCGCGCCTGCTGGGCGATTCCTCGCGTGATGGCCTGACGGATCCACCAGGTGGCGTAGGTGGAGAACTTGTAACCCTTGGTGTAGTCGAACTTCTCGATCGCGCGGATCAGGCCGGTGTTGCCCTCCTGTACGAGGTCGAGCAACGGCAGCCCGGATCGTCCGTAACGGCGTGCGATGGAGACGACAAGTCGAAGGTTCGCCTCGAGGAAGTGGCGCTTGGCCCGGCGGCCCTCGTCGCCGATCCAGGTCAGCTCGTCCTGGGTCGCACCGGCCGACCTCTGGGCCGGAATTCCCGTGCGGCCTCCGTCGAGGAGTTGCTCGGCAAGCTGACCGGCCTCGATGGCCTTCGCAAGCTCGACTTCCTGCGCCGCGTCGAGCAGCGGCGTTCGAGAGATCTCGTCGAGGTAGCGACCGACGAGGTCGCGATCTTCGACAAGGTCTTCGGCGTGGCGGCGGCGCACTGGCAAGATGACTTCCCTCCCGGCTCGGGACGCGGACCCGGTGGCAGGCCCGTGAGACGCCCGAGATCTCGCTCACCCAGGTCAACGTCCCGGACGGTCGGACGAATTCCCGGCACGGGGAGTGTTCATCGCGGGGAGGCGGGCTGCTTTCTCCCGGTCACGGCGCGTTCGCGTCGCTCGCCCCGGATCCGGCGTGGATGTCGCGTACGGCCTGCACGGTGTCGGCCTCCGCCGCGGGCTTGTCCTCGCGGTAGCGCAGGACCCGGGCGAACCGCAACGCCATCCCTCCCGGATAGCGGGACGAGGTTTGGATGCCGTCGAAGGCGATCTCGATCACCAGCTCCGGCCGCACGTGGACCGTCCAGCGGTCACGGTGGGTCTCCAGCTCCAGCAGCCGCTCGGTCTGCCACCGCAGCAACTCGTCGGTGAGGCCCTTGAACGTCTTGCCCAGCATCACGAACCCGCCGGTCTCCGGATCGCGCGCGCCGAGGTGGAGGTTGGAAAGAAGGCCGGTGCGCCGCCCGTGCCCCCACTCGACGGCCAGCACCACCAGATCGAGGGTGTGCCGCGGCTTGACCTTGATCCATGCGGAGCCCCTGCGGCCGGCGTCGTAGGGCGCGCTCAGCGACTTGACCACGACGCCCTCGTGACCGCGGCGTACGGCGTCGGCGAAGAACGCATCCGCCTCGCCCGGATCGGCGGTGACCAGGCGCGGCACGACCAGCTCGTCCGGAAGGACACTCTCCAGCACCGACCATCGCTCCGCACCCGGTGCGGTGAGCAGGTCGGTGCCGTCGTGGTGGAGGACGTCGAAGAAGAACGCGCTCAACGGCACCCTGGCCCGTGACTGCCCGGTGCCACCGCGCGTGCCGACCCGGCTGGCGGTGACCTGGAACGGCCGGGGCCGCCGGGCCTCGTCCAGGGCGAGCACCTCGCCGTCGAGGACGAGCGACCCTGCGGGGAGGGCGCGCACCGTGGCGACGACCTCGGGCAGCCGGTCGGTCACGTCGTCCAGGGTGCGGGTGAAGATGCGTACGACGTCTCCGGTGCGGTGCACCTGGATGCGAATCCCGTCGAGCTTCCATTCCAGCGCGGCGGGCCCGGCCAGCTTGCCGAGTGCCTCGGGCACGCCGGGTGCGGGGGAGGCGAGCATCGGGCGCAGCGGCCGGCCCACTTCCAGCCGGAACGCGTCGAGCACGGCGACGTCGCCACCGCCGGAGACGGCTGCCCGGGCCACCGGGGCGATCGCGCCGGCGACCATGATCGCCCGGCGTACCTGCGCCGCGGGCAGGTCACTGGCGCGGATCACCGCGTCGACCATCACGCCGTCCAGCGCGCCCTGGCGGAGCTCTCCGGTCACCAGCCCGGCCAGCAGGCCTTGCTCGGCGCCGGTCGCCCGCGACCACAGTGCGGTGAGCAGGTCGCGCCGGCGTTGCTGGGATCCGCTGCCCGCCACCTCGGCGATCTCGGCGAAGGCGGCGTCGACCTCGCTCACGCCGAGCGTCGGCCGGTCGGCCGCCGCAGGCAGCTCGCGCAGGGCGGCGTAGCCCACACCGGTGCGGCGCTGGCGGAGCTCACCGGCGAGGTAGGACACCACCAGCGGCACTTCGTCGGGGTCGGCTGCCCGCAGGCAGTCGGCGATCCGGCGTACCTTCTCCAGCCGCGAGGACGTGCCGGAGACCGCCGCGGAGGCCTGCGCGAGGTCGTCGAGGAGCATGAAAGCATTCTGACGGCGACCACCGACAGGCCGTAGGACCCGTTGGCCCGTACGCCATCGCACACCTTTCGCACGTCTGCGCTCGAGGGCCGGACACGACGCCGGGACGGACATGTACGAACTGCTGTACAGAAGGGTGCTCCAGCACATCCCGGCCGAGACCGCCCACCGGCTGGCCTTCGCGGCCATCCGGTTCGCCGGTGCCGTGCCCGGGATGGGCGCCGGGATGCGGCGCGTCCTCGGTCCGGCGGACCCGGTGCTGCGGGTGCGGGCGCTCGGGATGGACCTGCCGGGCCCGCTGGGCCTGGCGGCGGGGTTCGACAAGGACGCGGAGGGCGTGGACGGGCTGACCGCGCTGGGGTTCGCGTACGTCGAGATCGGCACTGTCACCGACCAGCCCCAGCCGGGCAACCCGCGGCCGCGGATGTTCCGGCTGCCCGCCGACCGGGCCCTGGTCAACCGGATGGGCTTCAACAACCACGGAGCGGCGGCCGCGGCGGACCGGCTGCGCCGCCGGGCGGAGAGCGGCCGGACCGGCATCCGTGCCCTCTCGCGGCGGGGCACGGTGAACCCGCGCGGCACGGCCGGGGAGATCGGGCCGGGCGGCAGCCGGTCGGCGTACGTCGGCGTCAACATCGGCAAGACGAAGGCCGTCCCCGAGGCGGAGGCGGTCGGTGACTACGAAGCCAGCGCCCGGCGGCTGGCGCCGCACGCCGACTACCTCGTGGTCAACGTCAGCTCGCCCAACACGCCCGGGCTGCGGGACCTGCAGGCGGTGGAGCGGCTGCGCCCCCTGTTGACTGCCGTACGCCGGACGCTGGACGACGTGGCCCGGGAAGGCGACGCCGGCACACCGGCGGCGAAGCGGGTGCCGCTGCTGGTGAAGATCGCGCCCGACCTGAGCAACGCGGACGTGGACGCGGTGGCCGACCTGGCACTCGACCTCGGGCTGGACGGCATCATCGCCACCAACACCACCATCGGCCGCGAAGGCCTGCGCACCGACGCGAGCGAGGTCGCGGGCCTCGGAGCCGGCGGGCTGTCCGGCGCTCCGCTGAAGGAGCGTGCGCTGGAGGTGATCCGCCGGTTGCACGCACGGGTGGGCGACCGGCTGGTGCTGGTGGCGGTGGGTGGCATCGAGAACGCCGACGACGCGTGGGAACGCATCCTTGCGGGCGCGACCCTGGTGCAGGCGTACACCGGCTTCATCTACGGCGGTCCGGCCTGGCCGCGGAAGGTCCACCGGGGGATAGCCCGGCGAGCCCGGGCGGCCGGCTACGGCTCCGTTGCCGAAGCCGTAGGCACGTCCGGCCGACCGGGCCCGGGGCCACACCGCTGAGTCGCTTCCGGAAGGGAGTGACCGGAGGGGCCGCCGCCGGGGGTTCGAGGTGGCGGCCCCGGACGCTCAGCGGGACCAGGGGAAGGGCAGTCCGTTGCCCTGCCCGTTGTCCTGTCCGTTGCCCTGGTCGCCAGGGGCCTGGTTGTTCTGGTCCTGTTGCTGGTTCTGCTGCGGCTGCGGGGTCTTGCCGCCGTCGGTACCCAGCGTCACGTCGACGGTCTTCGACGTGCCGCCGCGGACGTAGGTCACCGTCACCTTGTCGCCGGGCCGGTAGGAGCGCACCGCCGCGATCAGGCTGTCCGGGTCGGAGATCTGGCGGTCGTCCACCTTGGTGATGACGTCGCCCTTCCGCAGCCCCGCCTTGTCGGCCGCGCCGCCGGCGTTCACCGCCTGCAGGGAGGCGCCGTTGCCCACGCCGTCGTTGCCGGAGGTTGCCGTCACCGAGACGGCGAGCTGGGCGTGTTCGGCGCGGCCGTTGGCGATGAGTTCCTTCGCGATCGGCCTGGCCTCGTCGATCGGGATGGCGAAGCCCACCCCGATGCTGCCGCTCTGACCGCCCATCGAGCTGCCGAGCGTGGCGATGGCGCTGTTGATGCCCACCACCTGGCCGGCCATGTTGACCAGCGCACCGCCGGAGTTGCCGGGGTTGATCGCCGCGTCGGTCTGGATCGCGTCGATGACGGTGTTCGAGCTGGACTGGTCGCTGCCGGAGTCACTGCTGCGAACCGGGCGGTTCTTCGCGCTGACGATGCCGGAGGTCACGGTGCCCGACAGGCCCAGCGGAGATCCGATCGCGACGACGTTCTGGCCGACGCTCAGGTCGGAGGACCGGCCGAGCTGGGCCGGATGCAGGCCGGACTTCCGGTTGGCCCGGATCACGGCGAGGTCGGTGGTCGGGTCCGTGCCGACGACGGACGCCTTCACGGTCTTCCCGTCGTTGAACGTGACGCTGAGCCGGCCGCCCTGGCTGCCGGCCGCCGCGACGTGGTTGTTGGTGAGGATCAGCCCGTCGTCGCTGAGGACGATGCCGCTGCCGTTGCCGGTGCCCTGTGAGGTCGCGATCGTGATCGACACCACGCTCGGCAGCACCTTGTCGGCCACCTGCTGCACACTGCCCACCGGGGCCGAGGCGGCGTTCTGCGACCGCGCCGCCGGCTCGTCCAGAGCAGTGGAGGAGCTGCCCGGCTGGTCGTGACCGAAGTAGTCGGTCGCGGCCGCTCCGACTCCGCCGCCGAGCAGCCCGGCGACGAGCGCGAGGGCGGCGACCCCGGCGGCCGAGCGCCGTCGCGGACGGCCCGAGTCGGTTCCGGTCGTCCGGCCCTGGTCGGTGGGCGGTCCGCCGAAGCCTCCGGAGTACGAACCCGCGTACGAGCCGGGTTGGGGAGAGGGGCTGTACGCCTGGCCGTAGGGGTTCGGGCCGTACGCGGTGTGGCCGGCGTACGACTGTCCGTACGACGAACCGCCCTGCGTCTGGGAGCCCTGCGTCGAACCGCCCTGCGTCTGGGTGCCCTCGGCGTGGCTCTCCTGGTCACGGGCGCCCTGGCCTGGCGGCTGCGCGGGGTCCTGGCCCTGCGGCTGCGCGGCGTACGGGGGCAGCGGAGCGGTGTCCTCGCGCCCGCCTGTGGACGAGACCGGCTGGCCGTCCGGGCGCGCTGCAGCCGGCTCGTGCGCGGAAGATGCGGGAGCCGTCCCGTCGGTGCGGTCCGGCCGGCCCGGCGTGGGTGTCGTCTCGTTCATGGTCCCTAGGTTTGTCCCGGTAGCTGAGAGCCGACTGAGAGCCCCCCGTGAGCGGGCGAAGAAATGCCGGGTCTCAGCGGTTTCGGCGGGGGTGGTCGACGGGCGGAGAGGTCTGTGGGGGCGGGTTGACGGGTGGGGCCTGCGCCGGCGCGTTCATCCCGGGCAGCACAAGAGTCATCAGCGTCCCGCCGTGCTGGCCGCGCCCGACACTGACCGTACCCCCGTGCCGGTCGGCGGCCTGCTTGACGATCGCCAGGCCGAGGCCCGATCCCGGCATCGTCCGCGCCTCGGTGGACCGGTAGAACCGCTCGAAGACGTGTGGAGCGTCGGCTTCGGCGATTCCGGGACCCTGGTCGGCCACGGTGAGGACCCCGTCGCGCAGGCGTACCGTCACGGCGGCGTTCGGCGGGCTCCACTTCGCGGCGTTGTCGAGCAGGTTGGTCACCGCCCGTTCGAGGGCCTGGGAGTCGCCGAAGACGGTCCAGGGCTGGGTCTCGACGTCGAAGCGCACGGCGGGGGCCCGGCGGCGTACCCGCTCGGCCGCGCCGGCCACGACGTCGGCGAGGTCCACGGGCGCGTGCGCGGTGGCGGGCGGGTCCTCGCGGGACAGCTCCACAAGGTCGCCCACCAGGACGGAGAGCTCGGCCATCTGGGCGCGCACGTCGGCCAGCAGCGCGAACCGGTCCTCCCGGGAGAGCCCGGGCCGGGCCTCGCTCTGGGCGAGCAGGTCGAGGTTGGTACGCAGACTGGTGAGTGGCGTACGCAACTCGTGGCCGGCGTCGGCGATCAGCCGGCGTTCCCGAGCGCGGGCCGCGGCCAGCGCGGACAGCATCGAGTTGAAGGCGTGCGCCAGCCGGGCGAGCTCGTCGTCGCCCTGCACCGGGATGGGGCGCAGCTCGCCGGTACGGGCGACGTGCTCGGCGCCGGCGGTGAGCCGCTCCACCGGGCGCAGGCCGGTCCGGGCGACGGCGACACCGGCGTACGCCGCGGCCGCAACCCCACCCGCACCGACGAGGAACAGGACGAACCCCAGCCGGGACAGGAGGTCCTCGGTGCCGGCGCGGGACTGGCCGAGAACGAGCGCCCAGCCCGGACCCCGTCCGGCCGGCACCGCCACCACGCGGTAGCTCTGACCGCCCATCGCCGCGGTGCGCACGCTTTCGGGTACCTCGCCCCTCGCCACTGCCCGCTCCGGTGCGCCGAGCGGCGGCGCGATCGGGTTGCCGTCGTGGTCGCTGGCCGAGATGAACCTGTCGTTCGCGTTGAGGAGCGCGATCCGGATGTCGGCTGCGCCGAGCGCCTCCGACGGCACCCGGGCGAGAAAGCCCTGCTCGGCCAGCGGACCGGCCGCCGCGGCGCGGGCGCGGTCGAGCAGGTTGGCGTCCACCTGGTCGAGCAGCGACACCCGCACGGTGATGTACGCCGCGAGCGAGATGAGGACCACGATGATGCCCACCCCGAACGCCGCCAGCAGCCCGACCCGGTTGCGCAGGCTGACCGAGCGCAGACGGTTCTGGGTCGAGGTCCGTGCGGTGCTTCCGCCCGGGCCGCCGCTTCCACCGCCGGCGGCCGGAGGCGTTCTCGGTTCGTTCAGGCTCATGGTGGGGTGTCGCGGAGTACGTAGCCCACGCCACGCACGGTGTGCAGCAGCCGGGGCTCGTCGCCGGCCTCGGTCTTGCGGCGGAGGTAGCCGACGTAGACCTCGAGGGAGTTGGCGGAGGTGGGGAAGTCGAATCCCCAGACATCCTCGAGGATCTGGGACCGCTCCAGGACCTGCCGGGGATGACGCAGGAAGAGTTCGAGCAGGGAGAACTCCGTGCGGGTCAGGCTGATCTGCCGGTCGCCGCGGCGTACCTCCCGCGTCGCCGGGTCGAGGGTGAGGTCGGCGTACGACAGCAGCGAACTGTCCGCGCCCGGGGTGGAGCGGCGCATCAGGGCCCGCAGCCGGGCCAGCAGTTCCTCCAGCGCGAACGGCTTGCTGAGGTAGTCGTCGGCTCCGGCGTCCAGACCGGCCACCCGGTCGGCGACGGCATCCCTCGCGGTGAGCACGAGTACGGGTACGTCGTTGCCGGTGGCGCGCAGCGCACGGCAGGTGGCGATCCCGTCCAGCCGGGGCATCATCACGTCCAGCACGACCGCGTCGGGGCTGGAGGCAGCCACCCGCCGGAGCGCCTGCTCGCCGTTCTCGGCGAGGTCGACGTCGTAGCCGTTGAAGACCAGCGAGCGCCGCAGGGAGTCACGGACACCCTGGTCGTCGTCCACCACGAGAATTCGCACGGGATCAGTCTGCCCCGCTCACCTGAACAGAGGCTGAGCGCGCGCTCACGACACGTCCACCGAGGTCAACGGCGGATCTCGAAGCCGGTGAGCCCTTCGGGTGATTCGGGAAACTCCTCCACCTTGTCCACCCGGGCCGCGGGCGGACCTGACCGGCACCAGTCGACCAGGGCACGCACCCCCTCGGGACCGCCCTCGAAGGCGGCCTCCACCGACCCGTCGGGCTGGTTGCGTACCCACCCGGCGACGTCGTGCTCGTCGGCGGTACGCCGGCAGGTGTCGCGGAAGAAGACGCCCTGGACGGCGCCGTGGACGACGACCCGGACACGGGCGGAGGGGACCGAAGCGGACATGGCCCCAGCTTGCCGTGCCGGCCGGTCGCCCAGGCGGTCAGGGCCGATTTCAGGGCCGATTTCAGGGCGGATCTCAGGTTCGGTTCAGAGCCGGCTCGCAGCCCGCCGCCGTGCCTGTCCGGCAGCGCCAGCCGTGCTCGGTGAGCAGGAACGTCTCGGCGACCGGAAGCCGGTGCCGCCCGGCCTCTGCGGTCAGGGCGGACACCCACGCGTCGTCGGTGGGCAGCCAGACGACCCGGCCGCGGCGGCAGCGGACCATCGCCACCGCGTGGGTGGGCGGGATGGTCGGTCGTGGCGGAGCCAGCGGAGCCAGGCAGGCCAGGACGGCCGCGTGCAGATCGGCGGCGGGGACCGGACCGGGAGCGGCGGCGAACCAGCCGGCGCGTTCGACGTAGCCCCGGGAGAGGCGGATGACGCCGACCAGCACCCGGTCGGTGCCGAACGGGACGTGCCGGCCGAGCCGGCGCAACAGCGTGGCGGGGTCGCGCGCGGTGCCGCGAGTGACAGTGGTGCCTGGACGGACGCCCGGGGCGTCCGGAGTGGTCGCCGGCGCCGGGACGGCCGGTTCGTGGTCGGTGACGGGGGTCATCGCCACAGCGTGCCGTGCTCGGGTCGTGGCGCGCCGTGGTTGTCCACAGGTGGCGCCCTGTGGATGACCGGTCGCACGCCGTGTCGATCTTCGGCATGCTCGCGGATGACGGCCCAGACCTGAGGTAGTCCCGATCACCCCGGACCCAGCGCGGAGGAGCGACGACGAATGAAGCGTGGCGGCGGCACGGATGGCACGGCGGACCCACTCGGCACGGCCGGCAGGTCCGGCAGGTCCGGCACGGTCGGCAAGGACGCGGACGGACCGGAGTCGTTCCGCATCGTCGGGCGCGTGCTTGTCGATCCGCCCCTGCGCGCGGAGGAGTTCGAGTATCTGGCCGCGTTCACCGAGTCCCGTCGCTGGTGCCGCTTCGACGGCCCGTACGCCGTTCCCGGCAACCCGTTGGCCGAGTGCCTGGATCCCGGCCTCGACCTTGCCCGTTACGTCGAGCCGGCGCCGGGCCAGCCGGGGCTGTGGTGCCCGTGGCGCCTGTCGGACGGCGGTCACGCCCTGGTGCCGGTGTTCGAGCCCGCGCTCGGTGAAGGCTCCCCGCCGGAGGAGGCGGCGTCCTGGCTCACGTACCTCTGCGACCACTTCCTGCGCACCGGCGCGATGGCGGGCAGACATTCCGGCGATCGGGCGCGGTGGTTCGGTGGCTTCGGCTTCGACCACGTGCTCGACGGCGCGGCCGTGGTCTGCAGTGAGTTGTCGGGGAGGCTGACGCTGATCGAGATGTCGGCCAACTCCGTGTCCGTGCAGCCGCTCGCGAGCTGACGCCGGCGTTCGCCCGGAGACCTGTGGATCGCTCGCCGACTGCGTCTTCGCACCGTTCCGGTGACTCACCGTGGCCGGCCGTCTCGCAGGCTGGAACCTCCCTCTGCGCGTGATCCTCCCGCCGGTCCTCCCCGCCTGTCGACCTTCACCGGTGTCCGGTTTAGGTGGTACTTTCCGGTTGTTCTACGCGCAGGTGCAGCCCGGTCAGGTGGGCGCGCGTCTGCCGGTTGTGTCGGGCAGTCGGTTGGGCGGTCGTAGTGCGACGTGTCGTAGCGGGGTTGGTGGTTGTCGCCGCCGGGCTGACAGGTCTCACGGGATGCGGTGGCGACTCTCCGCAACCGTCCGAACTCTCGAAGAAGTCGAGTACACCCACTCCGACGGCGACGCCGAGCGCCTCTCCGACTCCCACCACCGCTGCCGACCCGGCGGCCTTCGTCCGCCAGTACATCGCGGCCGCCAATCTGCTGGTGAAGAACGGCGACGCCTCGAGGATGCGGGCGATGAACGCGCCCGGCTGCAACTTCTGCCAGAGCACCGCGAAGTCACTCGCGACGTTCCACGCCAACGGCGGTTCCTACGTCGGCGACGCGAGCTGGCATGTCACCGAGGTCGGCAAGCCCACCGGGACCAACCCGGTGAAGGTGTCCGCCTACGTCAAGGTCAACCCGCACAAGGTCGTCTCCAAGCGCGGCGCCAGTCCCAAGACGGATCCGGGCCGCCTGATGTTGTTCGACTTCACGCTTGCGAAGGGACAGGACCGGTGGACGGTCAAGAACCTCGTCGTCAACTGAGACCGCCGAAGGGCGGCCGTCGCGGGGGCGCGGCGTTGCGGTTGGCCTGCACCCTGCTGCTCACCCTGGGCATCACCCTGCTCGCTGGTCCGGTGCTCACCGGGACGGCGTGGGCCAACTGCGGGTTCGATTCGGACGGACAGTGGCACTGTGACGGCGACGACCCCGGACCCGGTGGTCCGGGAGGGCCCGGCGGGCCGGGTGGTCCGGGCAACCCGGGCCCGGCGCCGAAACAGCCGTACGACACCTACGCCACGCCGGCGTGCATGGTCAACGGACCGCCGCCGGGCGACCCCAACGCGATGTGCATGAACGCCGCCATGGCCTGCCAGACGCGAGGCGAAAAGGGCATCATGATGCGCTACTACGTCCAGTGGGAGCAGAACGGCCCCTGGGAACTCGTGCGCACCGCCTGCTCCGGCGAGCCCGACCCCAACAACCCGCCTCCGCCGGTGACGCCGCAGCAGGTGGAACGCTGGCTGGTCAACGGTTGGCTGCCGAAGTCCAACGTGGGAGTGAGCCCGGGCAACGGCCACACGTTGCTCAACTTCCCGACCATCTTCTACGCCAACCAGACGACCAGGTACGACGTCACCCGCGACGTGCCGGACGGTTCCGGCCGCAGGATCCACGTGACGGCGGAAGCGACCGGGTTCGACTGGCACTGGGGCGACGGCACCGCGGTCACGCACACCGACGAGCCCGGGCAGAAGTACGCGGAGTCGCTGCCGCAGGACGCCTACGTCACGCACCCGTTCGAGAAGCCGGGCCGCTACACGGTGCGCGTCGACGTGCAGTGGAGCGGGCGGTTCGCGGTCCAGGGCGAGGTGGGTCAGCCGTTCGGCCCCGTCACGGTGCCCCGCGGGCGGCCGGCGCCGGTCACGGTGCTGGAGAAGCAGGACGTGCTGTCGCGCTGACCTTCGGGCTGACCCGCTGGCCGGGGTCCCAGGTGAGCGGGGTGTAGGGAGCGAGGTCGGGGTCGTCGGTGCCGAAGGTGCGCACCGGCCCCGGCCCGGTCGCGGCGGTCTCGAACCGCACCGTGACCCGGCGCAGGCCGGCGCCCCACACCCAGCCCGGGCCGTACTCGGTGTGGATGACGTCCTGCCCCGCCGACCAGCGGGGCGGCTCCGGCTCGCGCGGAACGCCGTCGGCGGTGGCCGCGAGCCCGGCCTCGTCCGCGACCTCGGCCGCGCGCGGGCCCTGGACGACCTGCGGCCTGCCCGCCGCCTCGACGAGGTCGGCGTCGTCGGCCTTTCTGGCGGCGAGGTCGGCCTCCAGTTCACCACCGGCAGCCGAGCCGAACAGGTCCTCCTGCACCCAGTCGGCGAGACCTGACATCCCGACGCCGAGCAGGCGTACTCCCGCGGAGGTGTCCACCTCGGCCAGCAGGCGGCGGGCGAGCCGGTTGACCACCCGTACGTCGTCGGTCGGCCCGGCCAGAGTGGCCGACCGCGTGTAGGTGGTGAAGTCGAACAGCCGGATCTTCACCGTCACGGTGCGCCCGGACAGGCGTTCGCGGGTCAGGCGTTCGGACACCCGGGTGCCGAGCCGGTCGATGATGACCGCCAGCATGGCCGGGTCGACGATGTCGTGTTCGAAGGTGTCCTCGGCGCTGATCGACTTCGACTCCCGCAGCGGAACGACGGCACGGTCGTCCTCGGCCATCGCGAGCCGTGCGAGTGCGTGCCCGTGTGCCCGGCCGAGTGCCGCCACCAGGTCCGGCTCGCCGGCGCGGGCGAGTTCGCCCACCGTGTGGACGCCGATGCGGCGGAGCCGTTCGGCGGTGGCCGGGCCGACGCCGGGGATGCGCCCCACCGGCATCGGATGGAGCAGGTCGGTCTCCGTGCCGGGCTCCACCACCAGCAGGCCGTCGGGTTTGCGCAGGTCGCTGGCGATCTTGGCGACGAGCTTGGACGTGCCCGCCCCTACGGAGGCGGTGACCCCGCCGGTGACCTCGCGTACCCGCTCCTTCAGGGCCGCGGCCAGCTCCTCGACCCCGGCCACGGACAGGTCGCGGCTCGCGTCGCCGGCCAGGTCGACGTAGGCCTCGTCCAGGGAGACCGGCTCGACCAGTGGGGAGACCTCCCGGAGAACGGCCATCACCGCGCGGCTGGTGATGCGGTAGGCGGCGAACCGCCCGGTGAGGTACGCCGCGTGCGGGCAGCGTGCCCTGGCCTCGGCGGTCCGCATGGCCGACCGGACTCCGAACACCCTGGCCTCGTACGACGCGGTGGCCACGACACCGCGGGTGCCCACCCCGCCGACGATGACCGGCTTCCCGCGCAGTGAGGGCTTGTCGCGCTGCTCGACCGCGGCGAAGAAGGCGTCGAGGTCGAGGTGGACGATGCTGGGCACGCTGCGCACTCCGCCATCCTGCCAACCCGCGCGGACACTCCGAACGGCTGCCGGGTTCTCGTCCACAGCCACCGGATCGGCGCGGATGTCCCCAGGACCGGTCACGACAATGCCGGGGTGGCGACGCCGCTGACACGCTCGACGGCATGAGAACACCAACCGGTACCGACCGGCTCACGTTGCGTGGCCCGGAGGACGTCCTCGCCAAGATTCCGTTCCTCGTGGGGTTCCACCCGGAGGACAGCCTGGTCACGCTGACCTTCGACGAGGACCGGGAGCTGACCCTCACCGCCCGGGCCGACCTGCCCGAACCCGATCTCACCCCGCAGGAGCTGCGAGCCGCCGGTGACCGCCTGGCCTGCCTGGTCTTCGGGCGCGAGGTTCGATACTGCCTCCTGGTCGCCTACACCGCCTCGAGAGCACGGGCCACCCCTGCGCTGCGTGCGGCGGTCGCGGCGTTCGCCGACGTGGACGTGACCGTCCTGGACGCCATCGTCGCCGACGGGACCCGCTGGTGGTCCGATGTCTGCGCCGACCCCGTGTGCTGCCCGCCGGAGGGAAAGCCCTACGACCTCGCCTCCCATCCGCTGACCGCACGGTCGATCTACAGGGGAGAGGTGGCGCTCGCCGGGCAGGAGGAGTTCCGGCGAACGGTCGCGCCGCCGTCGGGCGCCGCGCGGGTGGCCGCCGAGCAGGCCCTCGCGCGGGTCGTCTCCGCCCGGGCGGCCGACCTCGGCGGGCACGACGGAGCCGGCCTGGTGGCCCGGCTGTTCGCCAGGGCCGGGGGAGGTGAGCGGCTGACCGACGAGGAGATGGCGCGGATCGCCGTCGAGGTGTGCGATGTCGCCGTACGAGACGAATTCTGGTCACAGATCACCAGGGAGTCCGCGGACCGCCATGTCGAGTTCTGGTCCGAGGTCGTCCGGCGCACGGTCCCGCCCCACGACGTCGCCGCCGCGGCGCTGCTGGCGTTCGCCGCCTGGCTCCAGGGACAGGGCGCGCTGGCTCGCTGTGCCCTCGAGCGGGTGCACGCCTGCGACCCCGACTACTCCATGGCGCGGTTGATCGAGCAGGTCCTGCGGTGCGGCATCCCGCCCGAGGCGTGGGAGCCTCCACCGGTCGGGCCATGAGGGCCATGAGCGCTCCGAGCGGGCCGGCCGGTGACCGGCGGTTCGCTCGCTCCTGGTTGAGCGATCGGTCCCCGCGGCAGATAGGTTTCGGTACGAGGCTCCGGCAAGGCCAGCCCCCTTGGGAGAGGAAGTCGATGGGCCAGGACATCAAGCCCCGCTCGTTCAGCCCTGAGGACCGGGCATTGTTCCGCGACAAGCTGCGGCGATGCCTGCGAGCGTTCGTACGAATGTCCGAAGAAGGCCGGTTCGAGGTCCGGCGGCCCTTCACCGGGTTCGAGATCGAGTTCAACCTCGTCGACGAGCGCGGTGACCCCTCTCTCACCAACAGCGAGGTGCTGGCCGCGATCGACGACGAGTCGTTCCAGACCGAGCTCGCCCAGTACAACGTCGAGATCAACGTCGAGCCGCGCCGGCTACGCGGCAGCGCACTGCGGGAGTTCGAGGACGACCTGCTGACCCGCCTGGAGACCGCCGGCGCCAAGGCCAGGGCCGTCGGCCCGGAGCTGGTGATGGTCGGGATCCTGCCGACGGTGACACCGGACCACATGGGCGCGGAGACGCTTTCGCCGAAGACCCGTTACCGGATGCTCAACGAGCAGATCATCGCCGAGCGGGGAGAGAACATCCGCATCGGACTCGAGGGCGTGGAGAAGCTCGAGCTGACCAGCGACTCGGTGGTGCCGGAGTCGACGTGCACGAGCACCCAGCTGCACGTGGAGGTCAGCGAGGGTGCCTTCCCGGCGTACTGGAACGCGGCCCAGGCCATCGCCGGCCCACAGGTGGCCGTGTGCGCCAACTCGCCGTTCCTGTTCCAGAAGGAGCTCTGGCGCGAGACCCGGATCAAGCTGTTCGAGCAGTCGATCGACACCCGCAGCGTCGAGCTGACCGAGCAGGGGGTCCGCCCGCGGGTGTGGTTCGGCGAACGCTGGCTGGAATCCGTGACCGACCTCTTCGAGGAGAACCAGCGCTACTTCTCGCCGCTGCTGCCCGAACTCGCCGACGAGGATCCGCTGGAGGTCCTCGACCGGGGCGGTACACCTCGGCTGGCCGAGCTCTCCCTGCACAGCGGCACCATCTACCGCTGGAACCGCCCGGTCTACGACGTCGCCGACGAGCGCCCGCACCTGCGGATCGAAAACCGCATCCTGCCCGCCGGGCCGACCGTCGTCGACACGATGGCGAACGCCGCCTTCTACTTCGGTCTCGTCCGCCGCCTGGCCGCGGACGAGCAGCCGGTGTGGTCCCGGCTTTCCTTCGAGGCGGCCGAGGACAACTTCCTGTGTGGCGCGCGCGAGGGCATCGGTGCCCGGCTGCAGTGGCCCGGACTCGGTGAGGTCGGGGCGGCCGAGCTCACCCTGGACACACTGCTGCCGCTGGCGTACGAAGGCCTGGACCGCTGGGGGGTCGACCCCGCCGATCGCGATCGGCTGCTCGGCGTGATCGAGCAGCGCTGCCGTACCGGCCGGAACGGGGCGGAGTGGCAGGCGGCGGTGTTCCACCGGCTGTACGACGGCAGTGGACTCTCCCGACTGGACGCCCTGCGGGCGATGACCGCCCGGTACGTCGAGCACATGCGCTCCAACGCACCCGTGCACACCTGGCCGCTCGACTGACCGAAGACTCACGGGCGCGTCAGGCCAACCCTGTCGTTCCCAACCGGGTCGGGCCCGTGGCCCGAGTCGCCAACCGTGTCGCGCCCGTGGCCCGAGTCGTAAACCGCGTCGCCAACCGTGTCGGGCCCGTGGCCCGAGTCGTAAACCGCGTCGCCAACCGTCTTGGGCCCGTGGCCCGGTCGGTCGATCGTGGCACCCCGCGAACCCGTAGTTCCGATGGGGCGACCACCAGCACCGCGCACCCCGACTTTGTGCTGCGCACATAAATTTGATGAGTTCGCCTGGGCAGGCAACCGTGGAGTGTTGTGAGACGTCACAACTCCGAGAAGGAGGTGACCATGCCCATCAGACAGCGATCCACCCGTCCAGGCGGACGGCGCCTCATTGTCGTCGAGCCGTTCCTGGAGTGGCACGAGCAAGCGGCGTGCTGTGACGAGCCGTCCGAACTCTTCTACGGACCGGAGGGTGAGTCCCAGCACGAGCGGCTGGCCCGCGAAGCACGCGCCCTGGCCGTCTGCAACCAGTGCCCTGTCCGTACACCATGCCAGAAACACGCCCTGAAGCGTCCCGAATCCTACGGCGTGTGGGGCGGCACCACCGAGTCGTCACGTTCCGCCGCTCGGCGCTCGGGCACCGAGGCGCCGCGCCGGAAGCAGGTCGTGGCCGTCGAGTAGCCGCTCCGCCCCTGACCGCCTGAGAGCCGCCGGCCGGTGGCCCGGACGCCCCCGGCACGCCACCGGCCGCGTCACCGACAGCCTCTCGTCCCGCCACTCCGTCACCCCGGCTCCATCAGCGCGGGCCGCGACCGAAGTCCCGTGCCTGTGGCCCTCGAAGCCGCGGCACGACCACCGGGGCTGACGGTGTGGTCAGGTCGAACCACCCGATCCGGGTCGCCACGTAGACCGGATCCGGGTGCACCCCCACGATCGCGCAGGCCACCAGCCAGGCGCGCGACCACGCGTGGTCGCCGTCGAGACTCTCCAGCGGACCGGGCCGCACCGTCAGGAGGGCGGCTCGGCGGCGCGGCCGGTGTGGGTCCGCGGCGGCCTCGGCACCCGGATCATCGGTCAGCACCCGGTCCAGCCCGGCCACGGCGAGGTCGACCCGGAGTGCATGGTCGGGTTCACCCGCGGTGGCCGCCAGCAGGTTGGTGGAGGGGTCGCCGACGGGAGCTCCCGTGGAATCCAGCGGCAGGATCCGGGCCGTCGGCGCGAACGCTTGCCTACGCGTCTGCCCCCGCAGGATCCACACCGAGGCGGTGACCAGTCTGGCCAGATCAGGGTGCGGGGAACCCGTCCCCGAACCGTCCGGAACAGGTGCCGAGGGCGGCACGGCGGACGGCGGGGGAGTCATGGTGGCAACCTTGCCCGTACGGCATGATCCCCGGTTGCCGTCATCCACAACCCGGCTGTAGTAGCGTCCGGCACCAGGAGTGATCCCCGCCGGCCTGTCCCAGCCTTGGTGCAGTCCGGTGCCGCTCCAAGATCCCGTTCCGCCCCACCGGTCCTCGGAGGTGCCCCGATGTCGGCGATCGTCGTCGGATACGTCGACAAACCGGAGGGGCGTGCCGCCCTCCGCCGTGCCGCCACCGAGGCCAAACTCCGCCAGGCCAGACTCGTCGTGGTCAACGCCCAGGGCGCCGGCGCCCAGGGCGCCGTGGAGGCCGACGAGGCCGTTGCCGGAGTCCGCGCCGAGTTGGACGCGCACGGACTGGGCTACGAGTACCGCGAACTGGGGCAGGGCGCCGAGCCGGCCGACGACCTGATCGCGGTCGCCGACGAGGTGGCCGCCGAGTTCATCGTGATCGGTCTCCGCAGGCGTTCGCCGGTAGGAAAGTTGATTCTGGGCAGTAACGCCCAGCGAATTCTTCTGGACGCCTCGTGCCCGGTGCTGGCGGTCAAGGCCGACCCCGACGTCTGAGGGGGCGAAGGCCAGGCTCGTCTGGTCGGCCCCCGGCCGCGGGTTCCGGCTGTCGGACATCACACCAGCAGAGTCACCCCGGGGCGGATTTCCCGTGCCACGGCGCGGGCATACAGTCTGCGAGCACACACGGCCCGGGGAGTGCGGGGGAAATGTGTCATTTGGAGGCCGACGTATGCTGGAACATCGAGCATCCGGGCCCGACCGCGTGAGGCGCACTCGTGCCGCGAAGTCATCCTGACAATCCCTACCAGGTGCCGTGCGTGCATCTGGCCGAGAGCATGTCAGAATGCTCTCTTGCGCACTTGCCCGGTGTCCCGGTCACTCTCACCACTAGTACGACGAGAGGAAGGTCGTGTCGTCCCGCACGTCCCGGAATGCCCAGCTTCTTGACAGCCCGGAAGTCCAGCGACTCGTCGACCAAGGTCGCGAGCGTGGGCACGTCACCGCCGAGGAGGTGCGTGGCGCGTGTGAGGAAGTCGGTATCGACAAGACCCAATGGGCTCACCTGCTGCGGTACCTCGGTGAGGAAGGTGTGACCGTGTCGGTCGACTCCACAACTCAGACGACCCGCAAGCGGGTGGCCGCGGCCGCCTCTCGCCGGGCCGCCGCTGTCACCCAGAGCGCCGCGACCCCAGCCAAGCCGGCCGCTGCTCCGGCCCACAAGACCCGCAAGGTCAAGGAAGCCCCCACCACGCCTCCGGCCGCCGCCAAGGTGGCCGCTGTCGGCGACGTGGCCCAGCCCACCGAGCTGTCCACCGAGGCGCCCGAGGCCGCCGAGCCCACCGAGGCCGAACTCGCCGCCGGGAGCACCCCCGACGCCGAGGTCTCCGCGGTGACCGCCCGGCCCGCTGCCAAGCGCGCCGGTGCCAAGACCGCGAAGAAGGCCGTCGGGGCCAAGGGCAAGAAGGCCGTGTCCGGCAAGGCCGGCGGCGACGCCGGGACCGAGGGTGAGGCCGACACCGACGCCGAGTTCAACCCTGAGCTGGAGGAGGAGGGGTTCGTCCTCTCCGAGGGCGACGACGCCGACGAGCCCGAGCAGCAGGTGATGGTCGCCGGCGCCACCGCCGACCCGGTGAAGGACTACCTCAAGCAGATCGGCAAGGTCCCCCTGCTGAACGCCGAGCAGGAGGTCGAGCTGGCCAAGCGGATCGAGGCCGGCCTGTTCGCCGAGGAGAAGCTCGGCGGCGAGGCCGGAGCGCCTCCCGCGGACCTGGTGACCGAGTTCGAGTGGATCGCTGAGGACGGCCACAAGGCCAAGAACCACCTGCTGGAGGCCAACCTCCGCCTCGTGGTGTCGCTGGCCAAGCGTTACACCGGCCGCGGCATGCTCTTCCTGGACCTGATCCAGGAAGGCAACCTCGGCCTCATCCGCGCGGTGGAGAAGTTCGACTACACCAAGGGCTACAAGTTCTCGACGTACGCGACCTGGTGGATCCGGCAGGCGATCACCCGCGCGATGGCCGACCAGGCCCGCACGATCCGCATTCCGGTGCACATGGTCGAGGTGATCAACAAGCTCGCCCGGGTCCAGCGGCAGATGCTGCAGGACCTCGGCCGCGAGCCCACCCCGGAGGAGCTGGCCAAGGAACTCGACATGACCCCGGAGAAGGTCATCGAGGTCCAGAAGTACGGCCGGGAGCCGATCTCGCTGCACACCCCGCTCGGCGAGGACGGTGACTCCGAGTTCGGTGACCTGATCGAGGACTCCGAGGCGATCGTTCCGGCCGACGCGGTCTCGTTCACGCTCCTGCAGGAGCAGTTGCACGCCGTGCTGGACACGCTCAGTGAGCGTGAGGCTGGCGTGGTCTCCATGCGGTTCGGGCTCACCGACGGCCAGCCCAAGACCCTCGACGAGATCGGCAAGGTCTACGGCGTGACCCGCGAGCGGATCCGCCAGATCGAGTCCAAGACGATGTCCAAGTTGCGGCATCCGTCCCGTTCGCAGGTTCTGCGCGACTATCTCGACTGACGCTCGACCTACGCTGCGCAGGACCCGGGCCGGGTGGCGGCCCGGGTCCTGCGTTGTGCGTTCCGGCGTCCCAGCCGGTAGACTCTGCGATCTTGGACGCTCTTCCGCCCCGTACCCGCTCAGGAGTACGGGGCGTTCGGCTTACTGGCCACCGTCGTATCCGCGTCAGTCCATTGCCGCGCCCCCGCGGGTGCCGGCTCGACCGAAGGAGGAACGTGGCCGCGCAGAGCAGGACCGAGGTCAAGAACAGCACCAAGGCCGGCCCGAAGAACGGTCCCGAGGCCGGTCCCGAGTCCGGCCCTGAGGCTGCAGCCGGGACCAGCGGTGAAGCCGGGCAGGCGGCTCCCGAAGAGGGCTTCGTTCTCGCCGACGACGACGCCGACGAGCCCGAGCAGCAGGTGATGGTCGCCGGTGCCACCGCCGACCCGGTGAAGGACTACCTCAAGCTGATCGGCCGGGTCTCCCTGCTGAACGCCGCGCAGGAGGTCGACCTGGCCAAGCGGATCGAGGCCGGCCTGTTCGCCGAGGAGAAGCTCGGCGGTGAGGCCGGACCGCCTCCCGAGGACCTCGTCGCGGAGTTCGAGTGGCTGGCCGAGGACGGCCGCCTCGCGAAGAACCACCTGCTGGAGGCCAACCTCCGCCTCGTGGTGTCGCTGGCCAAGCGTTACACCGGCCGCGGCATGGGGTTCCTGGACCTGATCCAGGAGGGCAACCTCGGGTTGATCCGTGCGGTGGAGAAGTTCGACTACTCCAAGGGCTACAAGTTCTCGACGTACGCCACCTGGTGGATCCGGCAGGCGATCACCCGCGCGATGGCCGACCAGGCACGCACGATCCGCATTCCGGTGCACATGGTCGAGGTGATCAACAAGCTCGCCCGGGTCCAGCGGCAGATGCTGCAGGACCTCGGCCGGGCGGCCACTCCGGAGGAGCTGGCCAAGGAGCTGGACATGACCCCGGAGAAGGTCATCGAGGTCCAGAAGTACGGCCGGGAGCCGATCTCGCTGCACACCCCGCTGGGTGACGATGGGGGTTCGGAGTTCGGTGACCTGATCGAGGACTCCGAAGCTGTGGTGCCGGCCGACGCGGTGGCGTTCAGGCTGTTGCAGGAGCAGGTCTACTCCGTCCTCGAAACCCTGTCCGAGCGCGAGGCGGGCGTGGTGTCGCTGCGCTTCGGCCTGGGCGACGGCCAGCCCAAGACGCTGGACGAGATCGGCAAGGTCTACGGCGTGACCCGCGAGCGGATCCGCCAGATCGAGTCCAAGACGATGTCGAAGCTGAGGCATCCGTCGCGCTCGCAGGTGCTGCGCGACTACCTCGACCTCACCTGAGGTGACCCCACGTCCGTGGGGTCACCTCACCTGCCCGTGCCGGCGGATCGTCCGGCGCTGAAGCGTTCCCGTGCCAGCAACGGCCGGATCGCGCGTTCCACCTGCCCACGGGAGAAGTACCCCCGGATGTCGTCGTGGCTCAGCGCGTTGCCGATCGGGCCGAGAACCATCGCCTGGTCCAGCGCGAGGTACCTCCGCGCGACCGTGCCGCTGCGTACCGCCACCGCGTCATAGAACCCGCCCGGCCCGTAGGAGTCGAAGTCGTGCTCCAGCCGGAGGAGGTTGTCCACCGCCGCGTGCTGGGCGTAGGGCAGGGCGAGGAAGGACGCGTGCGGGGTCACCACGCCGTCCCCGAAGGGCTTGGTCGGCTGGGCGGGCCGGCAGCCCTCGTAGCCGAGGTCGACGTCGGTGCCCTCGATGTCGGAGGGGTAGCCGGTGGGGTCCATCCCCATCGCGTCCACCCCCCACGCCGCGTATCCGCCTCGCGGGTCGCTGGCGGGGGAGAAGCCCCAGTAGCCGTACTTCGCGTCGTTCAGCCCGTGTTCGATCTGCCCCTGCACGTACGCCGGGTGGTTGACGCCCCAGCTGCGCGGTCCCCAGCGCTCCTCCGGCACGAACATCGCGGGCATCAGCGCCTCGAACATGTCGCCGCCCCAGGTCGGCACGAACCGCAGCCCGCGGTACTCGTAGGACCCCTCGAACACCGGTACGCCGAGGTAGCTGGTGGAGAAGCCTGCCGGTCGCTGTTCCGGCCAGCTCCAGTCACAGGAGGCCGGGAAGGTGCGGTACGGGGCGTAGTAGTGCTTCGCCGGGATCTGTCCCATCGCGATGCCGACGTAGCTCGCGATCCGGGGTTCGGAGTTGAGGATGTCGTAGTGGTTGCACGTGTACCAGACGTCCGGGCCGCGGCCGCGGTAGTTGCCGGTCACCGAGCAGCCGGGTGGCTCCTCGTCCCAGAAGCCGCCGCGGAGCAGCCCCGCCGGGAAGTCGGCGCCCCTGCCCTGCGGGTCGTAGAAGAAGCCGAAGTCCATCCGGTCCAGCAGGTGCTGGGCCTGGGCGGCACGGGCGGGCATCGCGCCGCGTACCACCATGAGGGCGGCGGCCAGCCAGCCGTTGTCCACCGAGGACAGGAACGGGTGGACGGTGTTGCCGTCCTCGGGCCACTTGCGCAGGACGGCGCCGGTGGCCGGGTCGTACCAGTTGTAGAACATGCCGGACGACTCGTGGAAGGACAACCGGCCGAGAGTGTCCAGCGTCTGCCGCACCCGGTCGTCGGCCTCCTTGGCGCCGACCACGCCCAGGTCCCGGGCGGCGACGGTGCTCCAGAGATAGCCGCCGATGTTCGTCGGAGAGGTGTAGCCGCTGCGGGAGCCGGGCGCCAGGTCGCCGCCGATGTAGTCCGCCGGCAACCCGGTGGCCGGGACGACCATCGCGTCGAAGGACCGCCAGGTGTCCCGGGCGTAGCGCAGGAGGGTCTGCCGCTCGGCCGGGAGAGTGGCGCTGCTCATGGACTGCTCCCCGGCCTGGGCGTCGGCGTGCTCGGACGGCTGCACGGCGGTCAGAGCGGTGGTACGGACGGTGGCCGGCCGTTCGGCGGCCAGCGCGGGAGTGGCGCCCACGATCGACAGGGCCAGGAGGAGCGGGACGGCGGTGTGCTTCCAGCGGGCCATGGCGGCGTCCTCCCCGAGCCGCGCGGGCGGCCCGACCGCCGGAACGCTCCGCGCTGATCGACGCCGAGTATGGCCGGGAAAGCGTGGCCGGAGAAGATCCACGCGGGTCCGGGTGCGACCGGTCCCGGACGGGCGGTGGTCCGGCAAACGCCTCCGGACGTGAAACGGCCGGTCACCCTGGAGGGTGACCGGCTCGTTCACATCTGTGGGAGGTGTGCGGCCTAGTCGCCGCACACGGCACTGTTCCTAGTTGGGGTTGTCCGCCGCGAGCCGGTTGGTCTCGTCGTGGATGTCGGACGCGACCTCCCGGAGCTTCTCCGAGTGCTCTCGTCCGTGGTGTCCGCAGAACAGCAGCTCACCGCCGGACGCGAGGGACACCCTGACGTAGGCCTGGGCGCCACAGCGGTCGCAGCGGTCCGCGGCCGAGAGCGGTGTAACAACTGCAGCAGTCACGTGATCTTCACTCCGATCCGTCGGGGACTCCACTCCAGCAACATCAAACCAGGTGCACGGTGTTCCCGCTCCCGGGGTTTTGCCCCGCAGAGTCCGACGACCTCGCCGGCCAGGACATGTGCCATGTGGCCAACGTACTGCGCGATCGGCGCACGCGCCCGGCCCGGTCCCGCGAGGTACGGGACCTTTGGCAGCGTCATCGGGCCGTTTCGCCCCTCGGTGCTGTGGTCAACGTCACAGCGGCCGAGGCGACGAGTCCGGCGGCACGGAACGGACTTTCCTCCGAGAGGAGGAGGATTCGGACACGTGAAGATCACGACCGGCGGTCGGCGGCGTGGGAGTGGGCCACTGTCGGAGGCCCTGGGTAGCCTGACATTCGCATCGGCGGCCATTTCCAGCACTGCGGCCGGATGCCACTGAAAGCACCTGCATCGACACGGAGAGGAGTCGTCGGTTGACTCGGCCCGCGGACCTGGACCACTCCGGCTACACCGCCCAGCACCTCACGGTTCTCGAGGGCCTCGAGGCGGTGCGCAAGCGGCCGGGGATGTACATCGGGTCCACCGACACCCGGGGACTGATGCACTGTCTCTGGGAGCCGATCGACAACGCCGTCGACGAGGCGCTCGCCGGCGCCTGCAGCCGCATCGACGTCATCCTGCACGCCGACGGGTCGGCGGAGGTACGCGACGACGGCCGGGGGATCCCGGTCGACATCGAGCCCCGGACCAAGCTGTCCGGCGTCGAGGTCGTGTTCACTCGGCTGCACGCCGGCGGCAAGTTCGGCGGTATCTCCTACACCGCCTCCGGCGGACTGCACGGCGTCGGCGCGTCGGTGATCAACGCGCTGTCCGCCCGGCTCGACGTCGAGGTCGACCGCTCGCCCGCGAAGTGGGGTATGAGCTTCCGTCGCGGCGTGCCGGGCACGTTCTCCGACGACGGGCCGCGGGCGTCCTTCTCCAAGGGGTCCGGACTCGCCAAGATCGGCCGGGTCAAGCGGGGTACGACGGGGACGCGGGTGCGCTTCTGGCCCGACCGGCAGATCTTCACCAAGGACGCCACGTTCGTCTTCGACGAGCTCGTCACCCGGGCCCGGCAGACCTCCTTCCTGGTGCCCGGCCTGGAGGTGGTGGTCCGGGACGAGCGCGAGGCCGAGGTCCGCGAGGAGAGCTTCCGGCACGACGGCGGCATCGCGGAGTACTGCGAGTTCCTGGCCACCGACGAGGGCGTGACCGACGTGCTCCGGCTGCAGGGCGGGGGTCACTTCACCGAGACCGTCCCTGTGCTCGACGACCAGGGCCATCTCGCCCCGAGCGACGTCGAGCGGGACCTCGCCGTGGACGTCGCGGTGCGATGGGGCACCGGATACGAGACGGAGATCCGTTCGTTCGTCAACGTCATCTCCACGCCCAAGGGCGGCACTCACGTGCAGGGCTTCGAGCGCGCGCTCGGCGGCACGTTCAACGATGCCCTCAAGGCCACCCGCGTCCTGCGGGCCAGCGAGCCCGACGTCACCAAGGACGACATCCTGGAGGGGCTCACCGCGGTGGTGACCGTCCGGTTGGCCGAGCCGCAGTTCGAGGGCCAGACCAAGGAGGTGCTCGGCACCCCGGCGGCGGCGAAGATCGTGTCCCAGGTCGTCCGCAACGAGCTCAAGGCGTTCCTCACCTCCTCCAAGCGGGGCGAGAAGCAACAGGCGCGCGCGGTCCTGGAGAAGGTCGCCTCCGCCGCCCGGGCCCGGCTCGCGGCCCGCCAGCACCGCGACGCCCAGCGGCGCAAGAGCGCCCTGGAGTCGTCGGCGCTGCCGGCCAAGCTCGCCGACTGCCGTTCGACCTCTGCGGACAACACAGAGTTGTTCATCGTCGAGGGCGACTCCGCGCTCGGCACCGCGAAGCTCGCCCGCAACGCGGAGTTCCAGGCACTGCTGCCGATCCGCGGCAAGATCCTCAACGTCCAGAAGGCGTCCGTCTCGGACATGCTGAAGAACGCCGAGTGCGCGGCCATCATCCAGGTGGTCGGTGCGGGATCGGGGCGTACGTTCGACCTGGACGCCGCCCGCTACGGCAAGATCATCTTCATGGCCGACGCCGACTCTGACGGCGCGCACATCCGGTGCCTGCTGGCCACGTTGTTCTGGCGCTACATGCGGCCGCTGGTCGAGGCCGGCCGGGTCTACACCGCCGTCCCGCCACTGCACCGGTTCGAGCTCACCAACCCCAAGAAGGGGCAGAGCAAGTTCCTCTACACCTACTCCGACCAGGAGTACCAACGCACCTGCGTCCAGCTGGAGAAGAAGGGCGTCCGCTGGAAGAACCCGCCCCAGCGTTACAAGGGGCTGGGGGAGATGGACGCCGACCAGCTCGCCGAGACCACGATGGACCCCCGGCACCGCACGCTGCGCCGGATCACCATGGCGGGAGCGGAGGAGGCAGACCGGGTGTTCGACCTGCTGATGGGCAACGACGTGGCACCCCGGCGGGAGTTCCTGGTGGCGAACGCCTACGAGCTGGACGACGCCCGCATCGACGCCTGATCCGTGCCGGTGCGGCGGCTGAGCCGGGTGCCGCACCGCCGCGCCGGCGCCTGACCCGGCGGCGAAAGCCTTTACGGGCCCTTTACGCGGCGCGACCGATCGGGCACGGTGGTCATCCCACGAGAAGGGGGACCACCGTGCCGGACTCCGCAAGCTCCGCCAGCGTCACCTCCGACACCGACGCCGAGCCCGAACTCCGCAGGGCGATCGGCCCCAAGCTTCTGTTGTTCTTCGTCGTCGGCGACATCCTCGGCACCGGCATCTACGCCCTGACCGGCAAGGTCGCGGGTGAGGTCGGGGGAGCCGCGTGGATGTCGTTCGGCCTGTCGTTCGTGGTGGCGATGTTCACTGCGACGTCCTACGTCGAGCTCGTCGGCAAGTACCCCCGAGCGGCCGGAGCGGCGTTGTACGCCCAGCGCGCCTTCGGGATTCACTTCCTGACGTTCATGGTCGCGTTCGCGGTGATGTGTTCGGGCCTGACCTCGGCCGGTGCCGCGGCCCGAACGTTCGGCGGTGACTACCTCACCGAGTTCGTCGACGTGCCGACGCTGTTGGTGGTGGTGGCGTTCCTGGTCGTCCTCGCGCTGATCAACTTCCGGGGAGTGTCGGAGTCGGTACGCCTCAACGTCGTGCTGACCTGCGTCGAGGTGTCCGGCCTGTTGTTCATCATCGTGATCGGAGCGATCGCGATTCTTCGGGGAGTCGGCGAACCGGGCAGGTCGTTCGAGTTCAACTCCGACGGCAACCCGTTCGGCCTGGTGGTGAGCGGCGCGGCGCTGGCGTTCTTCGCCCTGGTGGGTTTCGAGGACTCGGTCAACATGGCGGAGGAGACCCACAACCCGCAACGGGTCTTCCCGCGGGCGCTGTTCATCGGCATCTCCATCACCGGTGTCATCTACATGCTGGTGGCGTTCATCGCGACCAGCCTGGTCCCGCTGGACACCCTGAGCGGGTCCGACGGCCCGCTGCTGGAGGTGGTCCGGGTCGGCGCCGACTGGCTGCCGCTCGCGGTCTTCTCACTGATCGCGTTGTTCGCGGTGACGAACTCCGCGCTCATCAACATGCTGATGGCGTCCCGCCTGGTCTACGGCATGTCCCGGGAGCGGATCGTTCCCCGGGCGCTCGGCGTCGTCCACCGCACCCGGCGCACGCCGTGGGCGGCCATCGTGTTCACCTCGGTGCTTGCCATCGGCCTGGCCACGTGGGGCGGGGTCAGCCAGCTCGGGGGTACCACCGCGCTGCTCCTGCTGTGTGTCTTCACGCTGGTCAACGCCGCGGTGCTGGTCCTGCGAAGGGACCAGGTGGAGCACCGGCACTACCGTGCGCCGACGGTGTTCCCGGTGCTCGGGATCGTCTGCTGCGCCTACCTGGCCACACCGTGGAGCGGGCGCGACCCGCAGGAGTACGCCATCGCGGGTGTGCTGCTCGCGATCGGTCTGGTGCTGTGGCTGGCCACCTGGGTGGGGCGGCGGTGGAGCGGCGCCACGGCCCGGTCCTGACGGACGGGCCGGGCACGCGAGCCGATCTCGTTCGGCGGGCCGGGCGTGAGGAGTGGGTCCGGCCCGGGCGAGTGGCCGGGCCGGATCCGCGTCAGGTGAGCGGGCCGCCGATGGCGGCGATCGGCTTGGTGGACGGCTCGCCGGAGCCATCCCGCCGCCCGGTCGCGGGCGGCAGCGGCACCGCCGCACCGGCGGCGGTGGCGGCCCGCGCGGGTGCCGGCCCGGCCCAGGCGAGCTGGATGACCTCCTCGCCCTTGAGGAACCGGTGACAGCGCACCCCTCCGGTCGCGCGTCCCTTGGGGGGGTACTCGGTGTAGGGGGCGACCTTGAGTGAGCCGCCGTCCATCCCGGGCAGCGCGGAGGTCGAGCCGGCCACGGTGACGACGACGGCTTCCTGGTCGGCGGGCACGGCGCCGAAGAAGACCACCCGGGCCTTCGCGCCGAGCCGGATCCCGCTCACCCCGCCGGCGGTCCGGCCCTGCGGGCGTACGGCGTCGGCGGCGAACCGCAGCAGCTGGGCGTCACTGGTGACGAAGACCAGGTCCTCCGCACCGGTACGCAGCTCGGTCGCACCGACCACCTCGTCGCCCGCCTTGAGGGTGATGACCTCCCAGGCGTCACGGTTGGCCAGGTGATCGGGTGCGAGCCGCTTGACCACGCCGGCGGCGGTGCCCAGCGCGAGGCCGGGGGAGTCGGGGTCGAGGGTGGTGAGGCACACGCCGCGTTCGCCCTTGTCCAGCGAGACGAACTCGCTCAGCGGCGCGCCACCCTGGAGGTTGGGGACATGGGCGGTCGGCGGCAGCGCCGGCATGTCGAGCACGTTCAGCCGTACCAGCCGTCCGCCACTGGTGACCAGGCCGACCTGGCCGCGGGCGGTGCCGCGTACGGCGGACACCACAACGTCGTGCTTGGCACGCGCGCCCTCGGTCGGCAGCGGTTCGTCACCGGTGGTGCGGGCCATCAGCCCGGTGGAGGACAACAGCACCCAGCACGGGTCGTCGGCTACCTCCAGCGGGACGGTGCTGGTGACGGCGTGCCCGGACGACTCCAGCAGCACGGTGCGGCGTTCGGAGCCGTAGGCGTTGGCCATCTCGGTCAGCTCGCCCGACACCAGCCGCTTGAGGAGGCGTTCGTCCTCCAGGATCGCGGTGAGCTCCTCGATCTCCTTCTCCAGCGTGGACTTCTCCTTCTCCAGCTCGATGCGGGAGAACTTCGTCAGCCGGCGCAGCTGCATGTCGAGGATGTACTGCGTCTGGATCTCGGTGAGGTCGAAGACGGTCATCAGCCGGTCCTTCGCCTGCCCGGCGTCGTCGCTGCCGCGGACGATCTGGATGACCTCGTCGATGTCGATGATGGCCAGCAGCAGGCCCTCGACCAGGTGCAGCCGGTCGGAGGCCTTGTTCAACCGGAACGTCGTACGCCGCCGGGTGACGTCGTAGCGGTGGCCGAGGTAGACCTCCAGCAGCTGCTTGAGTCCGAGCGTGCGCGGCTGGCCGTCGACCAGGGCGACGTTGTTGATGTTGAACGACTCCTCCATCGGCGTGAGCTTGTAGAGCTGCTCGAGGATCGCCTCGGGGTGGAAGCCGTTCTTGATCTCGATGACGAGCCGCAGTCCGTGCGCCCGGTCGGTGAGGTCCTTCAGGTCGGAGATGCCCTGCAGCTTCTTGGACTGGACGAGCGTCTTGATGCGCTCCATCACCCGCTCGGGGCCGACGTTGTAGGGGAGCTCGGTGACGATCAGGCCCTTGCGCCGCGGCGTCACGTTGTCGATCCGGACGGTGGCCCGCATCTTGAACGCGCCCCGGCCGGTCTCGTAGGCGTCCCGGATGCCGGCCAGGCCCACGATCTTGCCGCCGGTGGGAAGGTCGGGGCCGGGGACGTAGCGCATCAGGTCGTCGAGGCTCGAGCTCGGCTTCTTGATCAGCTGCCGGAGCGCCTGGATCACCTCGACCAGGTTGTGCGGCGCCATGTTGGTGGCCATGCCGACCGCGATCCCGGAGGCGCCGTTGACCAGCAGGTTGGGGATGGCCGCGGGCAGGACCTGCGGCTCGCTCTCCTGGCCGTCGTAGTTGGGCTTCCAGTCGACCACGTCCTCGTCCAGGGATCCGGTCATCGCCAGGGCCGGCGCCGCCATCCGGCACTCGGTGTAGCGCATCGCGGCGGGACTGTCGTCGTGGGAGCCGAAGTTTCCGTGGCCGTCGATCAGCGGCACCCGCATCGCGAACGACTGGGCCATCCGGACCAGCGCGTCGTAGATCGCCGAGTCGCCGTGCGGGTGCAACTTACCCATCACCTCACCGACCACCCGCGCGCTCTTGACGTGCGGGCGGTCGGGGCGCAGCCCCATGTCGGACATCGTGTAGAGGATCCGCCGCTGCACCGGCTTGAGGCCGTCGCGGGCGTCGGGCAGCGCTCGGGTGTAGATCACCGAATAGGCGTATTCGAGGAAGCTGGTCCGCATCTCGTCGCCGACGTCGATGTCGCTGATCTGCTCCTCGAAGTCGTCCGGGGGCGGCAGCGTGGCTTTGCGACGGGCCATACGGAAGTGCACTCCTCAGGTTTGGTGAGGCCGAACCAGGTGGCTGGGGTCCTCGAAGAATCGTGCCACCCACCACCGACAGTGCCACACAGCGACTCGCGGGCGGCGGCCGCTCGTCGTCGGCCCACCCCCGTCAGCCCACCCCGTCGTCGGCCCTCCTCGTTGCGCCTGCCGTCAGCCCCGGTCGCCGGCGTCTGCCGTCAGGGCGCCGGCCGGGGGAACGGTGCGGCCGCCGCGACGAGCTCGGTGACCAGCACGATCGAGGCCGCCTCCACCGCCAGCAGGCACACCAGTACGACCAGCTGGAACGCCGCGGCCCGCAGCGGCGGGGCGCCGCCGAGGACCATCCCCACGAACGTGCCGGGCAGGGTCACCAGGCCGACCGTCCGGGTCTGGTCGAGCGCGGGCAGCAGCGCGTCCGCCCCGGCCCGCCCGGCGATCTCGCGGTACGCCTGCCGCGGGGTCAGCCCGACGGTCATCGCCGCCTCGACCTCGCCCCAGCGGCCGCGGAGCTCTGCCAGCACCCGCCGCCCGGCGAGGGTGGTGGCAGACATCGCCCCACCGACCAGGATGCCGCCGAGGGGGAGGAGGGTGGCCGGGTTCGTCGGGACGCTGCGGGTCAGCAGGAGGAGGACGAGGACCGGTACCGCGGGTACGACGATCGCCGCGCCGGCCCGTGCCCAGGCGTCCGGCAGGCCGCGCAGCCGGCGGGCGCTGGTGAGGGTCGCCACCCCGGCCATCAGCACGAGGAAGGCGAGCGTCCCGGCGTACGACGAAAGCGCGAAGCCGACCACGAGGCCGACCGCACCGAGCTGGACGATCGCGCGGCCGACGGCGAGCGGGAGGGCGCGCTGGTGGCCCAGGCCGCCGAGCCTGGACAGCAGCGCGGCGAGGCCGGCCAGGACCGGGAGGAGTACGAGGGTCGCGGGGCCCAACCCGACGGAGTGCATGGGACAGGATGGACCCGTGACTGCGGACACCCGGCCACCAGGTCCCTCATCAGGTCCCCCACCAGGTCCCTCCGGACGCCGCGCGGAACCTCCCCGGGAAGGCCCGGGAGACACCGGCCTCCCTGCCGGTCGCTCGCTCGGCGACCTGTTCGCCCGGGTCGAGCGCGCCGAGTGGCCACCGCCCGACGGCACCTTCCGGGTGCTGCCGCAGCCACCGGGACGCACCGCGGCGGTGGTCGCCTTCACCGCGCACACGGTGGTCGCCGCGGACGTATCGCCCGAGTGGGTGCGCGGTGTACTCGACGGCTCCGAGGGCTCCGAGGGCTCCGAGGGCTCCGAGGGCTCCGAGGGCTCCGACGGCTCCGACGGCTCCGGTGCCACCGACCTGGGGGCGCCGATGAAGCCGGCGTTCCTGTCCGCCCTGGCCGCGTACACCGGCCGCCGGATCGGCGCGCTCGACCAGATGATGCTGGCCGGCCCACTGCCCGGTCGGCCGTCGCCGGAGCTGACGGGGCTACCGGAGCTGACCGAGATCACCGACTCGGGCCATCCCCGCGTACGCCGGGCGCACCGCTACCGCGACGACGTACGCGTGTACGCCGCGGACGGCGGCCTCGTCCTGGTCGGCCGCGGGCTGGCCGGCCGGTGGGAGATGGCGTTCGAGGTCGAGCCCGACCGGCAGGGCCGCGGACTCGGCCGGTCGCTGGCCCTCGCGGCCCGCCACCTGCTGCCGCCCGGCGCCGGCGCGGTGTGGGCGCAGGTGTCACCGGGCAACGCCGCGTCGGTCCGGACGCTGCTGGCGGCCGGCTACCGTCCGGTCGGCGCAGAGGTGCTGCTCGTCGCACGGTGATTCCCGGGCCCGAGCCAGGGACCGAACCGGGGACCGAGCCGGGGGCATGCGCCCGGGGTATGAGCCGGAGGACGGATACCAGATGTGGACCGGGCCACGCCCCGCGGCCGGACACAAATCCTGCGCCCGCCCGGGCTCGGAGTTTCCGGCCGGGTGGCGGAAGCCCACCGGTAGTGTGGGCGCCGGAACCGTCAGGGAGGCAGTGCATGTCCGGCTCGAGTAGGCGCGCCTTCTTGCTGCGTTCGCTGGCCCTCGGGGTGTCCGCTCCCACGGTGGCGTCCGTCCTGGCCGGCTGCACCGGTGACGACGGCCGGCCGTTCGGTAACCCCGCGACCCGCCAGCGAGCCGACGACGCCGCGCGCTACCGCGGCCAGATCACCGTTGCCTCGTTGGAGAATCCGCCGAAGGCGGCGCAGGAGGCGCTGACCCGGGCCTACCGCGAGCACCAGCCGGACGTGCGGATCTCCTGGCAGACCAAGGACTACGCCGACTCCGGTGCGTACGAGCGCTGGCTGGGCACCCAGCTGTCGGCCAACCGGGTCGGGCCGGACATCGTCACCAGCGGCTACGCGCCGGACTTCCGCGGCTTCGTCGACTTCAACGAGTACCGCGCGCAGGTCAACCCCTACACCGGTGATGCCTGGGAGAAGGACTACGCGTTCGAAAAGTACCGCGAGCTCACCGCCGAGGGCACCCGGCCGCAGCTCGGCACCGACCAGCTGCACCTGTTGTGGTACTACAACAAGGAGATCTTCGCCGCGGCCAACGTCAGTCCGCCGAGGAACTGGCGCGAGGTCGTCGAGGTCAGTGCGAAGCTCAAGCGGGCCGGGCACATTCCGCTGTCGACGAACTTCGACTACATCCTTCCCGGCTGGATCTGCTCGGTCTACTTCGACCAGTACCACCCCTCCTGGTCCACCGCCGCGCGCTCACAGCCGGGCGACTGGAACTGGAACCCCGAGCTCGACGGCGACTTCGACTACGACGCCAACGACCCGGCGCTGCACGCGAAGTACACCTACAGCGCCCAGCGGTTCTACCAGGCGCTGAAGGCCAAGACGCTGCGGTACGACACACCGGCGATGGTCGAGCTGGTCACCAACCTGATCAGGGTCTTCCCGCAGTACTCGAACGGCGACTTCTTCGCCTACACCGACCAGTACCTCCCGTTCGTCCAGGGCAAGGCCGCGATGCTCGTGGACGGCTCGTGGTCGCTGACCCTGCTGCACAAGGACCTTCAGTCGCTGACCGAGACCCGGGCCAAGAAGCTCGGGATCAAGGCCGGCAAGCTGGAGCCGTTCGACTGGGACGTCTTCGAGTTCCCGCCGATGGAGGGCCCGCTGGTCGAGTCGCGGCCCCGCCCGCCCGAGGGCACCACGGGCTATCACCTCGGAGTGGTGGAGAAGGAACCCGAGCACACCGAGATGGTGATGGACTTCCTGATGTTCTGGTTGTCCAAACCGGGCTACACCGCGTTTCTGCAGGGCACCTCGGACGCGCACGAACTCGCGCCGGCCGGCCCGCCGATGGTGAACGGCATCGAGTACCCCCGGGAGATCGCGGACCTGCTCGGAAAGGTCCAGCAGAAGGGCATCGCCGGCCCGGCGTACGGCAGCTTCTGGGTCAACGGCCCCGGCGGCGGGCGTACCACCCAGCTTCTGCAGGCGTTGTTCACCAACGTCCTGCAGCGCCGTACGCCACCGCAGGAGTACGCCACCCAGGTGCAGAAGACGATCGAGACCCACTTCGCCGACATCCTGGCGAACACCGGCCTCACCGAGGACGACGTGGCCAACCCGGCGCGGCGGCCGCGTTCGGTCTGACGGAAGCTCGTCCGGGCCTCGGGCGCTCGCCGGAGGTGGTGCCTGTCGGCCGGCCGACCGTGCCGAAGGTCAGCGCTGGTCGGGCGCGAGGTCGACGAACTGGTCGCGCGGCTCACCCGCTGCCGCGCTCATCGCGGAGGGGGCGGGTCCCGGCCGGCGCGGCTCGCGTACCCCGGCCGGCGGTGGCCCCGCGTCAGGCGGTCCGCCCGGCCCTGACGGCCCCGGAGGCAAGGACTCCCGGCGCCTGCGCAGCCGGGAGAGCAGGCCCCCTCGCCGGCGCGGCGGATGCCCCACGCGGCGGGATCGTGGTCGAGGCCGTCCGGGCATCGTTCCCCCTACTTGTGCTTGCGTCTGAGCAGACCGGCGCGGCCGGCGAACCGCTTGTGGACCGCCTGGCGACTGACGCCCAGCGCGGCGGCGATGACCTCCCAGGAGCAGCCCTGGACCCGGGCCCGGCGGACCTGGATCTCGGTCTCGGCGTCGAGTTGGCGCTCGAGCGCGGCGATCTGGCCCAGCGCTTCCAGTGGGTCCTTCGCCCGCAGCGTGTCCACGAGTGTGTCCGGCACGGTGTCAATCTAGGTTGACGTCCGATGGTTGTCAACCAAAGTTGGCAACCATCGGTGCGAGGTCGTTGTCCCCAGCGGGACGTTCATGAGCCGACCCGGCCGGACCCCGGTTCGGACGGGACCCCGATCGACCCCGACCGACCCCGACCGAACCGGGGCGAAATGGACCGCGGCTACATTCGTTCCTGTGACCGCCGACCTGCCGTACCCCGCCCGCTGGGAGGCCGACGTCGTGCTCCGCGACGGCGGTACGGCCCTCCTGCGGCCGATCCGGTCCGACGACGCCGAACTGCTGGTGGCCTTCTACGCACGCGTGTCCGACGAATCGAAGTACTACCGGTTCTTCGCGCCGTACCCCCACCTGTCCGCGCGCGACGTCGAACGCTTCACCCAGGTCGACCACCGCGACCGGGTGGCGTTCATCCTGACCGTCGGCGACGAGATGATCGCCGTGGCCCGCTACGACCGGATCGGTCCGCGGGAGGCGGAGGCGGCGTTCCTGGTGCAGGACGCGCACCAGGGCCGGGGAGTGGGCAGCGTCCTGCTGGAGCACCTCGCCCAGGCCGCCCGGGAGAACGGCATCGAGAAGTTCACCGCCGAGGTGCTGCCGGAGAACCGCCGGATGGCCGTGGTCTTCCGGGAGGCGGGCTATGAGGTGACCGGCGACATGGAGGACGGCGTTGTCACCTTCGCCCTGGAGATCGAGCCCACGTCGATGAGCATGGCGGTGATGGGTGCGCGCGAACACCGGGCCGAGGCCCGCTCGGTGGAACGCCTGCTCACCCCGGCTTCGATCGCGGTGGTCGGCGCCAGCCGGTCGCGGGACAAGGTGGGCCAGGCGCTGGTCCGCAACCTCGTGCTCGGCGGCTTCACCGGACCGGTGTACGCCGTGAACCCGACCGCGCGCGCGGTGGCCGGCGTGCCGGCGTACGGCAGCCTGCTCGACGTTCCCGGCGAGATCGACCTCGCGGTGGTGGCTGTTCCCGCGGACGCCGTCCGCGACGTGGTGATCGACTGCGCGGCCAAGGGGGTGCACGGCCTGCTGGTCGTCTCCAGCGGGTTCGCCGAGACCGGGCGGGAGGGGCGCGAACGTCAACGCAAGCTTGCGCGGCTGGCGCGGGCGTACGGCCTGCGGGTGATCGGCCCGAGCGCGCTCGGCATCATCAACACCTCGCCCGATCTGTGCCTGAACGCGTCCCTGTCGCCGGTGGTGCCGGCGCGCGGTGCGGTCGGCTTCTTCTGCCAGTCCGGCGAGCTGGGCTCGGTGATCCTGGAGACGGTGGCCCGGCGGGGTCTCGGCCTGTCGACGTTCGTGTCCGCGGGCAACCGCGCCGACGTGTCCGGCAACGACCTGATGCAGTACTGGGGCGAGGACGCGGCGACCGAGGTGGTGCTGCTGTTCCTGGAGTCGATCGGCAACCCGCGGAAGTTCAGCCGAGTGGCCCGCCGGTTGGCGCAGACCAAACCGGTGGTGGCGGTGCGGTCCGGCCGGTTCACCCAGGGTGTGCCGATCGGCCACACCGTGCACCGTACGACCGTGCCGCAGGCCGCGGTCGACGCGATGTTCCGCCAGGCCGGGGTGATCCTGGTGGACACCCTGGACGCGATGCTCGACGTCGCCCAGGTGCTGGCGTACCAGCCGCTGCCCGCCGGGGGCGACCTCGCCATCGTCGGCAACTCCGACTCCCTCGGCATGCTGGCCGCCGACTCCGCCGCCGAGGCCGGGCTGACGGTGGTCCGGCAGGCCGGTGCGCTGCCGCCCGACGCCACCGCGGAGGACTTCGAGCGCGCGCTCGGTGAGGTGATCCACGACGAGGAGGTCGACTCCGTCCTGGCCGTGTGGGTCTCCCCGGTCGACCGCGACGGCGCCGACGTGGCCGAGGTGATCGCCCGGGTGGCGGGGGAGTGCACCAAGCCGGTGGTGGTGACGTTCCTCGGCAGCCAGGGCGTACCCGAACCCCTGCGCCGCTACGACGAGGACGGCGTGGCCGTTCGCGGCTCCGTACCCTCCTACCCGTCGCCCGACGCCGGCGTGCGCGCGCTGGCCAAGGTGACCGCGTACGCCCGGTGGCGGGCCAGCCCGCGCGGCCGGATCCCTCCGCTGGAAGGAATCGACGACGACCGCGCCCGGTCCATCGTCGCGGGCGTGCTGGCCGACCGGCCCGACGGCGGCGACGTCGAGGGCAAGGACCTGGACGACCTGCTGGCCTGCTACGGCATCGACATCTGGCCGGCGTACCCCGTCGGGTCCGCCGACGAGGCGGTGGCCACCGCCGAACGCCTGGGCTGGAACGTCGTCCTGAAGGCGACCGCGCCGCACCTGCGCCAGCGTCCCGACATGGCCGACGTGTGGCGCAACATCGACACCGAGGTGGAGATGCGGGACGCCTGGGCGACGATGGCCGGCACCATCGGCGAGCCGGAGCGGGCCGGGTTCGTGGTGCAGCAGATGGCGGCGCCGGGCGTACCCGTGGTGATCGGGTGTGCGGAGGACCAGATGTTCGGCCCGATCGTGTCGTTCGGCCTGGCGGGTGTGGCCACCGACCTGCTCGGCGACCTCGCCTACCGCATCCCGCCACTGACCGACGTCGACGCGGCGGAGATGGTCCGGGAGGTGCGCGCGGCCCCGCTGCTGTTCGGCCACCGGGGCGGCGAACACGCCGACGTCGCCGCGCTGGAGGACCTGCTGCACCGGGTGTCCCGCCTCGCGCAGGACCTGCCGGAGGTGGTGACCGCCTACCTCCAGCCGGTGCTGTCCCGCCCCAGCGGGCTCACGGTGCTCGGCGCGCGGGTGCAGGTGGTGCCGGTCGAGCCGCAGGCCCGCACCGACTGGTACGCCCGCCGGCTCACCCGGCTCTGAGCAGGGCCTCCGAACGCGACGAGGCCCGGTCCGCTTCGCAGTGGGCCGGGCCTCGTTCGGTCCTTCGTACGTACCTAGGTACGCCGTTTCGCCTTACCCTCGGCTCACAGGTCGGCGAGGGTGACGACCCGCTTCTCCTTCACCGAGGCGTACGCGCCGAGGATGACCTTCAGCACGTGCACACCCTCGACCTCGGTGTTGATCGGCCGGCGCTTGTCGGTGACGCAGGTGATGAAGTCGGCGATCTCCGCGGAGAACGCGTGCACCTCCGGGAACTCCACCGTCGTGAGCTCACCGTCGGTGGTGCGGTGGTTCAGCGTCTTGCCGTCGCTCCACAGCGTGCCCTTCTCCGCCACCACGGAGAACTTCTCGGTCACCGCCGCCGGCTGGTAGGCCCAGCTGGTGACGATGGTGCCCACGCTGCCGTCGGCGAAGCGCACCATGACCTGGGCGGAGTCCTCGCCCTCCATCTCCAGCCGGTGCCGGCTGGTCATCGCCACGACCTCCGACGGTTCGGCGGTGGCCAGGTGGAGCAGGAGGTACGTCGGGTGGTAGCCGGTGTCGATCAGCTCGCCGCCACCGGCGGTCTGCAGGCTGCCGCGCCAGCCCATGTCGGCGTTCAGGCCGCGGTTGAAGAAGCTGTCGGTGGTCCGCAGCTCGTAGACCTTGCCGAGCGCACCGCTCTGGATGAGCTCGCGGGCCTTCGCCACCGGCGGCATGAACAACTGGTTGTGCGCGCACATGAGCGTCACGCCGTTGTCCTTGACCGCCTGGGTGATCTTGGCGGCCTCGTCGGTGGTGATGCACAGCGGCTTCTCGCACAGGATGTGCTTGCCGGCCTCGGCGGCGGCGAGGATCGCGTCCGCGTGCAGGTGGTGGGGGAGGCAGATGTCGACCGCGTCGACATTCGCGGTGGCGATCAGGTCGCGGTAGTCGGAGAAGACCTGCGCACCGCCCACCTGCTCGGCGCGGGTGCGGGCGTTCTCCTCGACCACGTCGGCGACCGCGGTCACCTTCGCCCGGTCGGGGATTTCGAGGTAGCCACGGACGTGCGGGTTGGAGATGCCGCCACAGCCGATGAGCCCGACGTTCACGGTCATAGGGGAGATCCTCCTGGTAGCAACTGCGGGTTGACACGTGGTCCCGGCCGGTCTGTTCTCACAGGGTTTCCTTCGGTCGGGATGTACGGGATCTCGGCGACGCTGCCGATCTCCGCTCGTCCGGACTTCTCGTCCGGGTCAGCTCGGGGTCAGGGGAAGGTTCGGTTTCAGCGGTTCAGGCGCTCGGGTGCTCAGCCGGTCACGCTGTCGATGCGGACCGGCCCGTCGACGGCGACCGAGTGGTTCGCGGCCTCCATCAGCCGGGTGAGGTCGACGCCCATCTCGACGTTGGCAGTCGGCCGGGTGCCCTGCCCGATGTGCTCGACCCACTGGTCGAACGCGTCCGGCTGGTCGCCGGGCACGGGGAGCTCGACCCACTTCTCGCCGCCCTCGTGTCCGGGGCTGCGCACCAGCAGCTTCTGGTCGGGCGTACCGAACAGCAGGCTGCCCTTCGTACCGTGGATCTCGATGCTGAAGGGGGAGTACGTGGTGGCGAAGCCGGCCTCGACGACCCCGATCGCGCCGTTGGGGTAGCGGAGCACGGCGACCGCGTTGTCCTCGACCTGGCGGCCGGTGACGTGGCCGTAGCTCGCGCTCACCGACTCCGGCATCGCGCCGAGGAACAGCCGGGTGAGGTACATCGGGTGGCAGCCGAGGTCGACCAGGGCGCCGCCGCCGCACTGCTCGGGGTCGTAGAAGTGCTCCGGCAACCAGCCCTCGCCGACCGCGCCGCCGTGGGAGAGCCGGGTGCGGACCAGCGCGAGCTCACCGAGGTGGCCAGACTCCAGCACTTCCCTGATCGCCTGGGTGTAGCCGTGGTACAGCCTGGGCAGCGACAGGATCAGCGTCACGCCCGCCTTGTCGACCTCGGCGAGGATCTCGTTGCACTCGCGCACGGTGAGGGCGAGCACCTTCTCGGTGAAGATGTGCTTGCCGGCCCGGGCGGCGGCGCTGATCACCTCGGGGTGGATGTTGGTCGGCGTGTCCACGATCACCGCGTCCACGTCGTCGCGGGCGAGGACGTCGGCGAGGTTCTCGTGGAAGGGGACACCCAGCTTGTCCGCCTCGGCCCGGCCGCGTGCCGGGTCCTCGTCCCAGGCGGCCACGATCTCCGTGCCCGGGTGTTCCTGGGCCTGGCGGGCGTAGCCGAGGGCGTGGACGTGCCAGAAGCTGAGCATGGCGATACGAATCATCGAAACCCATTCTGTACGGGGACGAGCAGGCCGAGCCGGGCGCGAACCGGATCTTCGACCCGGGTGACGGTGATTCGAACCGATGCGACGGCTCGGCGGTTTTCTGTGCGGTCCCGACCATTCTTTCGGGGTGCGCCGGGGGCAAGTCCAACCCGCAGGGGGATACCGGCCCCGTGTGGCCGCACATGGCCAGGCGAGGAAGACTCGGGGTGAGCGGGTGTGACGGAACGAGGCGGTCGAGAGGGCTTCTCGGAAGGCTTGTCGGTGGTCGGGGCTAGCATGGCCAAGCCCTGACAAAACCCGCTCCGGGACCGTTCGGCAGGTGGCTCCACCAGGCCGCTGACCTGCTCGTTCGATCACCGGCACGCGCTACGCCAAGGCCAGACCACGCCAGATGCCGGACCACGCCGGACCACAGACCGATGCCAGAACCACCACAGCCCACCAGCCCCGCTGCCGAGGACGGAACCACCACGTGTCCGACCAGCTGATCATCCGCGGTGCCCGCGAGCACAACCTCAAGGACGTGTCCCTGGAGTTGCCGCGTGACGCCCTCATCGTCTTCACCGGCCTGTCCGGGTCGGGCAAGTCGAGCCTCGCGTTCGACACGATCTTCGCCGAGGGCCAGCGCCGCTACGTCGAGTCGCTGTCGGCCTACGCCCGGCAGTTCCTCGGCCAGATGGACAAGCCCGACGTCGACTTCATCGAGGGCCTGTCGCCCGCGGTCTCCATCGACCAGAAGTCCACCTCACGCAACCCCAGGTCCACGGTCGGCACGATCACCGAGGTCTACGACTACCTCCGGCTGCTCTACGCCCGGATCGGCCACCCGCACTGCCCGGTGTGCGGGCGTCCCATCGCCCGGCAGACACCGCAGCAGATCGTCGACCGGATTCTGGAGTTCGACGAGGGGACCCGCTTCCAGGTGCTTGCACCGCTGGTGCGCGGCCGCAAGGGCGAATACGCCGACCTGTTCCGCCAGCTCATCACCCAGGGCTACTCCCGGGTCCGGGTCGACGGCGAGGTCCACCCGCTCGGCGAGGTGCCCAAGCTCGACAAGCAGCGCAAGCACACGATCGAGGTGGTGGTCGACCGGCTCGGGCTGAAGGGCTCGTCGAAGCGGCGGCTGAACGACTCGATCGAGACCGCGCTGCACCTCGGTGGCGGACTGGTCACCCTCGACTTCGTGGACCTTCCCGAGAACGACCCTCATCGCGAGCGGGTGTGGTCGGAGCACCTGTACTGTCCCGACGACGACCTGTCCTTCGAGGAGCTCGAGCCCCGGTCGTTCTCGTTCAACTCTCCCTACGGCGCCTGCCCGGACTGCACCGGCCTGGGCACCCGGATGGAGGTCGACCCCGACCTCGTGGTGCCCGACCCGACGAAGAGCCTGGACGAGGGCGCGCTGGCGCCGTGGGCGGGCGCGCACGTCACCGACTACTTCGGGCGGCTGATCGAGGCGCTGGCCACCACCATCGGGTTCCGCACCGACACACCGTACGAACGCCTGCCGGCGAAGGTCCGCAAGGCACTGCTGCACGGCTACGCCGACCAGGTGCACGTCAGTTACCGCAACCGCTACGGCCGCGAGCGTTCCTACTACACCACCTACGAGGGCGTGATCTCCTACGTCTCCCGCCGGCACGCGGAGGCGGAGTCCGACTCCAGCAGGGAGCGGTTCGAGGGCTACATGCGCGAGGTGGCCTGCCCGAGCTGCCAGGGTTCGCGGCTGAAGCCGATCTCGCTCGCGGTGACGATCGGGGACCGGTCCATCGCCGACGCGTCGTCGCTGCCGATCGGCGACATCGCCGAGTTCCTGCGCGGCCTGGAGCTCAGCCCGCGCGAGAAGCAGATCGCCGAGCGGGTGCTCAAGGAGATCGGCGAGCGGCTGCGGTTCCTGCTCGACGTCGGCCTGGACTACCTCTCCCTCGACCGGCCCTCCGGCTCGCTGTCCGGCGGTGAGGCGCAGCGCATCCGGCTGGCCACCCAGATCGGGTCCGGGCTGGTCGGCGTTCTGTACGTGCTGGACGAGCCGTCGATCGGCCTGCACCAGCGCGACAACCACCGGCTGATCGAGACCCTGATCCGGCTCCGCGACATCGGCAACACCCTGATCGTGGTGGAGCACGACGAGGACACCATC